>MFCP01000012.1:0-7533 GCA_001776635.1 Candidatus Daviesbacteria bacterium RIFCSPHIGHO2_01_FULL_40_11 | reverse complement strand
TGATAATATTAGGGTTGAGGAAGTTGATGATGTAAGATCGGTTTATCAACAGGCTTCTGTGCTAGTTGCGCCGATTTATGGAGGAGGAGGAACACGTTATAAAAATTTTGAAGCCTTTGCTTCGGGACTTCCGGTTGTGACCACCTCGATAGGAATAGGGGGAATTGACGCAAAAGATGGGATAGAGATTGTTGTTAGGGATAAGCCGGGAGAGATTGCCAAAGCGGCAGTAGAACTTCTTGAAAATTTTAAGCTAGCAGCGAAAATTGCCAAAATGGCAAAAAAATTGGTTAAAGATAAATTTGATTGGGATCCAATCGCGAGGAAATTAAGCCGGATCTACGATCAGTTAGGGAGACCTTGATGAAAATTGGGATAGATGCAAGATTTTTCAATGAGTCAGGAGTAGGAAGGTATTTAAGGAATCTAGTAAAGAGTCTTCAGGTATTGGATAAGAGAAATCAATATTTTATTCTTTTGTTAAAAAAAGATTACGATGAATTTAAAGAAACAAAAAATTTTAAGAAAATTTTAGCAGATTTTCGCTGGTATGGATTTGCGGAGCAATTTAACTTACCTAAGCTGTTAAAACAACTAAATTTAAGTCTGGTACATTTTCCACATTTTAATGTACCGATTTTTTATACGGGTAAGTTTGTAGTGACGATTCACGACCTAATTCATCAGCACCGTAATATGGGTAGAGCCTCGACTTTGGATCCTTTTAGGTCTAAGTTGAAGCAGATCGGCTATAGAAAAGTTTTTAAGGTAGCTACAAATAAATCAAAGAGAATCTTAGTTCCTTCAAGATCCGTACAAGAGCTCTTAATCAGTGAATGGAAGGTAGATAAAGAGAAAATAGTGGTTACACCGGAAGGGGTTGATGACAACATTTTGGAGGAGGTAGAGAAAATTGGTAAAGAGGACTCCAAGAAAGTCTTGAATAAGTTTAAAATCAGAAAGCCTTTTGTATTCTATGTCGGTAATGCTCATCCCCATAAAAATGTGGAGGGTTTAATAAAGGTATTTAGGCAGTTAAGGGATAAATACAAAAACTTATTATTAGTGTTATCTGGGTATGATCATTTCTTTTGGCAAAGGTTAAAAAAGGAAAATCAGCACGAGGGGATCATTTATACAGGGTTTGTGACGGATGAAGAGCTGGTAGCGTTATATAAAGGGGCAGAGGTTTTCGTAATGCCATCTTTTGAAGAAGGCTTTGGTATACCTATACTTGAGGCAATGGCTTGTTCTTGTCCGGTGGCTTCATCAAATACTGCTTCTTTGCCAGAAGTGGGAGGAGATGCCTGTTTGTATTTTGATCCGGCCTCAGTGGATGATATGTCGGGAAAAATCTCTAAGGTTTTAGACGATGAAAAATTGCGACAGACGCTGGTAGAAAAAGGACTAAAAAGATACAAGGAATTTAGCTGGCAGAAATTGGCCAGAGAGACTCTGGGGGTTTATAATTCTACAAAGGAGGATTAACAGGTTCTACGAGCACGAGCTAAAATTTCTCTTTGCGAAGTGCGAAGCAGGTCCTTACCAGCAATGCGTATAGCAGTTGTTCATGATGACCTTGTGCAATGGGGTGGTGCGGAAAGGGTGTTATTGGGTCTTTCTGAAATCTATCCCGCTGCCCCAATTTATACATCGGTATTTGACAGTACCAATAATACGCTAATGCGAAATTTTGGTACCAAAAATGTTATCACTTCTTTTTTGCAAAAAATCCCCGGATGGAAGAATTTCTATAAAACACTGCTCCCCCTTTACCCGCTGGCTTTTGAGCAATTTTGTTTTGACGGGTATGATTTGGTTATTTCTCATACCACTAGATTTGCCAAAAGTATTATTACCAAACCCGAAACAAAACATATTTGTTACTTGCATACCCCACCAAGATTTTTATGGCATTTTTCAGGAGAAAAAAATTATGGTTTAGGAGAAATATTGATGACAAAATTGCGTATTTATGATCAAGTAGCAGCCCGCCGGGTGGATCACTTTATAGCCGGTTCTGAGAATGCCAAAAAAAGAATTAAAAAAGTTTACGGCGTAGACTCAAAAGTGGTCTACCCTTTTGTGGATCTGGACAGATTTAAAGGCGTGGAAACTTTTGACGGAGGCTATTTTACAGTAGTAGGAAGGCCTAATAAGTATAAAAGATTTGATTTGGCAGAGGAAGCCTGTCAGGAATTGGGAATCCCGCTCAAGATAATAGAAGGAGAACTGGATGACAAAATTGTGGTGCAAATTCTTGCAGGGTGCCGGGCTTTACTTGTTTCTGGAATTGAGGATTTCGGGTTAGCCAGTTTGGAAGCTCAAGCCTTGGGAAAACCGGTAGTGGCATTTGCCGAAGGAGGCGCTTTGGAAACCGTAGTTGCGGAAAAAACAGGTATACTTTTTCCGGAGCAAACAACTAAAAGTTTAAAGAATGCTCTGCTTAGGTTAGAGTCTTGCGCAAGCAATCCGGCAGATTGTATAAGGAATGCTGCAAATTTCAGCAAGGAAAACTTTACCAAGAGTTTTAAGCAGGCAGTTGCTTCTTTGTTGTAAACTATTATAACCCATGATTTATGATTTTTTGAAACGATTAACGGATATAGTTGGATCAGTTGTAGGATTAAGCTTTCTTTCCCCACTTCTTTTATTTGTGTCTCTGGCTATTAAATTAGATTCACTAGGACCGATTATGGCTGATACCCCTATGAGGGCTGGTAAGGATGGCAAGCTTTTCAGAATATATAAATTCCGGTCGATGGTACAAAATGCCCATGAAATTTTAGAGAAAAATCCCACGCTTTTGGAACAATACAAAAAGAATAGTTATAAAATATTTAATGACCCAAGAGTTACAAGAGTTGGAAAATTTATCAGAAAATATTCAATTGATGAATTACCCCAATTTTTTAATATCCTAAAAGGCGAAATGAGTTTAGTTGGACCCAGAGCATATTATCCTTATGAGCTTGAAGAGCAGCAAAGAAATTACCCGCAGTCCAGAAAATATGTTAAAGTTATTTTATCGGGTAAACCCGGTTTAACAGGAGTTTGGCAGGTTACCGGAAGGTCTGAGATTAATTTCGATAAAAGAGTAATGATGGATGCCAGATACGTTAAAAGAAGGTCCATTTTTTATGATTTCTGGTTAATACTTAAAACTATTCCTGCAGTGATATCAGGAAGGGGGGCGGTATAGATGTTCGTAAATTTAAACAGAAAGTTAAATTTGGCCGATAAAAAATATAAAAGAGTAGGTTCTGGTAAAGGCAAGAGAAGATTGGTCGTAATTGTATTTATCGGCATAGTTGCTTTAATTATTCCTTCAATTTTTTTATTTTTGGGACTGCGAGAAACGACTTCTCATGTAAAAGGTTTAGTTGCAGCATACAAGAGTCAACAGTTTGATAGTTTAAGAAGAGAATTGACAGCCACAAAAAATGGTTTACAAAAAGCAAATATTTCTTTGAGCTTTTTGTTTTGGCTTAGGATTATTCCAATCTTGGGCGGATATTATTCGGATGCAAAGGGTTTGGTAAACGCCGGTGTGGAAGAGTTAACAGCTTTAGATAGAATTTTATCAAACCTTGAAGGCGCAAAAGAAGAACTTCAGTTTAACGGCAACCAAAAAAGTGGCCCGGAGAGAGTAACTCAGGCTCTAAATATTTTAAATAAATCACTGCCTTTTTTGCCTCAGGTAGAAGGTAATTTAACAAAAGCCGCGGATTCGGTTAAGAATATTGATACCAGTAAATACCCCGAAAAGTTTAAAGGTAAACTAGTAAGGAAAAATCTAGAAGTTGCAAAGTATTTTATACTGGGTGCCGAAGTGGCAGTTAAAGAAGGAAAAGCGGCTCTTGTAATTACACCCGAGGCTTTGGGAATCCCGAAGCCTAAAAATTATTTTCTTCTTTTCCAAAACGATAAGGAGATCAGGCCAACCGGTGGCTTTTTAACAGCTTATGCAACGCTGACAATAAATAACGGACAAGTGAATGCAAGTACCTCAGATGATATCTACAGGTTAGATGAAAAGTTGTTAAATGTTTGTTTGACCAAAATTTGCCCCCTAACCCCCCCAGCTCCGATTGTTAAATATTTACCTGAAGTTTCCGGTAAACCCAGGTCTGCTTGGAGTATGAGAGATTCAAATATTTCACCTGATGTACCAACTGCTGCCAAAGAGTTTGAGCGGATGTACCAACTGTTGGGAGAAGGTTTACCATATGATGGGATTATTTATATCGACTCGCAAGTAGTTGAGGAATTAATTGAAGTGACCGGTCCGATTGATGTTTTCGGTACCACATATTCGGCGGAAATTGATAAACGATGCAATTGTCCGAATGTGATTTATGAACTGGAATCTTATGCAGAGATTGCCGCAAAAGGAGAAAAAGATAGAAAGGCAGTGTTGGGAGTCTTGATGCAGCAAATTTTAGCTAGGTCAGTCGGAGCAGATGTTGAGAAACTGCCGCAACTTGCAGAGACTATAGCCAGGTTGGCAAACCATAAGCATATTATATTTTACATGCATGATGACAATACTCAAAAAGCATTAGCTGCTTTAAACTGGACAGGACAGATTAATAGTTTTGATGGGGATTATTTACATATTAATGATTCAAATTTTGCCGGTGGAAAATCTAATTTGTATGTGGAGCAAACAGTAACCCAGGAGATAAACCCTCAAAAAGATGGCACGGTCAAAAAGAAAATAATTGTTGAATATAAAAATGATCAGCCTTTTGGGATTTGGCTAAATGGGATTAATCGTGACTATGTCAGGTTTTATGTGCCAAAAGGCAGTCAGCTTCTATCTTCCAAGGGTTCTGAAAGCCAGGTCAGTACAACTCAGGATTTAGATAAAACAGTATTTGAGGCATTTATTCAAGTCAGGCCTCAAAACACGAGGAAATTAGAGATTGAATACTCAGTTCCTTATAATCCGGAAGGGAAATATATGTTAATGATTCAAAAACAACCGGGCGCAAAAGATTTTCATTATAAGATCAAGCTCAACGGAAGGGGAGTGGCAGATTTTGATCTAGAACAAGATAAAGAATTTAATTTCTCGCTCTAGTTGCTGTTTTAATACATGCAGGGGATTAAGGTTGAAGGGATTATTTTAAAAAGAAGAAATTTGGGTGAGGCGGATCGGATTTTAACTGTTTTTACTCTGCAAAAAGGCAAAATTTCGATTTTAGCAAAAGGGGTGAGGCGAATTACTTCAAGAAGGGCAGGCAATGTAGAACTTCTTAATAGGGTTTCTCTGTATTTACATCAGGCAAAGACCTTTTTAATTTTGACTGAAGCAACTAGCCTGGATACATACCAAAAGTTGAAAGAGGATTTGACTTTATCAACTTATGCCTTCCATATTATTGAGTTAGTTGATAAATTAACTGCCGAAAACCAGGAAAGCAGGATTTTGTATGAGCATTTGGTGAATGTTTTGCAAAGATTATCCAGGAAGCCCAGGCAGATTTTAGTTAGAGCATTTGAAGTAAAAATCCTTTCTCTCATGGGCTTTGCGACATTTCGAAGTTCCACTCCCGGTGTGTCAGCTCAGTTCCACACCGGGAGTGTACGTTCAAAGTTATTAGAAGACTTGGAGGTGATGTCATGGGATGAGATAGATAAGTTACAGATAAATGGAAAAGAGGCTCTGGAACTGGAACGTATACTGCGGTATCATGTAGAAAGAGTGATTGAGGGGAGGTTAAAAAGCAGACAACTTTTGAAAAAACTATGAACGATTTAATGGACAAAATTGTTGCTTTATGTAAAAGAAGGGGGTTTATATTTCCGGGATCTGAGATCTACGGGGGACTTTCTAATTCTTGGGATTATGGCCCTTTGGGAGTAGAGCTTAAAAACAATATTAAACAGGCCTGGTGGAAGAGATTTGTCAACTTAAGGGAAGATATAGTAGGAATTGACGCGGCTTTGATTATGAACCCTAAGGTTTGGGAAGCTTCAGGTCATGTGGCAAACTTCCAAGATCCGCTAGTGGAGTGTAAAAAGTGTCACGAGCGGTTTCGGGCAGATTCTATCAAAGAAGAAGTTTGTCCAAACTGCGGAGCAAGGGATTCCACGACCCCCGAACGGATGTTTAATTTAATGTTTAAAACTTTTATAGGACCCGCAGAAGAGACCTCGAACATTGCCTACTTTAGGCCGGAGACAGCCCAGGCGATGTTTGCGGATTTTAGAAGCGTTCTGGATACCTCCAGGCTGAGATTGCCTTTTGGGATTGCCCAAATCGGTAAGGCTTTCAGGAACGAGATCACTCCCGGCAATTTTATTTTCAGGACCAGGGAGTTTGAACAGATGGAGATTGAATATTTTATCCCTCCTCCAAAACAGGACGCTGATTGGCAAGGAGTTTTTGAAGTTTGGAGAAAAGAGATGTTAAGTTGGATTAAAGATGACCTGGGTGTGAATCTAGATAAAATTCATGAGCATGAGATTGGCACAGAAGAGAGAGCCCATTATTCCAAAAGGACCATTGACTTTGAATACGATTTTCCTTTTGGGAGAAGTGAGCTGTATGGACTGGCGTACCGAACAGATTTTGATTTAAAAAACCACGAGAGATACTCCGGACAAAATTTAAAATATAAAGATCCTGAGACCGGTGAGGAGTTTATACCTCATGTGATAGAGCCAACCTGGGGAGTAGACAGGTCAGTACTGGTTGTGCTACTTGATACTTACAATGAACAAGAAGGCAGGGTTATTTTAAAGCTTAAGCCATCGCTCTCCCCTTACAAGGTGGCAGTCTTCCCGCTTTTGGCAAACAAGCCTGAGCTTATAAAAGAAGCCCGCAAAGTTTATCTTGACCTGAAGAAAGACTTCATGGTAGCGTGGGATGATAGGGGGAATATCGGAAAAAGGTATGCCAGCCAGGATGAGATTGGTACACCTTTTTGTGTGACTGTAGATTTTCAAAGTCTGGAGGATGAAATGGTTACAGTCAGGGATAGGGATAGCGCAAAACAAGATAGGGTCAAAATCAATGAGCTTAAGGAATACTTAACGAAAAGAATTTAATCTGCCATATGGACAAATTAAAAAGTTGGTTTCTTCTTCATAAAATTACAGCCATTTTGATAATAGTTTTGATTTTCATAGGTGTTGGGGGAGTTTTAGCTTTTCAAGGTCTTACCGCTAAACAATCTGGTCCGACAGAAGAGATTGATCTTACTTTTGATGCGGAAGGCCCATTCGCCCTGCTTTTCCCCAGAAGAGACGGGAATGCCTTGAGTTTAAACCTTCAAAGAACCGGTTCATACGACAGCATTTCTTATGAATTGGCTTATACCAGTACTCCTGATGAGAAAGTAGTTGCAGGCAGCAAAATTTCCGAAGACGGCGAAGGAAATACTTCTGGGTCAATAGATAGAGGAGTTATGGGTACTATTGATACTAAAGAGAAAAAAGGGGAGTATGAACAGGAGATTTTGTTCGGGACTTGTAGTAAGAATGTTTGCAAATACGATAAGGGTGTGGAAAACGGGACCTTGA
>MFCP01000011.1:1337-10996 GCA_001776635.1 Candidatus Daviesbacteria bacterium RIFCSPHIGHO2_01_FULL_40_11 | reverse complement strand
CAACGGTCAACAAAGAGGGGGTTTTGCCGCTATTGAAACAGCCACGGGTAATCTCACTACCTGGGGAGTTCCCAGCACCCTCTGGGGTATGAATGGTTTTTTTCAAGCTTATACTTTCGATGTTTCCCCCGACGGTAAAAAGATTTACGTAGGAGGCTGTTTTTTCAATCATTTCCGGGCTTATAACGCAGAAGTAACTGCCACCCATACTCCAACCCCTACACCTACTGCTACACCAACCCCCACACCCACTCCTACGCCAACACCAACACCATCTGACTCAGGTGGAAGCGGAGGAAGTGGCGGTCCCGGAGGAGGTGATAGTGGCAGCAGTTCCCCAGCCAGTACTCCTGCACCAGTGGTAGTACCTAATGCACCTCCTAAAACAGGCCGTTCCAATTAGATTTGACTGCTTGACAACTTCGGGTTGTATTTGGTAAAGTTTTGGTATGCCAATCACGCTTTACAGAAGACAAAAACAGATTTTAAGCTTTCTTAAGCAATATATTGATAAATATGGTTATTCCCCAACTTTAGGAGAAATTGCCGAAGCTATCGGAGTTTCCTCTTTGGCCACAGTCCACGAACACTTGCAAGCTTTAGCTCATAAGGGTGTTATTAAAAAATTTGAAGGAGCAGTACGGGGAATCGAAGTTTTAGATCAAAAAATTTCCTCCGCCTTGAGAGGTATTGAACTGCCTGTTTTGGGTTTTATAGCGGCCGGGCAACCGATCATGACCTATACAGACCCTGACGCTACAATTAAGGTTGCCCCAAACATGGTTTCGGGCAAAAAACGCTCATACGTTCTGCAAGTCAAAGGTGATTCCATGATAGAAGATGGAATTTTAGACGGAGACTTCGTCATTATTGAAGAACAAGATAATGCCGTGGACGGAGATATAGTAGTGGCACTTCTCGAGAATGGCCTGGCCACTTTGAAGCGGTTTTTCAAAGAGCCAAACCGCATCCGTTTAGAACCGGCCAATTCCCAAATGTCCCCAATTTATGCCACAGATGTAAAAATTCAAGGAAAATGCACAGGGGTAATCAGGCGTTTTCAGTAGCTAATTCTTAAGTTTGTGGTAGACATAGAATAGAATAGCTCCAATTATCAGTACCACCACAGCTGCGTCTGCTTTATGGAAATACGGCCCTAAGCTATCCCAATTCTCTCCTAAAACAAATCCAATCCAAGCTAAAAAGTATGACCATATCAGCGACCCTATGAATGTCAAAACTATGAATCTCCCCAGAGGCAGCTTAGCAAACCCGCAAGGCAGCGATATCACAGTCCTGATCCCCGGGACTACCCTGCTTCCCAAAACCACCAAATCTTTGAACCTGTGAAGCAATTTTTCCGTCTCATCTAACTCTTTCTCAGAAATCAAAATCCATCTGCCAAATTTCCTGATAAACCTTCTTATTAATTTTTCATGGCCCCAGTAACCAATGGCATAAGCCACCAGGGAACCTATCACATTACCAATAGCTCCTGCGAGAGCTACCAAATTAAGGTCAAACCTGCCCGCAGAAACTAAATAACCAGAAAAAGGCATGATGATTTCGGAAGGAAGTGGAATTAGGGCGGATTCTATGGCCATTGTTAAGACTATGCCCGGATAACCCATAGCTGAGATGACATTTACAATCCAATTTGCTACACTTTCAAGCATACTCTACATATTACTAGTTAAGGTCTAATGATTACAATATGCTGAAAATTATAGATGATTTTCTAAACGGCATCACCATGTACCGTTTGGTACTCTATACTCTAATATTTCTTTTGCTCTTTGCCGCGACCTTAAGTTTTCTTGGAATTCTATCATTCAATTTTATTTCCCTGCTTTTTTCAGCCGCTTTTTTAGTAGCTGTCTGCTGGGTGACAAATACTGTTTTTGCCAAAGTTTTTAAAAGCCAAACTAACCTTGAGTCAGTCTATATTTCAGCCTTAATTTTGGCCCTCATTATTACTCCGGCCAGGAACTTTGAAGATGCCTTGTTTTTAGCTGGAGCAGCTTTTTTATCGCAAGGGTCCAAATATATCTTGACCATCAACAAAAAACATATCTTTAACCCGGCTGCTTTTGCAGTCTTCTTGACCGCTATCACCTTAAACAAATCTGCCAGCTGGTGGGTAGGTAACCCCTGGATGATGCCGGCTGTCTTAATTGGGGGGCTACTGGTAGTAAGAAAAATCAGAAAATTTGGGATGGTTTTAACTTTTTTCGCTGCTGCCTTAGTTTTTACTGTTGGGTTTAGTCTTTTAAAAGGTGGAACTCTCTTGCCGTTTATTCAAGAAGTAGTCCTCAACACCCCGATTCTCTTTTTTAGCTTTATCATGTTGACTGAGCCGCAAACAACTCCCCCGGCCAAAAAATTTCAAATTATTTACGGGGGGTTGGTTGGGACCTTGTACTTTCTTCCCCTGGAAACTGCTCTTCTTGTCGGCAATATCTTCTCCTACATTGTCAGTCCCAAACGGAAACTCTTGCTTAAATTAAAGAAAAAAATTCAAACCTCTCCTGATTCTTATGACTTTGTCTTTAGTTTAGATAAAAAAATTGCATTTGCGCCAGGCCAATACCTGGAATGGACGCTGGCGCATAAGGATCCTGACTCAAGGGGCTCCCGACGCTATTTTACTATTGCCGCCTCCCCCACCGAAGATGAGTTACGTATCGGCATAAAATTCTACCCAAACTCCAGCAGTTTTAAAAAAACACTACTGTCACTTCGACCTGGTGCTGAAATAATTGCATCTTCTCTGGCAGGAGAATTCACCCTACCAAAAGATCCCAACCGAAAACTCTGCTTTATAGCAGGAGGAATCGGCATAACGCCGTACCGAAGCATGATTAAGTATCTTTTAGACAGAAAACAAAAACGGGACATCGTCCTACTTTATTCAAATAAACTGGCCCAGGATATTGTTTACAAAGATATCTTTGACGCTGCTTCCAAGAAATTAGGCATTAAAACAGTTTATGCTTTAACTGATACTGCAAGTGTTCCGGCCAAATGGAAAGGCAGAGTAGGCTATCTTGATGCTAACGCTATCCGGGAAGAAGTTCCTGACTGGAAAGATAGAATCTTTTACTTGTCCGGTCCACATAGTATGGTTGATGCCTTTGTTACTACCATCAAAGGAATGGGGCTTTCCGATAGCCAAATCAAAGTCGACTTCTTCCCAGGATATGCTTAAACTATATAATTTGCAAAGAAATCTGCTAAAATGTTATACTCCTTCGCGTCCCGATGGATACAAAGTTTCCCATACTGGAGAGTTTCTCAAAACAATTTAAGCCGATGCTTTTTAGAAGAAAGGAAACCATCTCAGATTCTGATGATTTAAATCACATCTTTTATTTAAATCAGGGTTATATCAGATTATATACTGTATCCAGAGATGGTAACGAGCTAACATTACATATATTTTCTCCTTCCTCTATTTTTCCTATTTTGTGGAATAAAGATCTGCAGTCTAGCGAATATTATTTTGAGTCTTTAACGCCGGTGGAAGTTTACAGCTGTGAAAAGGGTAAATTGGAACAGTTGATTGCAGAAAAAACCTCTGCCAATTTAGAAATAATACGACAGTTAACTTCCTTCTCCGAATCAACCATCAAAAAACTGGAGCTTAAAATTTTTGGTGATGCCTATGAGCAAGTGGTGGCTACTATTTTGGATCTGGCTGAATATTTTGGTAAAGCGGGCGCGGGAGGAAGTACAATTATTTCCTATTGGTTTACTCATCACGATATCGCAAGCCTCACAGGTTTGTCACGGGAGCGGGTAACAATAGAAATTAATAATCTGATAAACAAAAAGCTCATTTCGTATGACGGTCACTTTATTGCCATCCCGAAATTGGAACTGCTGAAAGCGGAGCTTGAGTAGAAATGAACATTGCGGCCTTCGATTATTTAAGGGTATTAGAAACAATACCTGAAGCGGTCGTTATTACGGACACTAACCCCCATATTGTTTATATTAACCCCGCTTTTGAAAAATTAACAGGCTATAAATTATCGGAACTCAAGGGTAAAAATCCCAGGATTTTAAAAAGCGGCAAAACCCCCCTTAGGGTATATCAAAAGCTTTATCGGGCGCTAACGCAAGGTAAATCTTTCACTACCAGGGAGGTTATCAATAAACGAAAAGACGGATCGCTTTACCAAATTGATGCCAGCTATGTTCCCATCTGTCAGACGGACAAGCCGGTTTTCTATATGCAAATCCAGCATGATATTACCGAGCACAAAAAAGCGGAAACAGAACTGGTGAAGCGTGCTGCCCAGCTGGAAGCTGTAAACAGGTCTTTGCAAGAAGAATATGTTAAAGAAAAAGCTTTACTGGAAAGTATTGGTGATGGGGTAATAGCCATGGACAAAGAAGGGAAAATTATTGCCTTGAATAAAAAAACCGAAGCGATATTTGGCTGGAAGATGCAGGATGCGTTAGGAAAATCGTTGTTTACGCAGTTTAAACTGGCAGACGAACAAGGCAAGATAATACCCAAGGACTTGCGTCCTATCCGGCTGGCGCTGACCACTGCTCAGGTTGGGCATGGGATTTATTTTTTGGTAAAGAAAGGCACTAGAAAGATTCCCCTGTTTATCACCTCGGCGCCGGTAGTTTTAGACGGTAGAGTTGTTGGAGCGGTCAATATTTACCGTGATGTCAGCCAGCAAGTGGCTACTGACCGGGCCAAAGATGAATTCCTTTACTTTGCTTCCCACACCTTGCGCACTCCCCTCTCAGCAGTTGCTTGGTCAATAGAGCGGCTAAATGAGGATAATACAGGGTATTCCAGCGAGCAAAGAAAATTCCTGGACCGCATTTACGACCAAACCCAAAGAATGATACAACTCACCAATGACCTGCTGGATGCCACCCGGATGGAGTTCGGGATCCTTTCATATAAATATGAGGAAGTTAACCCTGCGAAGATAGCCTCAAATGTGATTGCGGATTTAAAAAACCGGATTAATGATAAAAAAATCAAATTTAAGCTTATTGCAGACAAAAATATTAGTGCTTATCAAACATACTCCAATGCCGTCTACATGATTTTGCACAACCTCCTATCTAATGCTGTCAAATTTACCCCTGCCGGCGGAACAGTCAGTTTGAAAATTTCAAAGACGGAAAAAGAGCTGATTTTACAAGTTAGCGATTCGGGGGTGGGAATCCCAAAATTAGCCCAGGGGAGAATATTCCAAAAAATGTACCGGGCTCAAAATGTCAAGGATAAGTTTGAAGGCTCGGGACTCGGACTTTATATCACCAGTGGAATCATCAACCACATGGGTGGTAAAATTACAGTCAAATCAAGACGAGGGCAAGGTACGACTTTTACCGTTATGCTACCCTTTGAGCTGGAGGTTATTCAGTCAAAAGAAAAAGACAGGATGCAACTATGAGCGGTCAGACAAAAAAAGTATTGCTTATTGAAGATGAAATTGTTTTGCTGGAGCTTTTGTCCGACAAATTTAAAGACTCCGGGTTTGCAGTAACTACCGCGCAAACCGCGGAAGCAGGCATCAAATTGGCTTTGCAAAACCACCCCGATTTAATTTTACTGGATGTCATTTTACCCAAAATGGATGGATTGACTATGCTGAAAAAGTTGCGTAAGGATGAGTGGGGTAAGGGGGTACCTGTCATTATCCTGTCTAACTTAAATGACCAGAGAAAAGTATCAGAGGCAATGAAGATCGGAGTTTATGATTTTCTGGTTAAAAGCAATGTGAAACTTGCCGATGTGGTTGAAGAAGTCCGGGAAGTCTTAAGTTAAATTCCCTCAAGTAGCAAATCTTGTAATCTAAGTAACAGAATACCCGCTTTTTTTCTGATAAATTTAATTCATTCAGGCTGGGGGCAGGAATTAACTTTAGGTTAATATCTTAAGAATAAGACTAAGACTAAATTTAAATTAATGTCCTTAACATAATTCTTAATCCTGCCCTTCAGCTGAAATATATTAATGAAAATCAAGAAATTCTTAATGAATACAATATTAAAAGATTTTGTTATTCTCTGGAGCTCTCCTATTGATGAACCGGCCATTAAATCTATTAAAGAAGAATCCGCTAAAGTAGGCTTTGAGAAAGATTTCTTAAGTTATGTTTTTGGCAATATCATCCTCGGAGAGAAAAGCTAATTTCCCCTTAAGTCATGATATACTCTCGTCATGTTATACATCGTTCCTACGCCTATTGGCAATTTGAAAGATATCACTTTAAGAGCTTTGGAGGTTTTAAAAGATGTAGATGGGATAATTTGTGAAGATACCAGAAGGACTGCCTTGCTACTTAACCACTACGAAATTAAAAAGCCTCTCGTTGTTTTAAATGACTACAATGAGGCAAAAGAGGTTTCCAGAATTATCCAGCAATTAAGTGAAGGTCGGACCATGGCTTTGGTCTCTGATGCTGGAACTCCTCTTGTTTCTGATCCAGGGTACAAACTAGTCCGTGAATGTATTAACCAGAGAATACCAGTTGATTCATTACCAGGCCCCTCATCTGTTTTAACTGCTCTCACTCTTTCTGGCCTTCCTCCGGATAAATTTTTATTCTTAGGTTACCCACCGGAAAAACCAGGCCATCGAAAGGATTGGTTAGGAAAAATTGGGGTAATTGGTGAAAAAGTGCCGCTAACCAATGTTATTTTTATCTCACCACATAAACTGTTGGGGCTATTGCATGATATGGAAGAATCATTTGGTGATATAGAAGTAATCTTAGCTCATGAGCTAACCAAAGTTCACCAAAGTGTGGAATCAAAGCCTCTTACAAAATGGCTGGAAGAGCTCAGAAACCCCAAAGGAGAATATATTTTATTGTTTAGGTGGTCTAAAATATAAAACAGGTCTCGTATTATTAAAAAATTTTCTATATCCATTAGCTATTCCTTTCGGTCCCTCTTTTATTAAGATATTTAACGCCCTACGTGGATGAGAGACCAAGAGTATAGCAAAAATAGGACCCAACATTGTATGGTCAGAGACCGAGTCTAATATCGAGAAACCTTCGGGCCGATAAGAGGGTGCGTGCTTTTTTTCAGCGCTAGCCATATTAAACGGATTATAACATCATGAATTTCTTAAAACTATCCTTCTTTCAACCTGGTAAAGCAAATCTTTAGTCGAATGTGCTTCATATTTTTCCGCTACCACTCCATAAACTCCCTTTTCCACTAAAAATTCCAACACTTTTGGATAAAGGTTTAAACTGCCGTAGGCTATAAATGGAATTTTGGACTTGTGTAAAAGCCTGATTCCATCTTCCAGGAATTTAATTAACCCCTCCACCTCATTTTTATAAAATGCAAGATCTGCCTCAATTGGATCAAAACCATTTAAATGCGCTATCAACTCATCCAGGTTTAAAACCACCCCATCAATCCCCGCCATCAGGTATTCTTCCATATTAATAACGTTTTCGGGTACTGCAACTTCCATCCAATACTCAAGTGAAGCTTTCCTCATTAATTTTTTAGTAGAGAGCTCCCTTTTAACCTGCAGGAGTTCATTTACTCCCCTGACAAATGGAATCACAATATGGATATTAGTCAGACCCTTTTTATGACGGGCAAAATCCAAAGCATCCACCATCGGATCAAACAGGCTTTTTTGATGAAGTAATCTTAAGCTACCGCGAACTCTACCCATCCCTTCTGACTTATCAGCGAGTTTCAAAAAAACAGGAGAGTTAGGAAAAGTCATAGCTGATTCAACTACTTTAAAAACCAAATTCTCAAAAGAATCGTTGGGCTTGTTTAAATCAAATATTTTTTCTGAAGCTATATAAACCCCGTCTACCTCTTTTTCGATAGTTAGACCTAAAGATAAATCAAAAAAAACTTTAACAGCGCTTTTACTCTTGTCATTCTGATCCGGAACTATACCCTTCGTTTCACTCAGGGTGACGGTAGAAGGGTTCATTGTGACGGGAGAAAAAGTATAAGGTTTTATACCAACTAACTTAACCCCCTTGTCCACCATCCATTCATACTCATTGGGAATGAATAATTTTTTGTTGGCAAGTTTTATCAGCTCAACAATCCTCTTAAGGTCGGTCGGATGAAGCTTGCCTGATTTTGTACTCACCATCACATCGTCTTGAAAACTGTCTTCGTAAGCTATGCCATGGGATTTTATATCCTTAATAAAAATTACTACTTTGGGATCCAAGTTATCTGTAATACCTGTAAAAAAACCATTATTCCAAAGCCTTGCTTTAATTTGATCCAGCCAAAAATTAAGCAGTGCCGACCATACTGCCTTAACACCCTTAATCTTCTCTCCATTCAATAGGAATTGTTTATGCTTACCTACCTCCCGGGTTAAAATTTCCGGTACCGGAATTTTGTTGATCTCTTTTTTAACTAAGGTCAGCGACTGCTGGAAAACCTCTTTTGATCCAAAGTTAAAATTTTCCAAGGTGGTCTTAAGTTTTAGGTGGGGTGGTGTTAAAACAATACCCGGCGCAACAGGAAATCCTGATCTTCCGAGTTTACCCAATGAGACGTTTAAAGGGCCAAACAAAAGAGCATCTTGATCCGTTAATAACCTAATAGGCAGTACTTCAATCATATCCCTTCTACTTTATCACCTACTTTAATATTTAAACGCTCTACCGTTCCCCCGGTAACTTCCAAAACTTTATCTACCTCTTCTATTGATTGGTAAATTGGTAGTGACGCGTCTGTTTGCCCCGGCGCCGGTGGCTGAACATTATGCAAAAGGTCTACAATTTCCCCTCCCCTTATCCAAATAAAATCCAGGGGGAATGAAAGCCCCTTCATCCAAAAAGGATATCTATCTTGCTTCGGGAAAACGAACAACATCCCTTCGCCTGATGCTAGTTTTTCTCTCCCCCCTAAACCCTTACTTCTCTTATCCTGTGTATCGGCTACCTCAACCTTAAGTTTGTTGCCGTTTATCTCCAGCTCCTTAAATACAGACTGCTTCGGCACAAACGGCAGGTTGGAAAGATCCAGGTTTTGTTGAAAGAAAAAAACCGCACCAGCGATAACTAAAATTAGAAGTATAAATTGTATAGTAAATTTTTTCATACAATTTTAGTTTATCACATTACTTACATTTTCCCCACAATCCTCTATTGTCTTCCCTTGCTTCCCTTTCCGCTTGCCTAAACTGTTCATTATATTTCACGTCAGGCGGATAAGTTAAAACTTTTGCAAACCCCTCTCTTACCAAATAATCATTCGCAAACAGGATTCGGCCATCCGGAAGCGGCAGAAAGACATACCTTAAAAGCCGACGATATTTATCTGTCTCGGATACATCCTTTTGTAAAATAATTTCTTTTTCGGAAAGCAATTCTTTCGCTTTATTGCTGGCTTCTTTCCCAAAACAACCAACAGGACGGCGAGGATCAACAGTTTCCGGAGTATCTATCCCTATCAGTCTAACAGTTTGCTCATTATTTCCACCAAAGGATACCACTATTGTATCCCCATCCACGACTTTCGTAACTACAGCCTTTTCTCCGTCCACTTCTACTGCAGCCGAGGAAGTAGCAATCGGTGTTCCCCAAACCTCAGGTGTAGGAGAAAATGATGAGGGTGGTACTGATTCAAAATTAGTTCCAAATAATAAAAAACCAATTCCTAAAAAGAAGGTT
>MFCP01000011.1:0-1313 GCA_001776635.1 Candidatus Daviesbacteria bacterium RIFCSPHIGHO2_01_FULL_40_11 | reverse complement strand
TTCGTATTCCAGCCTCTGTTTCCCATCTTCAATAATCTATCCTCTAGTTCAAAAACACTTGGGTGAACATCTTGCCGTAAATTCCCCCGTCTATTGCACCTATCCCAATTTTGCCGTAATTTTCGGATAAAATATTGGCCCTGTGGCCCTCTGAGTTCATAAATCCGCTGTGAGCCAATTCTACGCTTGGTGCATAAGCCAGATTTTCTCCTATCACCAGAAAATCAATTCCCGAATTTAGCGCCCTATCTGCTACAGTCAAACCCTCCGGTGAATAATGGGAAAAATAACCTTGTTTGAACATATCCTCGCTATGTGCTCTTGCTATAACCCGAAGTCGTTCATCAAACACCAAAGCTTTTAACCCCCTGCTCACTCTTTCTTCATTAACTAAATCTAGCATTTTTATCTCTGATGCAGAGTCGACAGAGATCTGGTTTGTTTGAAAACCCAGATTGACTCTTTCGTCTGTCTTTGGCTTGATGGTGAGAAAAGTTAAAGAGTCATTAGCCACTCCCCCAAAAACTTGTTTTACCGGCTGCTCCAGTGTATAGGCATTTTTAAGGATTTGACTACCGAAGCTTGAATCTAAAACAGCTTTTTTTATAGTCGGCTGGATAGGGAAAGTAGCAATCATCACCAAAGTCAAGGCAATAAATACCAAACCCCTAAGCGTTGCCGGTATTATTGATAGAATCCTGGACCCGGGGATCCTAATCTTTAGAATCCTCGGTAAATACAGTCTGATTAAAAGAAAAAAAACAGTCTCCGATAAAAACCAGACTGTCGTAAAGCCTAAAACCAGGCTTAACCCGTGCGGAATTTTAAATTGGGCCTCGAAAAATCCGGCCGGAAGGTTGTAATAGATAAAAGATAAAAGTCCGGCTAAAAGAAAGCTGGCAAAATCCACCAGTTCCAAAATCAACGGTCTGCCTAAGGATTCCAAGGCAAAAAGTATCAGTACTCCGATAATCACTAAATCCACCCAGTTTAAACCTATACCCATAGGGCCAATCATAGCAAATCCAATCCAAATTTAGTACAATAAGTTTCGTTTCGTAAGGCCCGCTAGCTCAACGGTAGAGCAGTGCCCTTTTAAGGCATTGGTTCTCGGTTCGAATCCGAGGCGGGTCACCAGATAGTTGTAAAACAGACTGGGGATTAGGTTGATATAACGAGCTAAATGGAACTTGATGGTAATTATTGAAATAGGCAGTGATTTTAAAAGTATTAAAATACTTCAACATACTAAGGAAGTAAAACGGCTTCAACAACTATTTGAGAAAGCGGGTATAAGAGGTGTGGAGTGGAAA
>MFCP01000010.1:7450-11408 GCA_001776635.1 Candidatus Daviesbacteria bacterium RIFCSPHIGHO2_01_FULL_40_11 | reverse complement strand
GATTAAACTCTTACCAAATACTGCCAAAGCTATTCTCAGCGCACCTGGGTTTGAACTAAGAGGATCCCAGCTGACTTTTGATTTTAATACCTTAAAAGCTGTACAGGAAGGGTGGTCAAATAGCGATTATGGTACTAGAGGGGATCTGGTTATTGCTTCAACTTTGGACAGAAAAGCTAGGTTTTTATCTCCAGCTCTTACCAGTTCTTTAAGCTGGGGTTATGTTGATACAACAAGGGATCCTGTCAGTGGTCAGGTATTGTCGGTGCAGTTGAAGCATCCGGAAGTATCTTATGCCCTGGGGCTTGCTGTGACCAAAGACCAGGCCGGTTTGGTCAAAGAGATCCTTATCCCCAACATTGATTCGGTACTATATACTATTGACGACAAAACAGATTCAGTTAAGTCATCGGTGTTTGTCGGCGGATGGCTGAACGGAAGAAACATTCCCAATAGCGATATCAACTCATTGACTTTGGGACAGATTCAGGTGATCGGAAATAATGTCTGGTCAGCCGGAACTTATCAGTCGCTTATCGACGCCTCGCAGAGGGCGCTTTTACTGAACTGGCCCTTAGGGTCCAACCCGGGTATTGACCCAAGCATTCTTAAGGTGTACCAGCTTGAAGACAAAAAGCCTTCAGGCGTGAAAGACATGCAATTTGGCATATTCAATGGTAAATTCGGCTTGATAAAACATATCTTCGGCATGGGTCTTGCTTTTACAGAGACAGCGACTGACGGTACGTCTCTCCCGGGAGTGAAACCGATTTATATTGGCCAAGGCTTGGGAGAACTGCATCAGACTTTTCTGCCGAACCTGGATAGAAAAGCTGCTTAACTTTAAAAGACTATCAGGGGTTAACGGTTTCCAAACTACTTTCCGCACCGGTCGCATCCCTTAGGACGCCGTAGGTTTTCCAGGTACCGCTTCCCAGCGCTTTGTAAAAGTGGACATTAAAAGTAGGGGTAGTTGGCTTAAGGGGATTGAGAGAGTTGAGTTTAACATCAAATCCTTTAGAGGTATCCCCGTATTTAGCGGTAGGGTCGGTACTGCTATATTCGCTCCAGCAGCCGGTGGGGGAACCGATAGGGCCGGAGCAATCAGTACCATTGTAGACATAAAATTTACCGGCAGAAAAAGTCTTAAGGTAGTATATCCAGTTGTAACCGACAGGAGAGGTGGAAGAATAGTAGGTATTGGCAGTTTGAGGCGCATAGATCAGGACAAATCCACCCGTCCAACCGGCGCTATAAGTCATACCGAAAATACCGCTGCCCTCACCCGGAACAAAACTCTTGAAAAAAGCCGATCCAACCAGATTTGTGTTAGTAATGTTGCTATTAGTAAGGTTTTGGGTAATGTTAATAGAATTTTTAAAATTGCTACCACTTTCTGTTGACCTTAAACCACTGATCAGGGGCACTCCGGCAGCCCCAGGATTGGAAGCATCAGAACCTGCTACAATACTCATTGGCCCCAAGCCGGGGGGTTGGTTGGTGATGGTAACGGTGATGTTATCAGAGGAGCCGCAATCTGACCATTGGCTGGCATTATAAGGATAAGGGTTGCCGGTGCACTCGGTAGAATTACTTGCCGTAAAGCTGGCAGTAGGGTTGGCATAGGCATTGACCGTCACCACATAGGTGCCGGTTTCTTGGAAGGTAAAACTGCCGGAAAAGATGCTGCCGCTACTGCCGCCGGTGAAAGTTCTAAAATTACACCATCTTCTGCCCGTTGAATCGGTAACAATTCCTGAGGGACAAGTAAAAACAGCATTATCCTGTCTGGTGACATAGTTGGTGCCGCTTTGGGCATTAAAGATCTGGGAGCTGTAGTCTAAGGTTTGCCCGGTTATGCCGCTGGGTGGCCCACTGATGATTGAGGCAGTGGGATAAGCAGTAAGTGTTCCCCAGATAGTTAAATAGGTGACATCCGTGGTTGAATCGCCTACCCATTTATCACTGTTAATATAGGTGCGGCCGGAAGGGTAGGGATTATTTTGGGAAACTTGGGCGACAAAGACATTTCCCTTACCGCAAAAATGTCCATCCATACTGGTAGCCCCTGATATGGTAATATATCCTGGTTCGCTGGGATTTATCGCCTCGTTTGGATTTTCGCAATTCCACTGGCCTTCCTCATAATATTCATCGGTTGACACGTTGAAGGTATTACGGTCTGGATCGTTATTTGGGTTTGTGTGTGATTGTTGGATGGAGAGAAAATAGCTAAGTCCGGGAACAACCACATTGCTACCAAAAGTAACATCTATATAATTATCGTCGGAATCTGTTCCCTGCCAGGTGGCAGTCTGGGTAGTCCAGCCTGGTCCCTCAAAATAGGTTGGACCGGCGCCCACATCACTTTGGTTCACGAAATCGGGCCATAAAAAATCAGAACCACCGTAATTATCAGGTAATTCCCAAGGATACCACCATCCGTCACAACCCCCGCAACTATCACCGCCATTCCTCCAATCTCCCTGAAGACCTCCCCAACCCTTTGCCCCAAACAAATCCCACATTCTTTGCAATTCTGATTTCTTTGGACAAGGGTTGTTGGGATCATTAATCCTCATCCTTTTCAATAGATAAGTAATGACATTGTTGTCAGGATATGAACGGCCACCCCATCCGCAAAGATCATTGAACTGATTGGGTATCTGACCTCCGATGTATATTTTTTCCTTCTTCGCCGCTCTGGCTCCCGAGGCGGAGATTACATTTGTGCATTCATCTCCTCCCAACCCACGATTCCAGCATTGGTTGGATACTGAGGGCTCTCCTTGAAAAAGAGCCACAGAAACAATACCGCCGGCGCTACCGCCTGAACTCCCTAATTTAAATCTTGTCAATCTGACTTTGGTAATTGTATTGATGCCTGAAGGAACAATGAAGGTCTGGCCAAGCAGGTGGGTGTTGGTCCAGCCGGCATTTGTAATGTTGCCGGCGCCGTCACCGTAGGGAGTTGTGGCTGGCGGGATAGGGTAAATTTGCGTATCAGCAAAAACAGAGCCTGCCCAAAGGAATAGAAAGCCCGTTGTTAGCAGGGAAGCAAAAAGATATTTTAGTTTTAATCCTTTTTTCATTTCTTTGTCTCGGCGCTTTGAGAGGCCGATCTTTCTACCAGAATTACCACCGAGACTGCTTCTTTGTCTCCTTGGCTGTTTTTAGTTGCTTGGACAGAGATCTTATCACCGGCTTTGACTTCTGCCGGCACTGTTCCCATGGAATTTTCATCAAACCATTGCTGTTTAATAACAGAAGTGCCGACGGCAATTTTTATTTGGACTTCTTGGCCATTGTCGCCCTTTAAGGTTAATAGGTTATCCTGTAAACTGACTACTTGACCGCTGATTGTTTCTGTTTGGACAGAGTTTTTGGCCGGGTTTTGAATAGGTTGGACAGGTTTTGTTGCTATTCGGTTGGCTTTTTGTTGATTCAAGTAATAAAAAGCAAAAATTGTGGCTAGAATTATCAAGGCGATTACAACGGCCGGTATGAAAAAAGAACGTTGAGATGGAGTGGAAATTTCTGGGTTCATATTATTTAAAGTGAGTCGCCTCAAGCGGTTCCAGGCCGCTGTCTCCTTTCTCAGTTAACCCCAAAACTACAAACACAAATGATTTTCCTTCTAAAAAGTTAAGCGGTTGGCCACTTGAAGTAGCGATAACTTCCCCTTCCCTGACTTCCTTTTTGCCGATGGCTTTACCTTTCAGGTAATATTCCGCCACCAGTTTTTGCTTTTGGTTAACTATAGTCAGTAGGATAAAGTCCTCTTTTTTACCATTAGGCAGGGGGCGGGATAACTGCATACTTTCTGTGGTGCCGTCAAAGACAGCCAAAAGAGGCGTATTTTCTTTTAAAGTTGCGGAAAAGGAGCTATCTTTAATACGGGTTGAATAAAAATCCGTTGATTTGCAAAGAGACTCAGATAACGGACAGCCTAAGAAAC
>MFCP01000010.1:0-7392 GCA_001776635.1 Candidatus Daviesbacteria bacterium RIFCSPHIGHO2_01_FULL_40_11 | reverse complement strand
TTTAGACTGGTTTTTCTGTTGTATTAAGTAATAAGCAAAAACTGCGCCTAAAATAACCAGTATACCGATGATAATTAGAGGCAGCGGTAACTTGTTTGCAGTGACTTTTGGCACATCAGGTTCCATCTTTTTATTGTAGTCACTATGGCGGTGTCTTTTCAAGTGGCGGGCAGCTCTTGTCATTTTTAGGTATAATTAACCTTTATCATAAAATGGAGGTATTGAGCAATGGTCAAATTGAATGCGGCCCAGTTGAGAAAGGGTTCTCCTTCGCTAAAGCTACGGAGGATAAAAAGGAGTGACATATACATTGTTCTGGATAATGTGCTTGATACTTATAATATCGGCTCGATCTTTAGATTGGCAGATGCGGTGGTCGCTAAAAAGATTTACCTTTGTGGGGGAACGGAAACTCCACCCAATCCCCGGATCAAAAAAGCTTCTATCAACACTACCGAAATTGTGGACTGGGAATACTCCGAAACAGCCCCGGAAGTTATAAAAAAGCTCAAAAAAGAGGTCAAAAACATACAAATTCTATCAATAGAACAGAGCTCTAAATCAATCCCTTATGATAAGTTTGAGTATAAATTACCTACATGTTTGGTGGTAGGCCATGAAAGTAATGGAATTTCACAAGAAGTTTTGAAAATTTCAGATGCAATTGTGGAAATTCCTATGTTCGGGGTAAATATCTCTTTGAATGTAGTGGTGTCATTGGGGATAGTGTTGTATAAGGTGATTGAGAAAACAACGCCTTGAGTTTATCTTCCCGTTGGGTCGAATTGACTTTTATCAACGAAAAGTGTATTCTATAGGCTGTCATTTTCAAGTATGGTTTACGTCTTTGGTAAGATAATCAAAATTATTACGTAAGATTGGTGAGACGCCAATACATGTTTTAAGATCAAAATTAGTATGCCAGAATTTATAAGTGATTATCAAGAAAAAGTGAGAAGATACTATGATACAAATGCAGGGAGAGAATGGCAAAGACTTTTTCAGGATCAGTATCATCAAGTTGAATATCTAGTTACGCGGCATTACTTAAATGCATTTCTCCCGGGAACAGGTAAAATACTTGATGCTGGCAGTGGTCCTGGTAGATATGCTGTTTACCTCGCAAAAAAAGGTTACCAAGTAAGTTTGGTGGATATCTCTCCTAATGCTCTTGTAATTGCTCAAGAAATTACTAGAGAAGAAGGAGTTATAAATAAGGTGGAAGATTTCACAGAAGCTAGTATTACTGATCTTAGTAATTATCATGATAATTCTTTCGATGCAGTGGTCGCGCTAGGAGGACCACTGTCGCATGTGCTTGATTCCCAACAACGTGAAAGAGCAATAGGAGAATTGGTGAGGGTTGCAAAGTCAGGAGCACCTATTTTTATTTCTGTTATGAATAGATATGCCCAGTTGGCAAATATAATTAAGTATACTCCAGAAGATGCTGAACAAGTTTTTGATTTTTTGAGACATGGGGATCATCTTCATCCAGAAACAGGTGTGTTTACTTATACTCACTTTTTTACTATTGAAGAACTTTCTAGCCTATTCTCGCAACATCCTGATGTAAAAGTCGAAAATATTGTTGCTGTTGAAAGCTTGGCTTCTCTTCTGAAAGGTGACGTAAATAACCTACCTGAAGAGTTATTTAACAAATGGGTTGAAGTGTTCATCAAACTTTCTAGCGAACCATCTCTAACTGGGATTTCGACTCATTTACTGAATATATTAAGGAAAAATTAAATTATGGACTCTGAAAGACGATATTCTCTTGATAAACAAGAACGTGTTATTAAAGGTGAACCTTGGAATCGTTTCTTTAATCCGGTTGTAATGGAAGTATTTTCTGATTACTATAAAAAAGGAGGACACCTCTTTGGTATTACTGGAGATTTAGATAATTTAGGAGTTTTTGTTGCAAGAAATGGCCGTCCTAAAGCAGAAAATTTAGTTGATCTCTACAATCAGACAATTAGAAATTTTTTGGAAAATTGGGCTATTGAAAATAAGGATTCGCTTATTTCGATGGCCTTTGTACCTAGCGGAGAAGAAGTACTTATCATTGGTCTAGCTAAAAACAAATCAGCACCATTGCAATTGTTTGAAAAGATTCGAGATGGAACAATGTCTCTTACAAAAAGCCAATCTTTTTTGGATATTGGGGATACTGCAGCAAGTTTTGGAGGGGTAATTTTTGGCAATGAATACGATAATGGAATTACTGAGATGGTTAATGCTGTACAGGAAGGAGAACCAGATTCCAGAGTTTATCCCCTGTATGCTGCATTACTGGAGAAAATACGACAAGAGATGGCAATTGCTCTTGATAAACAAAAATTTTGTGACATTCTGGAAGGTAATTTTCCTATTGAAATGAGGCAACTTGTTCTTTCAAGGTTATTATTATACAAAAAAACAACTAGAGAAATAATTATTGCTTTAAACTCATTATCTCCTGAAGAAATAAAACATATCCTGGAAGTAGTAGGAAATGCTTATGGTGTATCTCACGGGCAGGAAGATGTGATAAATAAATTAATTAAAGACCTATCGCTTGATCAACAATTTCATCAATAATGATACAGAATATCTTAACTAATTTGATATTGATAGGTGGCGGTGTTATGCGTAATGACGAGACTGCGCATATTGACAAATGGCTGGTCAAGAGAATCAAAAAAAGGTCAAAAACTCCAAAGGTTCTATTCATTCCAGCTGCCAGCAGCGATTTGGAGGAATACGTTACTGATTTCACTACTAGGTATACGCACTATGGTGTAGCAGTGGACATGTTATTTTTAATCAAAAAATCTCCTTCATTGTCAGTTATTAGTCAGAAAATAAATAATTCTGACTTGATCTATTTTGGAGGCGGTGATCCACTGTTGTTGCTTCAAACATTTAAAAAATATTCATTGGAAAATATTTGTAAAAAAGCCTTAAAGAAAGGAATAATAATTTGTGGTTTGAGCGCAGGTGCAGCAATTTGGGGAAATGAATTCTTTAATGCCAAGTGGAATGGGTCGCGATTTGTTAATTATAAATTGGAAAGAGGTTTAGGATGGTTGGAGGAAATGATTTGGACACATTTTACAAATGAGACTATAAGAAATTCGCAAATCATTAGACTACTTAATCCAGACTCGCAAATTTTAGCGATTGGAGATCGGGTAGCGATTTATTGGGACAAATCAGGTCAGATAAAAGCTTTTAAGATTACACCTCCAAATCTGGGACTTTTGGGTAAGTTTGTAGAAGGAAAGTTGTCGTTTCAACAGATTGGAGTTTAGTTATGTCTCATGAAATGATAAAACCGTATTCTCTGAAAGAAGGAGATCAAGTGGCATTAGTTAGTCCTGTTAACTTACCCCCTCGGCAATACAGGGCCGATCAATTCATTATGGATTATCTAAGAAACAAAGGTTTTGGAGCGGTTAATTTCATTGCCTCGGCAGATACTGAAAAGAAAAGATCGAGCACTTTCAATGAAGCTATAATAAGCGGCTCAAAGGCGCTCCTTCCTATTTCAGGTAACAGGTATGCTGATGATATATTTCATAGAATTGATTATGAATCGTTTGCTAGAATGCGACCAATATTTTGTACATTCAGTGCTGCTTCTGCTTTACTTCTTGCATTACATTTCAGAAGCAACGTTGGTGTTTTTTACGGTCCTCATATTTCATTTATTCACGAAGAAGCTATGTTTCGAGAGAATACCTACACTATTGCTTCATTTTGGAACATGTTAACAAGAAGGGTCGGTATAACAGAAAGTGCTGAAAGCTCGCCAGTTGATCATTTGGCATTCGGATGGGATGGCTATGGTCTAGTATTGAAAAATATTTTCCAATCTGGTGCTTGGTTAGATAAAGACACAATTCCGTTTGTGAGTTGTAAAAATAATCAGACCTCTCCTTTAATCCACGGGAGACTTCTTCCTTCATTTTTACAGAGCTTAGAAAAAGCATTAGCATCCGGGATCGAAGTTGACTTTTCAGATAGAATTGTACTCGTGGAATCAGATGAAATTGGTTTTGAACGTGCTTTTTCTATACTTAAAAAAATTAAAACAGAAGCTAGTTTAACAGAAGCAGCCGCAATTGTCTTAGCCTCATTTGTAACCTACAAACAAAATCCACCCAACGAAAAACTGATAAGAGAATTATCAGATAGGGATAATATAAGACAATTCATTGACGACGTTAAGAGACTAACTGATGACAATTTGCCAATCATCTATGGTTTTCCGATGGGCCATTTAAAATATAAGTTAACAATCCCGATGGGAGTTGAAGCAACTCTTAATAGCGAAACAGGGGATATTACTTTACTTGAGAGTCCTTTTGAGGAAGAGGAGACAGAGAAGAATGTCACGCGAATGGTTTGAGCCATATAATCCCACCAGCCCGTTTGCTTCTCTTTACGAAGAAGAATTTAAGCTTCCTCTAGAAAGAACTTTAGAAGAAGTTGCTTCAATTGAAAAGATTATTCAGTCGATGGATAACAAACCTCGTGTTCTCGACTTGGCTGGTGGATTTGGTAGGATTGGTTCATTGCTTGTTCAAGGTGGTTTGGTGGGATCTTTGATTGATTTAGATCTCAACCGTAGACTGTTAAAAGTTGCTCAAAAGTCTGGAATAAATAACGCGATAGAAGGAGACATGCGATATTTGGGATTTACAGCTGATACTTTTGATTTGGTACTCTTGATGTTTACTTCTTTTGGTTATTTCGTGACACCAGAGGATGATCTTAAGGTTCTACAAGAAGCAAAAAGGGTATTGCACCTTGGAGGAACGTTGTTGTTAGATTTACCAAATTATGATCGTATATTACAGAATTTTAGTCCCGAGAGGGATTTATTGCTGTTAGATAATAGTAAAATCGTTTATAGAAAAGAACTAGTCGGTGATTTGCTGATTGAGACTAGAACAAGGATTTTTTCTGATATGAACCAAGCACAGATGCCACCGATTAGGTTGAGAATATATAACCAAAAAAGTGCTGGCGATGCTTGTTTGCGAGCTGGTTTTTCTGCCGTGCATGCCTTTGACCAAAACCTTCAAACGTATGAACCAACTTCTTCCAATCGATTGTGGCTTGTATGTACTGTCTAGAATGTCTCTAGCTCATGCAACTTGAGAAGATTACCTAAGTTTGTATTAAAGTATAACCCACCTTTTTGTGGCTTTCGATGACGAAATTGTTAGTCTTCATAAAGGGGTGTTTTCTGAGTCTGTAAATTAGCGCATCCAGGGCCCAGTCTGTAGCTCCTTCCTCGTGGCCCACCCCGCCTGCATCGCTATGCGAAGCATTGCGGGCAGGCCAAACCTCAGTAAAGATTTCATCCTTTGATACAGTCGATCCCATATTTGCCTTAAGCAACTTAAAGAGCTTAGCCTCTTTTACCGGCAGTTTAACCGGCATATTGGTTTTTATGTATTCACCTAGAAGAGGAGTAAAAAGCTCATATCCTGAACCCATTCTTCTAATCATGCCCACTCCCAGCAGATACTCATCTACTTCAACGACTTTCTTAACCAAAGCTATTTTCTGTAGAGTCTTCCGCTGGTGGTAATCCAGATAATCAACAAATTCTTTCATTTGCATCTTGACAAACCTATCTAAGAGTAGGTTTTGCTTAGGGGAACTCAGGAGGATATGAAAAAGCTGGTTATGACCGCCGGAAAGCTCGATCAGTTCATTTAAATTTTGGTTAGAGCTGATAGGTTGCGGATTAGTTTTAAGAAGTTTTTTCAGATCATTTGCCGAATAAGGTTTAAAATACAAATATTTGGAATAAAAAGTGAGATTTCCGCCGGTGACTGCCTCTGGTGCCAAATCATGTAAAGGTTTAATTGAGGTAAAAATTAGTACAATTTTGCCAGGTTGGATTGTAGTTAAAGCTTGTAAATTAGATAGAAAATTGGCATCAAACTCCTTCGCTAGCTGGTCAAACCTGCTAAAAATGATCACTACCTTCTCAAATTTAGCGACTAAATTTTTTACAATTTCTTTAGTTTCTAGAAAAACCTGCTCATCTGATTTGCCATCAGGATTACCTTTGAGGTCCCTTAAAAACATTCTGTAAAATTCATGCTGGTTTAGGGTTGGCAGGGAATAGAGGTCATTATAGATAAAGAAGGCAAAATCCTGACAGGCCAGACATTTTAGGAAGTAGGAGACTCCTACCCCGGGCATGGAAATGGTGACAAAAGACACTCCGGTATCAATCAGAGCTTTAAACTCTTTTAATTTATCTTGAGCAAAAACCGGTCCTAATTTTGCCTCTGGAAAATTGTAGGAAGATTTTATATTCATTTCCGTCAGGATTATAACAGTTTATTATCAAGCAGTCAAGTTTAGTTTGGGTTAAAGTATTTGCAGAAAGGAAAACTATAGACGTAGACTATAAACCGTGGGACTATTTTCCTGCGGAAAAGAATTCTCGTCGAACTCAAATTATGGGTATTGAAAGTGGACCATCAGGTGGAGGATCAGGCGGTGGACCCAGCGGGGGAATAGGCGGCGGCGTGGGAGCTGTTGCCAGTGTAGGTAGTGGAATAGAAGGTGGAGGTTTGGCAAGAGCTGCCTCAGTTAGTGGATCAAGCATTGCAGCACCATCTCTTGAGGCAGCTTCTGCTGTGGTAGGCCCCATTATTAATGAAGGGCCTGTCGGGCGCTCGTTTTTGGAGAATACGATGCCTTTACAAGTCAGTAAGTTTGATCCAGTGGGAGAGATTAGATTTAATAATGAGCCTTTATCCGTACAGGCTGTAATAGCAGAAGCAGAGGCCATTATTTCCCAGGCCCAAAAACCGGCGGTGCAACATATTACCCCTATTATTTTGTCATCCCCGCGTAGGCGGGGATCCATTTCCGAACTAGAGTTTTCTAATTGGATCCCGCCATTCGGCGGGATGACAGAGGTAGTGGAGCCCGCAATTTTCTCAAAAGTTGAGCCTATGGTCGTACCGGATGAATTCATCCATGGACATACATTGATGCGATCGTACACATCTACGGGATTAAGATTAAGCCCAGTTTTTTCTCCGGCTTTGGAGCCAGTTACTATAAAAGCTTCAACGGCCGTAGAAGGTGATGTGGTAAGTGGCCAGGCAATATTGCAGCAGATTGCTTTCAAAGAACAAAAAATAGAAGAAGTTGTTACAGCAGATACAGTGGAACAGGATCAAAAAGAAGCTGAGGAGGAAGAAGAAATAACTGAAAGGAAAATCTACTTGGAAGATGGGGAAGTGTCTGCACAAAGAAAGCAGGAGATCAGGGAGGCTGTTATTAAAGCTAAGATAGAAGCAGATAGGTTGGGATTAAAAAAGATTACCGGTGCTCTGGTCGCCAGGTTTTTACCTGCCGAGCATGGAG
>MFCP01000009.1 GCA_001776635.1 Candidatus Daviesbacteria bacterium RIFCSPHIGHO2_01_FULL_40_11 | reverse complement strand
TTGGCGTTCCACTTGAAAGTGTAAGAATAGAAGTTGAGGGCGACCTTGATCCTCAAGGTATGCTTGGATTACCGGAACCGGGTAAAGTACGAGCGGGATTCCAAAACATACGGGTAACTCACTACGTAAAAAGCACAGCTGCCAAAGAGAAGCTGGAGCAAGTCAAACAGATGGCTGAGGATTTATCGCCAGTGAAGGATTCTTTGCGAGCGATTAACTATTCTTCTAAGTTGGTTATTCAATAGAAATGGCAAAAGAGGAATAATTACGACCAGCAGAGATTTGAAAAATCTCCTAGAGTTGATCACTTGGGAGATTTTTCTCTTAAATCGTTAGACTATATCAAACTACATCACTTGTAGAAGTTTTGAGACACCCTTTTATAGTGTCCCATTTGTCTCATTTAGCCTGGAGATGAGACACTGTCGACCCGGGACTATATGATCGAAGGGGCCCAGAGCGGTATGCTCAGCAGAATTGGACACCCTGTGACCGTACTCTCTCGAATGGGTTGATGGGGCTTGCTGCATTATTAAATAAATTTTATTCCTCTTTTACTTCTTGCCAAAGTCCATCCGTTAATCCTTTTTCCTTAACTTGTTGGTTAGTAGTAAGAAAAAATGTCAAACCATCAACATCATAACTTTCATTTAACCTTCTTTGAATATATTTTTTTATCCTGTTTAGTTTTTTCTGGTCTGGTAAAACCATCCGAATATGAATAGATTTTAAATCTTCAGTAGCGTATATATCCCATGCCTCAGTTTCACTTTTAAAGGCTATATATCGGTCAATTTTGTAACGAAGTGCGTACATTGGCACATATTGTTCAATTAGTTCCAATAAAAAAGAAGGTGGTGCTTTATAATCTATATCGTCACCATCTTCTGGTTGTACTTCAATACATGCATCAGGTCTAATGTTTTTTAATTCTTCCTCATACCATAATTCTGTACTTGTACCAATTAAACATACCCCTTTATTTTTCTTCGCTAGTTCCTGGTATTTTATATATAAATCACAAAGAGATATGCAGTGATTAATAAATCTTTCCGATGCATGTTTGTCCTGATAGAATCTTTTGACCTTGTACGGTTCATCTTCGTAGTGGTTTACTCTAACCCACCCTATACCTTCATTAGCTAAATAATAAATGGCGGGTTTTGTATTTTCTAAAAGTTTATGGGAATAAATTCTTCCTAAGTATTTATGTTCTACTAAATCTTTAAGCCAAGCATTAATTCTTCTGGCATCTTTATGACCCATTAGATACTGGATTTGTTTTCTGTTAATAAAACGAAACTTATAGACAAGTTCTAGAATATCCATTTGCTTATCAGATGGAATAATATAGTCATCAGTAATTATCATAGGTTGATCAGATAATTTAGACAGTTATTAGAATTTATTTAGAGCAGATTTATTGGACAGATTATTAGCGGCAGAATATTAATTTAAGCAGTTATTTTTATCAGATTATTTATTGGACAGAAGTTAAGTGTATTATACTACATAGCTATTTTATTGTTATTTTTTGTTAGAAGTTTTTCATCTCTTCATATACTATACATAGTATAGAGAAAGAACGGAAAAGTATTTATCATTTTAGCTTCAAACCCTAAAAAAATTCGTGCCTACCGTATGTCCTAGCTGGTAGGATTAACTTTATGCACTTTATACAGGAGATACCCTTTTTAATACCCCAAAGCAGTGGTATAATTAATTCATATGAAAGTAAAAAAGTTAGATTACTTAATTAAATTAACTTATGACAAAGCCTATAAGGGTTATGTAGCTGATGTGGTTAATTTATATGGCTGCATGTCTCAGGGGAAGACTAAAGAAGAGGCTTTAGTAAATATAGAAAAAGCAATCAAAGCATATATGGAAGCAGTTAATCTAAAAAAAGATAAAAACTCTGAATTTACTAGAAAGTCAATTGATACTCCACTTCCCACTTTATTAAATGCCTAAGTTAACCAATATCTCGGGTAAAGATAAGGACTTTCTGACATATTGTTAATTTACGAGCATATTATACTACTTAAAGTCAAGAAATCTTGGCAAAGGACTTGACAAAATTATAAAAAATATTTATCGTTAAATTGTCCAGCCGATGCATAGTTTGGACTTACCTGCAAAAGAGAAAGATTCTAGAAACTTAACTTTTGAAGGGAAATGAAGTGCAATGGTAAAAACAGAGTACTTCGACAGAAAGACCTGTTCACAAGACAGGCCTTTTTGTTTCTTCTTAAGATTATTCTTCCTTCTGTGGGGTAAAGGCTATTAATGCTTAAATACAAAGCAATACCAAGCGGTGCCGCATGCTCTATGGCATCCAGTAACCCGGCACGGTCATACTAGTTATCAGGAGAATGATAACTGTACCTACCCAAATAGCTGCCCAGGTATTGATAAGTTTAGGAAATATCCGGAGAGCGAGGAGTAAACCAATAATTGCATCATGTATGCCGATCAGAGAAACTGGAATTTTATCCAAAATGTCTTTAAAAATTACTGAATTATTGATTGGATCGTTGATCTCATCAGGGTAAACAAATGCTTTAGCGGCCATGGCAAAAAAAGTTAATGCCAGCGCCAGATTAAGAATGTATGCTTGCCACCTTTGCATCAGTTCTAATTTTAACTCGTAAGCTGCTAACTTTATGGTAGTAAAAGGCCCCGCTGAATTCAACTAGAGGCAGCTAGACACAAATATTCTTTGCGATTCACGGCGATGGTTTCAGCACTGTTAGCGTCGCACTATCTTTGAATACCCACTTATTATTCTCCTCCTGCTTTGCTTCAAAGGTGTAAGTCCACGGTGTGCTCAGGGTTTTTGTGTAGGAGAAGGACCCGGAGCCATCTGCGGTAACAGTTCCCCCCAGTCTCCTATGACTGCTACAACCACAAGAGTATTCGGTGTAAAACCAGAGCAGAGCCACTTACTACAAATGGCTGATTAGCTTGGACGGGGCTTGGGTTGATGAGCAACGTGGCCAGTTACTGTACGGTGACTGTGGTTTGAGCCTTCAACACCAGCTTCCCACCCCTGTCTTGCTGATAGGTCTTAACCGTGTAGGAGCCGGGTATTGAAAAGTATGGCCAATCAAAAGAGATTGTTCCATCGGGGTAAACCATGGTCAAGGTCACCGCTCCAGCGACATCAAGCTGGGCCTTGCCTTGTGAGGCATCATAGCCGGAGCCTGAGAAGTGCACCACAGTCCCAGCCGCACATGGGTTACAGGAAGGCACCAGGGTAGCGGTAGTGGTATTGGGTTTGCCCTTGCCACGCCCTGCAGCATCAACCGGGGGTTTATCATATAGATTACCAAATAAAGAAGAGTCTTTAAATGGTGCCATTCGAGAGATCATTATAAATATTAATATACCTACTACGCTCAAAGCTAAAATTAGTAGCGGATTGACTACCCCGCTTTGGTCTCTTTTAGTAAATAAGGTTTTCATAAAAGCTATAAAAAGCACTATATATTCATCAAACATCATTTATTATCTTTTGTCAACCAGAGCCAGCAATTATTTTTCCACATACCCTATCCTTAAAAGATTATCATCAAATTTTTTATAGGAAATATTTTTTAATTGTAATGCTTGTTGTATAGTTTGGGCACCTTTTCCTCCAATACTTATAGCATTTTTTCCGCCAATTATAATAGGCGCATGGAAAGCATATACCTTATCAATTATTTTGGAATCAACAAAACTTCCCAGAGTTTCTCCTCCGCCCTCAACCAGGATACTGATAATTTCTTTTTCTTTTAGTACGGATAAAAGTTCTTCTATTTTTATGTGTTCCGAATCAAAAACCAAAATAGTAAAACCCTTATTTTCCAGCTGTTCTTTCTTCTTTCTTTCAGCTTTTGTTGTAGTTACAAGTATGACATTTTGGTCCCTCAAAACTTGAGCGTTTATGGGAATTTGAAGCCGGGGATCAAGGATAATTTTTATAGGATATTTCTTCCCTTTAATTCGTGTACCTAAGTCTGGATTATCGGTCAGCACGGTATTTATCCCCACAAGTACTGCCTGATATTGCCCTCTTAAATTTCTTGCATAAATTCTTGCTTTTTCATTAGTGATCCATTTTGAATCACCGGTTCTGGTGGCTATTTTCCCATCTAAAGATGCAGCGAACTTTATGGCAACAAAAGGTCGTTTCTTCTCATGAAAAGTAAAAAATGTCTCATTTAATTTCTTTGCCTCATCTTTTAACACTCCAACGGTTACTTCTATATTCTCTTTTTGTAATTTAAGTATTCCCTTACCACGGTTTTCCGGATTGGGATCCGGGGTAGCGCAGACAACCTTTTTAATTCCATGTTTGATTATCGCTTCGGTGCAGGGCGGAGTTCTTCCGAAATTTGAGCATGGTTCAAGGTTGACATAAAGTGTGGCACCCGTTGGGTCTTCGGTTAGATTATTTAAGGCTTCAATTTCCGCATGTGGATGACCTGCCTTGTGGTGAAAACCCTGCCCAATCATACTGTTGTTTTTAACAATCACAGCTCCAACCATTGGATTAGGGTTGGTCCAGCCCAGGCCTTTTTTAGCGAGATTTAAAGTTTGTCTAATGAAAATTTCGTCAGCAGACATATGTTTATACCAGTTTTAAACTATGGTTCATCTTCCGTTTCTTAATTTTAAGGTAGTTTAGATCTACCTTGTTTGGTTTAATTTCCAAAGCAACTCTTTTCCTAATTTTAATTCCAAACTTAGAAAGCTGGTCTTTTTTATCAGGGTTGTTTGTTAGAAGATCAATATTTAATGCTCCCAGATCTTTTAAAATATCGGCCGCTATTTCATAACTACGTAAATCTCCCGGGAATCCAAGCGCCTCGTTAGCCTCTATCGTGTCATAGCCTTTATCTTGTAGGGCATACGCTTTAATCTTATTGGTAAGACCAATGCCTCTTCCTTCCTGGTTTAGATAGAGTATAATCCCAGCGCCTTTCTTGCTGATTAACTTCATGCTTTTTTTAAGCTGTTCTCCGCAGTCACACCGTAGGGATGAAAAGGTATCTCCGGTTAGGCATTGGGAATGGATTCTTGTTAAGATCGGTTTGATAAGTTTTCCCAAAGTTAATACCGCATGTTCACGTTTGTCGTTTGAACATTTATAAATTATTATCTTGAATAAGCCATATTTTGTAGGCAAGCTTGAACTTGCAGTTTTAATAACAGAATGGGTAGAAGGGTTGTTCATGATTTAGATAGTGTTTTAATGGTTTTAAGCAAGGCGAAAGCTCCCTCTTTTCCTTTATTGTATTTTCCCATACTTCTTTTTCTTGCCTGTTCTAAGTTGTAGGTTGTGAGTATTTCAAAAATAACTGGAATATTAGACTCTAGAGCAATGTTCATCAGAGCTCTAGCGCACTCTTCAGCAAGAATTTCAAAATGATAAGTTTCTCCTTTTATAATTATGCCAAAAGCGACAATCCCGTCAAACTTTTTAACTTCGGCTAAATTTTTGGCAACTATTGGAATTTCCCAAGAACCCGGCACCTCAAAAGTAATTATATTTTTCTCTCTGACCCCGGAGGCAATTAAATGCTTCCTGCATGCTTGTTCCAAACTATTGGTTAAATCTTGATGATATAGACTTTTAACAATAGCGATTTTAAACTCATGGTTGCGCTTGCTGTATTCGGCTAAACTTTGAGATGTTTGAATCATTTGTTCATTACTTTTTCTAAATACTTTGCTAAAATATCAACTTCAATATTGACAAAATCACCTGGTCTGACGGTACTCAGCATGGTATTGTCCCAGGTAAAGGGGATAATGCCAACGGTAAAGTAGTCTCCTTTTGCATCAATTACCGTTAGAGAGATGCCATTTATGGCAATTGAGCCTTTTTCTGCAATATATTTGGAAAGGCTAGTGGGAATTGAAAATTTCAGGATATAGCTATTTTTCTGCTTGGTAATATTCTTGAGTTTAGTAACTCCATCAATATGACCTTGGACAAGATGGCCGGATAGAAATGTTTGTGGAGTTACGGGTAGTTCCAGATTAACTAAATCATCGATTTTAAGATATCCCAGCATAGTTTTGTTTAGTGTTTCAGGTATGGGCTCAACAGAGAAAGTATTACTGGAGGGTTTTTTAGTAACAGTTAAACAGGCTCCATTTATGGCAACGCTTGTACCGATATCGATTTTTTTACAAAATGCGGGGTCAGTATTAAATGTGAAGAGAACACCCTCTTTTTTAGTAAGCTTTCCTAAATCTGTAATTATCCCTGTAAACATGAAAAATCCCCTCTCGGGGATTTTAGTTACACTGCATATGGTGTAATATTCTTTCTTTCATCCCGACTATACCCTTCGACTATGCTCAGGGTCCTTCTCTGAAGGACGGTCGGCCTTGGAATTACACCAGGTCGTGTCTTTTAGACTCGTGGGCTATAACCACCGATTTTGACTTCCCGCTTCGCCGACTCAGCGAGGCGAGTCACAAATCCCCGAAAGAATATTTAAAGTATACCACAAAAAAACTCGCGCATGGCGAGTTTTCTTGAAAAGCTATCTTTCGATAACCATTATTTTTATATCAAACAGTTTAGGGTTGGTCAAGTAGTACAAACTATATCAAAAATTCTTTTTAACCCTCGATTTCTTCCAGAAGTTTCTTGATTTTCTGTTTAAATGGCGGTAGATCTTTCGTAACTGTATCCCAGACAATATCAGAGTCCACCTCAAAATAACCATGAATAAGCGAGCTTCTCATATCAGCCGGATTTTGCCAATCAATTGCTGAATGCTTCTTCCGAAAATCTCCAGGGAGATTTCTGACAGCCTCGCCAATAATTTCCAGTCTTCTGATAATCATATCCTGTAAGTCGATATTGCCAATAAATTTTCCGTGATTCACATTTTGCATACGTTTTTCAATTAGCTCAATACTCTCTAGAATATGCTGGAGAAAGATAGCGGGCTCCTGCTTCATATAATACTAATTTGTTCCCTAAGAATTCTGTCACGAAGCAGGCGGTGAAGAGATTTATATGTGACTAGATCCACTTTTTTTTTGAGAGCAGCTTCCAGTTTATGTTGTAACCCAATAAAAGTAAACAGGCCCGTTCCTCTGGGAATTTCAACAAGTATATCTATATCACTATACTTGTTTGCTTCTCCGCGGACATAGGAACCGAAGATAGAAGAACGAGTTACCCCCGCCTCTTTTAAGATAGGCACAACTTTCTTTTTTATCTCATCTACGTTAGCTGTTTTCATACTGTTTGTATTATACCATCACGAGTTTCAAAAAGTTGCTTAAGTAGTACAAACTAGATCAAAAAAGCTTTTTTGGATACAGTAACACTTATATTTGCAAGTTAAATTTATGCTAGAATCAGATTTGAAATGAGCCACGTAATATCTAAAAAAGATATTATTAATTACTACGATTTAACTTTTTTTGAATATAATTTCATCTTAGGTTTAGGTAGCCATCTTGGAATGCACTACGGATACTACGATAACAATCATAAAACTTATGCTGAAGCTAACCGAAACCTCAACTGCATGATTGCCAAGTTGGCCAATGTAACAAAGGGGATGAAAGTGCTAGATGCAGGTTGCGGTGTTGGAGGGAGTGTCATCTGGTTAGCCAAAAACATCGGCGCTGAAGCTATCGGCATTACTCTTTCTAAAACGCAAGTAGAGAAAGCTAAGATGTTTGCTCAAAAATATGAAGTGAGGAATCTAACGCAGTTTATGGTTGGAGATTATACCCATACTAAATTTCCTGACAAATCGTTTGACGTTGTTTGGGCAATAGAAAGCGTTTGCCATGCAAAAGAAAAGCTTGACTTTATTAAGGAATCCTACCGAATCTTAAAACCCGGCGGATGTTTAATAGTTTCTGACGGATTTATAAAAAAGAGAAAGATTACAGATAGCGAAAAAGAACTTATTAGGAAATGGTTGATGGGTTGGAAAGTTCCAAGCCTGGAATATATGGATCAGTTTATAGAAAAGATGAAGAGCGTGGGCTTTAAAAATATCCACAAGAAAGATGTATCAGAAAATGTCATGCCATTTTCCAAGCGGCTTTATAAATGGGCAAAAATTTTGAATCCAATAGCTCAGGTTTTAAGATTCTTGGGGATTTTTTCTAGAGTAAACACTGGTAACGTGATTGCGGCAGCTGGTCAATACCCTGCCTTAAAACAGGGTCTTTGGCAGTATGGGATAGTCTGGGGGAGAAAATAGCTGTGATGTTTGATTTGGAAGAGTTATGATATAGTATCTTAGGATTATAGACGTAGACTATAATTTTCGCTATGCTCGAATTATGAAAGTATATCTTGCAACTGACCACGCCGGTTTCAAGTTGAAGGAAAAAGTTAAAGACTTCCTGATACGGGAAGGTTACGGGGTGGAGGATTGCGGGGCATATGAATACAACGAAAGCGATGACTATCCTGATTTTATAAGTAAAGCCGCTGAGGCAGTATCTAAAGATCCTCGAAATAACAAGGCAATCATTTTTGGTGGTTCAGGGCAGGGAGAAGCGATTGTAGCCAATAAATTTTCGAATGTGAGGGCTGTAGTATATTACGGGGAACAAGAACAAATGCCCGGTTTAACTCGCGAGCATAACGATTCGAATATCCTATCTTTAGGTGCAAGATTCCTAACAGACAAAGGAGCAATAAATGCGGTTAAACTTTTCTTAGCAGCTCCATTTTCAAATGGTAAGAGGCATGTTAGGAGAATTGAAAAGATTAAAAAAATTGAAGAGAAAATATAATGGTTCAGATCATCCCGGCCATACTTTCTACTACAGAAGCTGATTTTGAAAGAGACATTTCCCGACTTAAACAGTCTTCATCTTTTAAAGAAGGATGGGTACATATTGATTTCGCAGATAATATATTTGTTCAAAATAAGACTATTGAACCGTCTGTGGTAGCTAAATATCCGATTGAGTTACATAAAGAAGCTCATCTTATGGTATCACATCCTTTGGAATGGATTGATGATTTGGTGGAAACAATCTTTGAAAGAATAATTTTCCATATTGAGGCAAAAGACGACACAAAAAAATGTATTGAATATATAAAAAATAAAGGACTTCAGGTAGGACTGGCTATAAATAACGAAACTCCGATCGAGAGGTTAGAGCAATTTATAGATGGAGTAGCTGTTGTGCTAGTTATGGCTATTGTGCCGGGATTCCAGGGACAAGAATTTATTCCGGCAAGTTTAGATAAAATTAGAAATTTAAAATCTAGAGGATGGAAGGTTCTCGTTGGTGTAGATGGAGCAGTGAAGGATGATAATATAAAAAAGATTGTTAACTCAGGAGCGGATTTTGTAATAGTAGGATCTTATCTTTTGAAAGGGGATATTGACGAGAATTTGGAAAATCTTTGGGAGAGAATCAAATGAGTAATGGCGGATTATTTAAAGCTGAATCTATACACCAAGTTGCTATTTTTGGCTCTTCTCATATTGATGAAAACCATTATTTATTTAAAGAAGCTTATGAAGTCTGCAAAAAATTGGCAGAAGCTGGATATGTGATAACTGATGGAGGAGGGCCGGGGGTTATGAGAGCAGCGAGCTTAGGAGCCAAGACTGCAGGAGGAAAGGTTATTGGAGTAACTTTTGAAGCAGATGAGAGGATGCATTTTGAAGGAAGAGATCCCCTTAATAAGGTGGATGTAGAAATAAAGACAAAAAATTATTTAGAGAGGACTCTAACGCTTTTGAAAGAAGGACAAGTTTATGTAGTTTTTAATGGGGGGACCGGAACTATTTCTGAATTTGGTATGGCTTGGGGACTAGCGAAACTTTATTTTGGACACCATAAACCGTTAATTTTATACGGCAAGTTTTGGGAGAATATAATTGGGGTATTTAAGGATAATATGATAATGCGACCGGAAGAACTTGAGGTTTATAAAATCGTCGATAATCCGGAAGCGGTCTTGCAGGCAATATTAGATTTTGAAGATGAGCTAAAACAAGGTCAACACGTACATATTAAAGCAATCACAGACGATTTTTCGATTTAGTGGTACTATTAATTTAATCTTTATGTCAGCTACAATTTACGATATTCATAAATTAGAAGAAAAATCCAATTTAATCCGCCAGGATATTATTAAGATGTTAGTTGAAGCAGGATCCGGTCATTCTGCCGGACCTTTGGGTATGGCAGATATTTTTACCGCGCTTTACTTTCATATCTTAAACCATGATCCGGCAAAGCCGGATTGGAGCGAGCGTGATAGATTGATTCTATCTAATGGTCATATCTGCCCGGTACGATATGCAGCCATGGCTCATGCCGGCTATTTTCCTATTTCAGAACTGAAGACTCTTCGTAAATTAGGTTCTAGATTGCAGGGTCATCCACATAGAACTGTCCTACCAGGGGTTGAGACAACATCCGGTCCGCTTGGATCCGGTTTGTCACAGGCCGTAGGTTTGACTCTGGCAGGCCGGATAGATAGTGCACGCTGGCGTGTTTTCTGTTTGATGTCAGACGGCGAACAGGATGCAGGCAATACTTGGGAAGCGGCGATGCTTGCTGGAAAAGAGGGGCTGCATAATTTAACGGCTTTAATTGACCGGAATAATATTCAAATTGATGGGTTCACGGAAAATATTATGCCGCTTGAGAATTTACGAGCAAAGTATGAAGCTTTTAATTGGCATGTACTCGAGATTGACGGTCATAATATGGAAGAAATTATTGATTCTTTCAATGAAGCTAAAGCTATTTTTGAAAAACCAACTGTTATTATTGCGCATACGATCCCTGGTAAAGGAGTGGATTTTATGGAGAATAAATTCCAGTGGCATGGAAAACCCCCTAATAAAGAAGAAGCAAAACTGGCTCTATCAGAACTTAGAACTTTAAAGGGGAGAATTCGAAGCGAACACCAGTAGCGATGTCATTCCTGCGAATGCAGGAATCCAATTAACCAGTGGAGGTTATAATTGGATCCCCCGCCTACACGGGGATGACAGAGAAAGAAATTGGATGATAGAAGATTATTCTGGTTCTGGACAAACTAGAGTGATATAGACAAATATGAATAGTATTTTAAAATTGACTTTGAAAACAGTATTAGCCTTGACGATAGGTTTTGTATTAGCTATTCCCTCATCCATTCTATTTCAAAAGCTATATTATTCAGTTCTATTCCGTCTGAATATGATTAGTGTAAAGTGCCCAGAATTCGCTCTAGATAATTTTGACTGTAGTCTAGAATACAATCCATTATTATTCATATTATTTCTCCTTTTAATCATTTTAATTTTTATTATTTGTTATTTGATCACAAGAAAAATTATAAATAGACTTTTAAAATGATAAACAAAAACGCTTATTTGAACCCAAAACTGTTTGATCCTGATATTGAACAAGTACCGTCCAGAAATGGATACGGCGAAGGTTTAGTTTTAGCAGGAGAGGAA
>MFCP01000008.1 GCA_001776635.1 Candidatus Daviesbacteria bacterium RIFCSPHIGHO2_01_FULL_40_11 | reverse complement strand
AACCACCAGATCCACAATCTGGCGCTCTGCCGTTGAGCTACGATCACCATGTGATTGTTATTTTAACAGTTTATTTGCTAATTCTCTACTTAGGGATCTGCCTTGAGAGCTTTTAGTGTTTTCCGGTTTATTGTATGATTAATGCAGTAGCCTGCCTAGATGAAACTTTCTCTTAAAATAATCATCGTTGTTTTGGCCGGAATAATTTTAGGTCTTTCGGCTACAAATTTTCTGATCCTACCTTTAACTGTAAATTTCTCGGAGGCAATAAGGATACTTTTCATTTTATGCTTGGCGGTAATCCCCTCGACTTTAATAGTCTTATTGGTTCTTAAAAAATTAGTTATCAATCCAATTGATAGTCTGAATTCAGTTGCCAAAACGATCGCAACCGGAGACCTAAGCCGAAGGATAGGGATAAAATCCACAGATGAAATCGGAGAGCTGGCGCAAAATTTTAATACCGTTATTAATAATTTAACCAGCGGAATGCAAAACATGGCTAACTCTTTACGGGATGAGAAATTAAAAGAAAAAGAGTTGGCCGCCAATTATTTGGAACTGGACAGGGAAAGGGCTAAGGACGAGGCACTAATGACCAGTATTGGTGATGCGGTGATTGCGATTGATAACCAACAAAGGATAATTCTACTAAATGATGCCGCTGGCAAGATGATCGGAATAAATCCTACCGCGGCTGTAGGACAACCTTACCTGACAATATTAAAACTGATGAATGAAAAAGACTATACCCCGGCTGCTGATTTTATCAGTATGGCTTTACAAGGCGAAAAGTTAATCAGCGGAAGCAGGATTATACTTCAAAAGACAGACGGGAATATGATGCCGGTTCTATATACCAGTTCGCCCATATTCGAAGGCAATAAAAGGGTTACAGGTGTAGTGGTGGTGCTAAAAGACATTACCAAAGAAAGAGAACTGGAGAAAATGAAGGATGAATTTGTTTTCCTGGCTTCACACGAGCTACGCACACCCATGACGGCTATAAAAGGATTAATCTCAATGATTTTTGAAGGGGATTACGGCAGTGTCAATGAGCAGTTAAAAGATCCTTTATCAGATATTGCCCAGTCCACAGAACGGTTAATTCAACTGGTTAACGATATGCTTGACGTATCCCGGATTGAATCAGGCAGGATTAAGTATGCTATAACTGAGGTATCAATACCTGATGTGGCAAATGAGATTGTAGAGACACTAAAACCGCTGTCTTCCCAAAAGAATATCAAATTGGCGGTTTCACAGTCGCCTATCAACAAAGTCAGGGCTGATGTAGATAAAGTCAAACAGATCCTGATTAATTTGGTAAGCAATGCCCTAAAATTTACTGATCAAGGCGGGATCACCATATCTTTCCGACCATATGGAAAATTTGCCTATATTTCAGTGACTGATACGGGAATTGGAATCTCTAAAGAGAACCAGGAAAAATTGTTTGGAAAATTTTCTCAAATCAGCACATCTCAAATGGGCAGACCGCTGGGAACAGGTTTAGGTCTATATCTTTCCCGGGAATTTACCAGGGGGCTGGGTGGAAATATGTGGATAGAACACTCGGAACCCGGCAAAGGTACAACCTTTACTTTTGCGCTGCCTCTGGTTAGCAGTATGCTATAATTTAAAAATAATGAGAAAACTATTAATTATTGAAGACGACCCAATTTTACTGAAAATGTATGCGAATAGATTTAAAAAAGGGGACTATCAAATCATCACGGCCACAGATGGTGAACAAGGGTTTGGTGAAACCGTAAAAAATCGCCCTGATTTTATTATCCTTGATTTAAGGATACCCAAGGTTGATGGATTTGAGGTGTTAAAAAGGCTAAAGAGTACCCCGGCTGTTGAGGATATCCCGGTAGCGGCATTAACAGTTGTGCAGAAGGACCTGGTTTTAAAAGACAACCCTGATTTAATGTCAAAAGTCGTGGCCTACTGGAGAAAAGATCAGGTCACCCCCTCTGAGGTTTTCCAAAACGTTGAAAAATATTTAAACACCCATGCCTAAGATATTAATTGTAGAGGATGATCCATTTCTATTGAAGATGTATGCTAAAAAACTTCAGGTGGAGGGTTTTGAGGTTGAGATAGCCAAAGATGGTGAAGAGGGATTGGCCAAGTTTAAATCCTTTTTACCGGATTTAGTCTTACTGGATGTGATGCTCCCCAAGCTAAACGGCTTGGAGGTAATCGAAAGGGTAAAGGCTGATCCCGAGACCCAAAGTATTCCTATTCTAGTCTTAAGCAACTTATCAGCCACTGCTGATACGGAAACAGCTGTCAAAAAAGGCGCAGTAGGATACCTCATTAAATCAAACTATACCCCTTCCCAAGTTATCGATAAGGTTAAAGGATTCCTCAAATAGACAAAGAAGAATATGGTTATATCTGATAAGGATTTATACAACCTCTTACTGCAAAACGAAATACTTTCGGCAGAAGAATTAAAAAAGATCCATGATCAGACAGAGGTTGAAAAAATTCCTTTTTATGATGCTCTGATAAAGAGCGATCTGATAACGGATGAAAACCTGGGTAGGCTCATCGCTGATAATTTGAAATTGCCTTTTGTGGTGCTTAATAAAACTCCGATCCCCCAAAACTTGCTACAGACTATTCCGGAATCAGTGGCCAGGTCGCAGCAAACCATAGTCTTTGGCAAAACTGATGATAATTTAAAGATTGCTACCTCAAAATCCCGCAGCCAGGAATTTGAAAGTCTGATTACCAAAAAAACCGGCCGGAAAGTAGAAGTTTATTTTGCGACTCCCCACGATATCAAAGAGACCCTCAACCTTTACAAAAAAGAAATCCAAAAAACTTTTGACGAACTTTTAAAGCAACAGGTTGACCAGGCAGGTAAATCAGACTCCGAAGCGCCTATTTCAGAGATGGTAGATACCTTAATCGAGTATGCCTACGAAAATAAAGCATCAGACATCCATATTGAACCGGAAGAGGGCAAATCGCTTGTCAGGTTTAGGATAGACGGTATTTTGCACGATGTACTGACTTTGCCTATTAACCTGCACGACCAGGTAATCACCAGAATCAAGGTTCTATCAAGGCTAAGGACAGATGAACACTTAAGCGCCCAGGATGGCAAGCTGCAAATCAAGCTGAAAGAAGAAGAACTGGATGTCCGGGTTTCAATTGTCCCGATAGTGGAGGGGGAAAAAGCTGTGTTAAGACTACTGACCTCCAGATACCGGCAATTTGGTTTGACTGACCTGGGCATGGACGAACAGGATATGAAAAAGGTCAAAGCTGGTTTTACCAAACCTTTTGGGATGGTGCTTTCGACCGGGCCAACCGGATCTGGTAAGACTACGACGATTTATGCCATCTTAAAAATTCTTAATACCAGGGAGAAAAATATTGCCACCATAGAAGACCCTGTGGAATATGATATCGGAGGCATTAACCAAATTCAGGTTAACCCCAAGACGAACTTGACTTTTGCGGAAGGCTTAAGGTCAATCCTAAGGCAGGACCCAGATATTATTTATGTGGGCGAAATTAGGGACGGTGAAACTTCAGATATTGCCATCAACTCAGCTATGACCGGACATCTGGTTTTATCCACCTTGCATACCAATGATGCAGCCACAGCCTTACCCAGGTTGATTGATATGGGTATTGAGCCGTTTCTGGTTGCCTCGACAGTCAATATCATTATTGGCCAAAGGCTGGTCAGGAAAATTTGCGAAAAATGCAAGGCTTCATCCATCAAAACCTTCGATGAAATGGCCAAGTTATTCGCCGCCGATGTGGTAAAAAAACACTTTGGTGACACCAAAGAAATCAGGGTATACGGTGGCACCGGGTGTGAAGTCTGCCATACTACCGGATATAGCGGCAGGATCGGCATTTTTGAGATCCTTGAATTAAGCGAAGAAATCAAGAAATTGATTACCCAAAAAGCTGATTCGGACATGATAGCTAAAAAAGCCATCGAGGAGGGTATGGCTACTATGATGGAGGACGGCCTGGATAAAATCCAGTTGGGGATAACTACTATTGAAGAAGTCATGAGAGTCACAAAAGAATCCTAGATTAAAATGAAACTGCCTTCCATAACCCATATATTATTGCGGGTCAGCCCGCTGGATATTTTGTTTTTTACCAAGCATTTATCAGTCATGCTAAAAAGCGGTATTCCCCTCGCTGAATCAATTACCACACTCAAGGATCAAACCAAAAATATCACTTTTAAAGAGATTCTAGGTAAAATCCAAGCTGATGTTGAAAACGGCCAAACACTGGAATCTTCGCTTGCCAAACAGAAAAGTGTATTTTCTTCTTTGTATATCAGCCTAATCGGGATAGGGGAAAAATCCGGAAGCCTAGAGGTTACTTTAGAGTATTTGGCACAGCAGCTAAAAAAAAGTTACGACTTTAATAAAAAAATCCAGGGTGCAATACTTTACCCAAAGCTTATTTTAGCCGCTACTGTCATCATGGGCATGTTTATGTCGCTTTTTGTCCTGCCTAAACTGGTTGATCTTTTCAACTCACTGGAGGTAGAACTGCCCCTCAGTACCAAAATTCTTCTGTACATCGCCAACCTGATGAAAGGCTACGGAACAATCATCGTGGCGGCCTTTTTTGGGTCTGCCGTCCTGGTTTCTTTCCTGCTAAGGACCTCTTTTATAAAGCCTAAATGGCATAAGATGCTTGTGTCCTTACCGCTGATCGGCAGCCTTAACCAGAATATTGAAATGGCCTCTTTTTGCCGGAATATGGGGGTGATGCTAAAGAGCGGATTGACTATCACTGATTCGCTTAGAACTCAATTTAACGCGACCGACAACCTGATTTACAAAAGCTATTTCGGCAACCTTTTAAAAACCATGGAAAAGGGCAAAAAATTATCTACGGAGCTGTCAAGCAACAAATACCCCTTTATTCCCACCATTGTACCAAAGATGATCGGGGTGGGGGAGGATACCGGTAAGCTTGAGGATGTGTTTATCTATATGGGAGATTTTTTTGAAGATGATGTAGACGATACTACCAGGAATTTATCCAATGTTTTGGAGCCGGTTTTGCTGCTGGTGATCGGAGTGGCGGTAGCTTTGGTATCCTTGGCCATTATTTCACCGATTTATCAGCTTACAGGCGGCATCAGGAGATAAGATGCAACGTAAGAATAATGGTTTTACACTAATTGAGCTGATTTTGGTCATAGCTATAATTTCTTTTATAGCCTTGCTTTCTTCTCCTTTCTTTGCCAGGTTTTTAGTGCAAAATGCGGTAGATAACACTGTGGACGAGCTTAGCGGCAGTTTAAGGAAAGCCCAAACTTACGCCATGGCGGGAAAGCAGGGCAGTACCTGGTCAGTAAATTTTAGTTCAAACACCATTACTTTATATAAAGGCCTAAGCTTTGCCGGCCGGGATCCTGCTTTTGATGAAGAATTCAGCGTCAATCCGGCGGTTTCTGTAAGCGGCATTTCTGACATTGACTACGCCCGCGTCACCGGTTTGCCTACGCCTGTCACTGCCACTATTACCATCAGCTCCGGCAGCAACAGCAAGACTGTCACCATCAATTCTCAAGGAGTGGTCAGCAGATGAAGAATGGCTTTTCGGTTTTGGAAGTGATCCTGGCAGTGGCAATTTTCATGATATTTTCCACCGGGGCGGTTATGACAGTTGTTCAAGGTTATAATACCAACAGATTAGGCACAGAAAATACAGTGGCTTCTCAATTTGCAGCAGAAGGAGCAGAGGCAGTAAGGTCAATTAAGAACAGGGGATATTCAAATTTAACAAATTTTAATGCAGTAGGATTACAAAGAAACAATCCGGGAAATTACTGGGAGTTTAAGACAGAAGGAACAAATAATATTTTAGCTCACAACAATAGCGATAACTATGTCAGAACCGTTAAAGTAGAAAACGTTAATCGTGACGGCAGCGGAAACGTCGTTTCCTCTGGAGGCGCTCTGGACCCTGACACCAAAAAAATTACCTCAACAGTTACCTGGAACTTTAACTCTGCCAGGCCGGAAACTACTTCTTTAATTAGTTATTTATCCGATTGGAGAAAACCAATAGTCAGCGGTGGACCTATTATGATGGTTTATTCTAAAACTACTTCTACTCCCTTCTACCGAATATGGGATGGTTCAGCTTGGAGCGCAGAGGCGTCAGCTCAAAATGTTGGAGGAAACATTAATTATATTGTTCTTAAAAGCTCACGTACCAGAAATGAGGCTGTTTTAGCTACTCTAGATTCAAATGGTAATATTTATGCTCAAGTTTGGGATGGTACTAGCTGGGGGACGCCAACACTAATGGCTAATGTTGGAACAACATTTGCTGTATATCGAAGTTTTGATCTTGAATATGAAAAAAGTAACGACCGCTCAGTGATTGTTTTTCTCCCAAACTCAACATCTGTTGATCCCGCCTACCGTATTTGGGATGGAAGTAATTGGACTCCTGCAACCACTATTACAGCACCACCTACTACAGGTGTTATTAGGTGGATTGAAACAGCTCAAAATCCGATAAGTACCAGTAATGAAATTGCCATGATCATGCTGGATGCTAACATCGATGTCTATGGAATGACTTGGAGCGGCTCCGGATGGAGCAATATGGGTGTTGCCACAGTCTGGGATGCTACAGCGTCCACTGCCGACAGAAAAGCAGTTGATGTGGCTTATGAGCAAACATCTGGGAGAGCCATGTTTATCTGGGGTGATGCAACTGCAACTGACCAGTATTATCGGATCTGGAACAGCTCGAGTTTAACTGCTGCTACCCTCTTGGACATCCCAGCTTCAGGTGGTGTGGCTAATTGGGTAAAGTTAGTTACAAGACCCAACTCCAACGAACTGATGTATGGAGTACAGGATGCAAAAGCTGACTTGAATACCCGCAAATGGTCTGGTAGTGCCTGGGACACTGATACCCAGCATCCTGAGTACGATAAGGCTGTAGAAAATATTACCTCCATGAACTTTGATTTAGTCTGGGAAACAAATTCAGCTAATCCGGGAAAGGCATGGATCCTGTGGGGAGATGGTGCCGCCATCTCCAAGAAGCAGTGGTCAGGATCTGCCTGGGGTTCAGCCACTACTTTAACCGGAAGCGATGACACCTCATTTATTAGGCTAAAAGCTGATCTTAACTCCGGTGCAATATTTGCGGGGATTTATGAATCGGCAACATCCAAAACTGATGATATTTGGGAATCACATTTAACAGGAGGCGGGACTTCTTGGAATGCTGAAAATACCATTTGGGCCGGCCCTATTTCTGCTGAACCGGTATATTTCAGGGTTGATATATCAGCGCCTTAATATGAAAAAAAATGGTTTTACACTGATCGAGCTCATTCTTTACATAGCTATTATTACCATAGTGATGGGGGCATTAATTCCTTTTGCGTGGGACGTGATAGAAGGAGGGGTCAAAAGTAGTGCGGAACAAGAAGTTTCATCTCAGGCAAGATATGTTTCTGAAAGGATCAAATATGAAATCAGAAATGCAAATGCTATCAATAGCATTTCGGCAACCAGCATAGATCTAAATACGGACACCAATGCTACCACAGTCATAGACTATGCGGGGGGAAAAATCAGGATTAAGTATGGAGCAGGTGGAACACCGGTTAATCTAAACTCAAATGATACAAATGTAACCAACCTAACTTTTTCTGACTACAGTTCTGCAGACGCCAAGACTAAGCATATCCAGTTTGCTTTCACAATTGATGATAATTACACCGGTTCCAGACAAGAATATGATGCTCCGGCAATAGCAGCGGAATCAAGCGCAGAACTGCGTAGCAATTAGAATTATGAAAGATGGCTTTGTTGCAATTACAACGGTACTAATCTTGAGCGTAGTAGTGGTGGCAATTGCGACCACTGTCACGCTCCTGTCCATAGGCGAAGCTCAATCATCCCTATCTTTATACAAAGGGGAAGATAATCTAAATTTTGTTGAGGGATGTGTCGAAGACGTGATGCTGAAAATCCGGGCCAACAGCTCCTACAATGGAACATCTATTACCAGACCAGAGGGGACTTGTTCAATTACTTATAATTCAGGCGGCCCGTCCAACTGGGATATTACTATTACCTCTTTATCTGCTGCTTACCAAAGAAAAGTCAATGTTGTTTTCACCAGAAATCCTACCGGTATTAGTTTAACCAGCTGGAAAGAAATTTAGCCACTAAATGGGTCTTGACAAGGTATTAAGATTTTAATAAGCTGATATAGTTATGAGAATTTCTGCCCATTTCAGATTACTTCAGAGTAAGCAAAAAGGCTTTACCTTAATTGAATTACTTGTTGCCATAACGATTGTGGCAATACTGGCTGTGTCGGTATTTGTAGCTTTAAACCCCGCTCAGAGATTAAAAGATGCTAAGGATGCCAGACGGGCATCGGACTTGGATTCGATTTTATCCGCTATTCACCAATCCATTGTGGATAATAAAGGGACTTATCCATCCAACATGCCGGCTGCAGGAACCGAAGTGCAGTTGGGGACTGATGCTGCCGGATGCACAATTAGCAATTCTGACTGTACCATTACAGCAGCAGCTTGTACTGATTTAATGACTGGATCACAAAACGTTAGCAAATACCTTAAAACTATGCCCTTTGACCCGGATACAACTTTAGGAAGTGATGCTAAAACCGGTTATTCCGTGCAAGGAGATTCGAACGGCATAGTAACTGTCAAGGCTTGCTATACTGACGGAACCACCACAATTTCAGTCTCCAGATAATTTTATTAAAAACTGCTAAAATGTATTTAAGTTATGATTTTTTTTGAGAAGTACCCTTCGGCAATCTATATTCAAAAAAATTCCCTGAGCTTCTATATAAATGGCGAGGAAAAACATCTTGAGTTCCCGGAAGATACTGTTTCTGAAGAAGATATTATAAACCCTGCTAAATACAGTAAGCTTATTGCGGATTTTATTACTGCTGAAAACATAAAAAGCCAGAGGGTTTTACTGGTGCTATCAGAGGAGATTATTTTTAAAAAATTAATTCCCGCCACAGACTTAAAACTGCTGGATGAAAAACTGGCAGACTTTACAGAAATGATACCCCTTGAAAGTGGGAAACTAATTAAAAAGACTGTTAAATTAAATGCGAATATTTATCTTTTTGCAGTTAATAAACAATTATTTGAAATAGTTTTGGAAACCTTGGAAGGGTTGGGTTTTAAGGTTTTGGCGGTGGTGCCGCTGTCTCTTTATTCCGCTGATAATAGCTTAAATGAAGATATTGTAAGGAAGATATACAAAGATAGGGGATTCCTTAAGAGCGCAAATTTTTTAAATGACAGCTCTGTCTTAAGCAATGGAGGTAAAAGCAAGCAGGCTTTAGCTATAATTTTGTTTCTGCTCGCAATTGTTATCATCCTAAGTTTCTTTCTAATTAATATATATTTGAAGCAATCCCGAACTGCATTTAAAAAAGACCTTAAGACAACAGAGGCAACTTTAGAAGCTTCACCCACCTCTATCAGCACCGAGTCTGCGGCACCTGAAACCTCCACAGAGTCTGCAACTTTAGCTAAGGATCGGTTGCGGGTGAGTATCTTAAACGGTACGGGCATAGCGGGCCAGGCCGTTAAAATTAAGAATCTTCTTATCCCGTTAGGATTGTCAAAAATTGAAGTAGATAATGCCGGAGGAGCATCTACCACAGATACAATAGTCATTTTCTCCCCTATAGTGGCCCCAGATTTACAGAATGAGATAGCTGCCCTGCTTCAGGAAGAGTTTGATAATGTTTCAATCCAGAATGATCTCGACTCACTGGACGTAGATATATTAATTACCACTGGAAAACCAAAGGCGACACCCTAAGATAATTTATACTAAAAAAGCCCCTTGCGGGGCTTCCTTAGAGAACCTGTCAATATCTGTCTTTCGACTGATGCAAACTTTTTGTCTTGCGACTTAAAGTTTTTAACAGGTTCTATCACTCTACACTTAAATTATATCCCTTGTCAACTAAGACAAAATAGGTCAAAATATACCAATTTTAATTAGAAAAAGGTAACAGTTTCCAAAGCTCCTTAGGATGTAAGATTGCGGTAAATATATCCGGCTGCAGGACCCCAAAATCTAAGGTATTAACTCCGGCAGAGACTTTTTGATTTATAGTTTTGGGTTTGTAAAAAGGTTTTTCCAAAGAGAACTCAAAGGAATAATCCGGCAGCAGATATCTTGCTTCTATTTCGGGAGATACCCCTTCCGTATTTAAGGTTATGGCTTGGGCGCTTTCTTCGCTTATCCCTTTAATTCTTAGGACATAAGCTCCTGCAAAATCTTTTTTCCATCCCAGCGTAGACAAAATTTTCAAAACGACAGGGGACTTAACTTCTGTGGTAAATTCAACAGGTTTTGAATCAAATTGACTGCTCCCATCAAACAAATTAAGGGAGACTTTGTACGTTCCGCTTTGAGGCGCTTTTAAATTTAGATTAAATGTGTATTCCTGTCCGGGTTCAATCTTTCTATCTTCAGGTAGCTCAATACCTGTAATCCCCAGGCTTTGACCTCCCTCAATAGGTTGCAGCATTACTGCCTGCCTATCATTCCAGATTGACTGGCCTATGTTTTTAAAGGTTAAAGAAATTGTGTAGATTTCCCCTGAAATTATGGAGCTATAAATTTCGCCTTTTGTAAGAAGCGCTTTTGTTTCCTGAACAGGTTTACCTGTAACTTTTGGTAAATCCTGTATTGTTTGATACATAGAATAATACTCAGGATACGCAACACTCAAGACTTTGATATTTTGTTTCTCTCCAGTCGGTTTTTTAAACGAAAAGTGGTCAAAAGGAATCTCCTGATAGCTTAATAAAAAAGGAGTTATGGCAACAATCCTGTCGATATTCCAAGCAGTCTCAAAGGCTTCTTTGTAATACTTGGCTACAGTTTCTTCGTCCGGCAATCTTGAATCGTAGCTTAAGCCTTCCGCATGTTTCCAGCCTGTTTCGGTAATAAAAACCGGTAAGTTATAAGTTACACCAAGATTTCGAAGTTGCTGTATTTCCCAAAACCAATTCCTTACGGTTCCTCTGCCAACTGCCGCCGGAGATCCTGCAAAAGCCGGGTTAGGATATGAGTGAGAAACCCAGCCATCCAATTTTTCAAAAATACCCGGTACGGCTTTATTCATTTCTTTCATGAATGTTATCTGATCTTCATATACGGGAGGTTTGGAGGGGGTGGAAGCATCAAAGCCGCCGTTGAGTACAAAAAAGTCCTGATTTTTGTTTTTAAGCGCTGTAATAGTCTTATCTAGAACTTCTGCATAAGAGGACGCGTCAACTTTATTTCCCCATTCTGTACCGTGATTAGGTTCGTTGTAAACGATGACATAACGGTTTTTAGTTGGCCAATTTAAGGCATCTAAAAAATCTGCCCAAGCCTCCTCCTCTTTCTCATAGGGTCTTTTCCAGAAGTTTCCCTGCGGCTCTGTGGCCAGCCTTACCAGCGGAATCAAGTGTCTGCGGCGCAGGTCATCAAAAAACTCCTGCCATTTATTATGATCTCTATCTTTACTTTCGACCAAAACTGTAATATAACCCCAATCACCGTTAGTATTAACAAGCTTAGCTGCAGGTGAAGATTCATCCGGGGTAGCTTGGATGATGTGGATCCCGAACTTGTTGTTGGGGACGGAGAGAGGATTGACAATTGCAAATACAGGTTGAATAAAGAATAAAGAATAAAGCAATAAGCCTAAAAATACAAAGGTCGACATGGTTCTCGTTATTTTACCATTTTTTCTTTTTTACTTGTGTTGACAACATGGAGTTTTCTTGCAATTATGAGATTAATGTTAAAGAATAAACAGTTTATCAAGCTTTTTGAAGAAGTAAATATCCGTGATATGTCAGAAGTGGGTGGGAAAAACGCCTCGTTGGGGGAGATGATCCAAGCTTTTCGCGGCAGTGATATTAATATCCCGAGTGGATTTGTAGTGACTACTAGTGCTTATAAATTCTTTTTATCACAAACCGGCTTGGACAATTTCATCAAACAAGAGTTAAAAGGTTTGAATACTAAAAACTTGGCAGATTTAGAAAAACGAGGCAACAATATTCGGGAAAAAATTAAAAGCACGGAGTTTCCGGATGAGTTGAAGGAGGCAATTAAAGAGGCGTTCAGAATAGCCGAGAAAAAATATGGCCAAGGAGCTGATTTTGCAGTCCGTTCATCTGCTACAGCTGAGGATCTACCAGGAGCTTCTTTTGCCGGAGAGCATGAAACATTTTTAAATGTTAGGGGTGAGCAAAATACCGAGATAGCCATTAAAGCGGCCATGGCATCTTTGTTTACTAACCGGGCAATTTCATATCGCGAGGACAAAGGATTTGATCATTTCAAGGTTTATCTGTCTGTAGGAGTGCAAAAGATGGTTCGCTCGGATTTAGCTTGTTCTGGAGTGATGTTTAGTTTGGATACTGAAACAGGTTTTAAAGATGTAGTGTTAATTAACGGCTCTTGGGGATTGGGAGAGATGATAGTGCAAGGGGAAGTAACGCCGGATGAATTTTTGGTGTTTAAGAGCACCAAGGCAGTGATAAGTAAAAAGCTGGGGTCAAAGGTGAAGAAGATGGTTTATGGCAAAGATAAGCCAACCGAAATTATTGAAACTTCTCAAAAAGAGCAGGAATCTTTTACACTTTCGGATTCAGAGATTTTGAAACTGGCCGGCTGGGGAATGAAAATAGAGGAGCACTACAGCAGTAAAAACGGCAAGTGGACCCCGATGGATATGGAATGGGCGAAGGATGGTTTGGATGGAAAACTCTACATTATCCAGGCCAGGCCGGAAACAGTCCATGCGGAAAGAAACTTTTCCATTATTAAAGAATATGTAAGGCTTGAAAATGGAACTCCGGTAGTAAAGGGCGCTTCGGTTGGCAATAAGATTGGTGCTGGTAAAGCCAGAATTATTTTAAATCCTAAAGATATCCTTATCTTTGCAGAAGGCGAAGTGTTGATCACCAAAATGACAGACCCTGATTGGGAACCGATTATGAAAATTGCCTCAGCCATTGTGACAGATCAAGGCGGTAGGACCTCCCATGCAGCCATAGTTTCCCGGGAGTTGGGTATACCAGCAATAGTCGGCTGTAAAAATGCCACTACTAAAATTAAAAATGGGGAGGAAGTAACTGTAGATTGTTCAGGGGAAGAAGGGATTGTTTTTAAGGGCAAATTAAAGTTTAAAGTAACTGAGCGGGATGTTAAGAATTTACCGGAAACGGAAACTAAAATCATGATGAATATTGCCACCCCGGACACGGCTTTTGAAAAATCGTTTTTACCGAATAAAGGAGTTGGTTTGGCCAGGGAGGAATTTATTATTGCTTCTGATATCGGTATTCATCCTTTAGCGCTGATAAACTACGGTACCTTATCAAAAGCCATTAAAGAATCCGTTGACCAAAAAACAGCCGGTTATCCTGACAAGAAGAAGTTTTATATTGATAAACTCTCTTACGGCATTGCTAAAATCTCGGCAGCTTTTTACCCAAACCCGGTGATTGTCCGCTTTTCGGATTTTAAAACTAATGAATATAGATCTTTGCTGGGCGGAGATTTATATGAACCAAAAGAAGAAAATCCCATGATAGGTTTCCGGGGAGCCTCCAGATATTATTCCGAAGATTTTGCCCCGGCTTTTATTTTAGAAATTGAGGCCATAAAAAAGGTAATTGGAGAAATGGGACTTAAAAATACTGCCGTGATGGTGCCGTTTTGTAGGACTCTGGAGGAAGGTAAAAAGGTGCTAGCACTTTTGGAAAAACAGGGGTTATCTAAAAAAAGATATAGAGATTTAAAAATTTATGTGATGTGTGAAATACCGGCTAATGTTATTTTGGCTGAGCAGTTTCTAGAGATTTTTGACGGGATGAGTATTGGCAGCAATGATCTAACCCAGCTAACTTTAGGAATTGACCGGGATGGAAATGAAAAAATAAAAGGCATTTCCAATGAAAATGATCCGGCAGTAAAAGAGTTGATTTCGGAGGTAATTAAAAAGTGCAAGGCTAAAGGAAAATATATTGGCATTTGCGGACAGGCCCCTTCGGATTATCCGGAATTTGTAGAGTTTTTAATTAAAGAAGGGATAGATAGTATTTCCCTAAACCCCGATGCCTTGGTTCAAACAACTCTTGCTGTTGATAAAATAGAACAGAAATAATTATTTTGATAAGTCGGCTCGTCGGCGCACAAAAGTTAGCTCGTCTCAGTATGAAAATTAATGAAATTGATATAAAGATAATACCTGATTCCAAGGGAAAAGATACTTTGGAGGCTGAAATGGAATCCGGTGGGATCAGGATTACCGCTTCTGTGCCAGCAGGAGAAAGTACCGGCAGAAACGAAACAAAAGTTATCGTTCCTAAAGCGGCTTTGGAAAAAGCTTCCTGGGTGAAGACTCAAATGAAAAATCAGGATTTTATTACCTTGGAACAATTTGATGGATTTCTTAATACTTTAGACGGAACACCTGATAAATCAAATTTGGGGGCCAATTTTATTTTATCTTTAAGCTTAGCTTTTACAAAGCTTCTGGCAAAACAGAGTAATTTGGAAGTTTGGCAGCTGATTGCCAAGATTTCCGGTTCTAAACCTGGGTTGCCACTTTGTTTTTTTAATGTTATTGAGGGAGGAGTGCATACAACTGATTCTTTACCTTTTCAAGAATACTGGTTTATCCCTAAAACAAATTCACCTAAAGAGGCTTTAGATAAATGTTTAAGCTTGCTTAAATTCTTGGGAGAGAAAATTCAGGCAAAATATGGAGAGGTAAAGATGGGGTCAGAAGGTGGTTTCACAGTGCCTTCAAAAGATGCTGAAGACGGCTTAAAAATTCTCCAAGAAGTTATAAAAGAGCGCGGGTTAGATACAAATTTAGGACTGGATGTAGCAGCTTCGACTCTCTTTGAAAATGGTTCGTATAGGATGGGAGAGAAAATAATGAGTAATAATGATCTGCTTTCTTACTACCAGTTGCTTACTACCAACTACCAACTTTTTGCTATTGAGGATCCTTTTGCAGAAGAAGACTGGGATGGATTTGCAAAAATCACCAAAAGTTTGGGGAGTGCAACCTGGATAGTGGGAGATGATTTGACAACTACCAACCCCAAAACGATAAAAATGGCTGCAGAAAAAGAGGCAGTAAATGCCGTTATTATTAAAACTACTCAAATAGGTACGGTTTCGGAAACTATTCAAGCTGCTAATCTTGCCAAAAGTTTTGGTTGGAAAATTATTGTGGCTAACCGGGGTGAAGAAACTATGGATGATTTTATTGCGGATTTAGCGGTTGGTCTGGGAGCTGCTGGATTAAAAAGCGGTTGCCCACTGCAGAAAGAAAGATTGGTAAAATATGAAAGGCTTTTGGAAATAGAATCAAGAATAAAGAATTAAGAATAGAGCTTATGGCTTATCTAATACTAATTAGACATGGGATTACTGATTGGAATATAGAAGGTAAATGGCAAGGTTTAACTGATACATTTTTAAGTAAGGAGGGGAAAAAGCAGGCTAAGGAAGTGGCAGAGATATTAAGGGGTATGAGAATTGATGAGGTTTATACCTCGGAGTTAAGCAGGACAAAACAAATGTACCAGGAAATTTGTAACAGTTTAAGTTTGTCCTGTCCGGTTTTTCACAATCCGGCTTTAAATGAAAGAGATTATGGTATTTATACCAGCAAAAATAAATGGGAAGTTGAAAAACAGTTAGGGCATGAGAAATTTATTCAAATCAGAAGAGGATGGGATTATCCAATTCCGGAAGGGGAAAGTTTAGTGGATGTATACAATAGAGTAGTGCCTTTTTACAAAGAACGTATTTTGAGAGACTTAAAGGAAAGGAAAAATGTTTTGGTTATTTCTTCCGGAAATACTTTGAGGGCTTTAATGAAGTATTTAGAAAATATTTCTGATGAAGATATTGCCAGACTTGAATTGGGGTTTGGGGAGATTTATATCTTTGAGATTGATAGTAAAGGCAAGATTTTAGGAAAGAGAATTTTGACCCATTAAACTGACTATTACCACTTTATCTCCCTTGGCGGCTATCCTATTCTTATTTATTGTATTAATTATTAGTTTCCAAAAAACATCGTAATCTTTGGTAAACTTTGTTACAAAAGTCTTAGCATTGACTTTGTAAGCAATATTTGCTGCGGATGAAACTATGGCACTGATTTTCGATCTTAGCAACGATTTTGATCTTAGATTTATATTTAAGGAGAAAGGTCAAACTGTATCGGGATTTCATTTTGAGAAGGGGAAGCGCTAAGCGAAATAATACTGCCCTTTTTAATCTCTTTTATTCCCTCAAATGATCCTAAGCGGAGTTTAGACCCTTGCAGATCTGCCATAATGGCCACAGGTCTGTTGAGCTCTTTGGCAATGCTTCTGATACTATTTATTTGCTCTTTTCTTTCTTCGTATGTACCATGAGAAAAATTTAGCCTAGCTACATTAAGGCCGGCTTTAATTAAAGCCCGAAGAGTTGTAGGATGTGAGGAAGCAGGCCCGATAGTTGCAACAATTTTAGTTCTTTTGCCGGTCATAATACTTGAATGCATATTTTACCATTATAAGTCTGTAGTTAATTATAAGAAAAAGTAGTATATTTAATGAGATGAGAATTATTGTTACCGGTGGAGCCGGATTTTTAGGTTCCCATTTATGCGACAAATTAATTGAGCGAGGTGATCAGGTCTTTTGTATAGATAACCTTTCGACAGGCAGCGTTGACAATATTGCCCATTTGCAAAGCAGCCCGGATTTTATGTTTGTAGAAGCTGATGCAACTGAAAATCTGCCAGAAGACCTTGATTTTGACCAACTTTATCACCTGGCTTCACCTGCTTCTCCTAATAAAAGTAACCCCAAAAGTTACATTGCGCTTCCCTTTGAAACTATGCAGATAAATTCCATAGGGACATGGAGCTTGTGTGAGGAAGCTACTGCCCGCGGTGCCAAGTTTTTATTCGCCTCCACCTCCGAAGTTTATGGAGATCCGTTGGAACACCCGCAAAAAGAAAGCTACAGAGGCAACACTTCAACTACCGGACCAAGATCTGTTTATGATGAATCAAAAAGGTTTGGCGAAACTGTTACTTCTGCCTTCGTTCGTTACAACAAGTTAGATGCTCGGATCGTCCGTATCTTTAATACCTATGGTCCCAGAATGGCTGCGGACGGCAGGGTGGTCATTGAATTTATCAGTGCAGCGCTGCAGAATAAACCTTTTCCAATTTTCGGTGGCGGCAAACAAACCCGGTCTTTTTGTTACGTATCCGATTTAATGGACGGGATTATTGCGGCCATGGAAAAAGGTGACAAAGGGGAAGTATATAACTTGGGGAATCCTCATGAGTTTACGGTTCTGGAATTAGCTGAGATTGTCAAAAGACTCACAGGTGCTACTTCTGAAGTGGAGTTCACTGAAAGCTTACCGCAGGATGATCCGCTGAGGCGCTGTCCGGATATTACTAAAGCCAGAGAAAAGTTGGGATGGGAGCCTAAGGTGGAGCTTGAAGAGGGTTTGAAAAAATTAATTGTGTATTTACAAACCATGCAAAAACCCCAGGTGTAGCTTCATTCCCACTTCGAGGTAGGATTCCTTTAGTTTTGCTAAACTCGCTGCGAATTGGTAAAATAGTCATTAATCGCACATTAACATCTGAACTGGCAAATAGTGTATACTAATTGCATAGGTCTCGATATGAGAGTTAGATTAAACGAAAGAATATTGGCAAGACAGCTAAGGAAACAAGGACTCAGTTTTAGTGAGATCATGCAGAAAATACCAAATCTTTCTAAGGGTACTCTTAACGGGTGGCTTAAAGGAATTGAATTGTCTGAGGAGCAAAAGCAAAGGCTATTTGCCAAAATGGAGAAAGGGGCTGACAAAGGAAGACTTAAGGGAGCATTTAGAAATCGCCAAAAAAGAATAGAAACTACTTTTCAGATTATTAATAATGCTAAGGAAGAAGCTGGAAAAAGAATGCAGGACCCCTTTTTTACAATGGGAATTATGCTTTATTGGGCAGAGGGGGATAAGTCTCAAGAACGAGTTGGTTTTACAAACGCTGACCCTGCAATGATTCAGTTTATAATGAGATGGTTTAGGGAAGTTTGTGGAGCGAGCGAAGAAAAGTTTAGAGTAGTCTTAAGCATTATGACTTTGCACGATAAAAATGTATCAGAGAGATTTTGGTCAGAAATTACTGGAATACCTCTAAGTAGGTTCAATAAAACACGTATTAAACAAACACTTCTAAAGGGTAAAAGAAATCCCTCTTATATGGGGACGTGTAGGATAGTTATTTCTGATAAGAATTTATTCAGGAAGATAATGGGTTGGAAGTTGGGAATCCTAGAAAACTTTAAAATATTTGCCCCCGTGGCTCAACGGATAGAGCAAGTGAATTCTAATCACTAGATTGGGGGTTCGAATCCCTCCGGGGGCGCCGAAGTTGTTTTAGAGAGTCTGTTTGCTTATGAACGCACGGACTGCTTCTAGAAATGAAGGATGCTGGGTAATAAGAGGGATACCTGCTACCAACATTAATCTGTGTCTGTTTGAATTACAGATGCGAAAGACTGGGATTCCTGAAGATGCATAGCTTCTGGCTATAAAATCATCATCATCAAATGCCGCCACTACTTTTAACTCCTTTGCTTTGTCTACTTTAAATTTAGGGCCAAACCACCCATCACTTAAGTGTATTCCCGGAAGATAGGGTCGGAGACCATTTATATCTACCCAATAGTCAGTTGCTTTCTGTAAGACAGACGCTCTACGTGATGAAATTAAGTGGGAAACATATCCTTCCTCGCGTAAAATGTGCAAACCCAAAGCAGCGCCAAGGTACGGCTTAAGCTGTTCCACTTCATCGGGCTGATCTAAGAAATCCTCTATAATTCTAGCCAATTCGTCATCTCCGTTTTGGTAGGGATCAGGGTATATTTGGTCTGCGGTGTACTCCCGTTTCAATTTTGCCCATGCATAGTCAACTACCCCTTGACGGAATTGAACTAAAGTTTCATCTGCGTCGACAGCAACATTTGCAGGTATTTCCACCAAAGGAGTACTCATGAAGCGATTATATATCAGACGATTACTCAATCATATGAGCTATTTACTTATTTGTTACTCTGTAATAAATCTTACTGAAATAATGTTGATTAAGGTTTAATATGGCGGAGAGTCGCTAGTTCAACAGCAGAACAGCCTCCTTTCAGAAATGGAAAGAAGACAGACCGGAGTCCGACTCTCCGGCGGCTCAAATTCTTCCTTCTGCTCATTCCACTAACGGATCTATCTAAAGTAGTGTGGTCTTCCCGGAAAAAGCTTCATCCAGGCGGTTAGTATCGTTACCACACCTATTATCACTAAAGTCCATAAAGCAGCTGTGAGCGCGCTAAAGCCCAGAACAAACGGCGCCAGGACCGCACCTACTCCAGCCACACCCACTACCCAGTATTCCCATCTTTCCTTATCTGCCGCAATCCCTTCCAGGATAGAAGCTACTACTAAAACAGCTCCTAAGCCTAAACTAGTCCAAAGAGCAATCGCATCTTCGCTGTATCCAAATAAGTATGGCGAAACTATTGACATTAATCCTAAAAGACCGACTAATAAATACATCTTTTCTCACCTCCTTTCCCAATTAGACAGCCAAAATATAAACCATTTGACAAGGTTATTTCAGTGATAAATCTTACATATATACATAATATTTGTAATAAATATCACTGAAAAGAAGGTCTCTGGGGTATATAAAAGGATTACTCAGGTTGAGGGTAGGAAAAGTTTGATAGGATGAGATGTCAAACTAGATCCAAGAAGAAAAGGGAGATCTAATAAAAACATAAATATCTACCTAAACACTTCTCGGGCCTACCCTTCAACTGAGAAAAGAATATGAAAAAGATTATAAAGATTATTATGAAAAAGGTCTTGAAAGAATCAATCTTCGGAGCATTATTCACACTCTGGACAGTTCCTATTGACGGCGAAAAATTAAGTTTATCTGCGGTTGAAAAACACCCCAAACCAATCAAAAATTGGTTTCCCAATAACTTGATTATCGGCCAGCGTCCCTAAAATAATCCCACTATGCGGCCTTTTGAGTCAATATCCACCTTTTCTCCGGCAGGAGAAGAGGGCAGACCCGGCATGGTCCGCATCTCACCCAGGAGAGGATAGAGGAAACCTGCACCCGCTGATAACCGGACATCGCGAATAGGAACTGTAAATCCTCTTGGTCTACCTTTAAGATGTTTCTCGTGAGATAAGGACTCATGAGTCTTGGCCATGCAAATAGGTAAGTTGGCGTACCCCATCTGCGTATACATCTCGATGGCCTTTTCTGCTACAGGCAGATAGGTGACTCCCTCTGCACCGTAAATTTTCTTGGCAATAGTTTCAATCTTGCTTTTTATCGAGGCCTCCAGTGAATACAGGAACCGGAAATTATTCGGTTGCTCGCAGGCTAAAACCACGGATTCAGCCAGTTCTTTTCCGCCCTTGCCGCCTCTTGCATGAATATCACTGGTGCAAGCTGCAAAGGCGCCAGATGCTAGCGATACCTTTTTCACCAGCTCGATTTCAGCATCGGTATCGCTAGCAAAACGATTAATTGCTACTACCAGCGGGATTCCAAAATATCGCATATTTTCGATTTGTTTTTCGAGGTTTGCGGAACCTTCACGAACAGCAGCCAAGTTTTCTTTTGCCAGTCCGGGATCCAGTGGTCTTCCGGCGATAACTTTAAAACGGCCGCTGTGCATCTTGAGGGCCCGGATGGTGGCCACAATCACCGCGGCATTCGGTACCAGACCGCTGGTACGGCACTTGATATTCATGAATTTCTCCGCCCCCAAGTCTGCTCCAAACCCGCTTTCTGTCACCACATAATCAGAAAGCTTCAAGGCAATGGCATCTGCCAAGATAGAACTGTTGCCGTGGGCAATGTTGGCAAACGGGCCGCAATGGACAAAAGCGGGCGTATTTTCCAGTGTCTGCATCAAATTTGGTTTGATAGCATCTTTTAAAAGCACTGTCATTGCCCCAGCCACCTTGAGATCCTCTGCAGTTACCGGCTTACCATCTTTGGTAGTCCCAATGACTATTTTGCCTAAGCGCCTCCGCAGATCCTGCAGTCCAGTTGTCAGGGCCAAAATGGCCATCACCTCAGAGGCTACAGTAATATCGTATCCTGTTTCCCGAACCATGCCTTCTTTATTTAAACCGATGATGATGTTGCGCAAGGTCCGATCGGAAACATCTACCACCCGGCGGAGAGTTATTGCCTGAGGGTCAATATTTAACTTGTTGCCATGGAAAATATGGTTGTCCACAAAAGCAGCCAAGAGGTTATGAGCAAGGCCAATGGCGTGAACATCGCCGGTTAAGTGCAGGTTGAAGTCCTCCATCGGGATAATCTGAGAATAGCCGCCGCCAGCCGCACCTCCTTTGATACCGAAAACCGGTCCCAAGGATGGCTGGCGGATGCAAATGATCGCTTTTTTTCCGATCTTATTTAGAGCCTGACCTAGGCCAACTGTGGTGGTAGTTTTGCCTTCTCCGAGCGGAGTAGGAGTGATGGCCGTCACGTCAATATACTTACCATTTGGTTTGTCCTTTAATCTTTTAAGTACTTCAAGTGAAACCTTAGCCTTGTATTTGCCGTGTAACTCGATCTCATCCTCGCTAAACCCCATATCGGCTGCAATTTCTAGGATGGGTTTTAATTTTGCCGCTTGGGCGATTTTAAGATCACTTAGCATTGTTGCTCCTTAGGGGTGGATTATATCATGTTTTACCGAAGGGTTGACAGATATCTAGCCTTTTGATAGAGTAGGAAATAATGTCCCAATACACCATGCTAAAAACCTCTGTAATTTTGCTTAGTTTATCACTACTAGCTTTTGCTACTTACCCTGTTTTTGCCCAAGAATTAACGCCTAAGGCAATCAGACCCGTAGTTAAAAGTCAACTTGTTCAGGAGAGAATAGAAACCAAAAGAGAAAATTTAGAGAATAGAATTGAAGTCATGAGAGAAAAATTGGCCTCCAAAGCTGCAGCTTTAAAGTTAAAACTACAAGCATTTAAGGATACCAAAAAGGCAGAGATAGCAGAGAGAGTTAGTGCCAATTTAAATAAAATAAACCAAAACCGAACTACTCAGATGCAAAAACATCTGGATAGAATGTCTGAAATCCTGGATAAACTGGAAGCAAGAGTAAATAGTGGAACGCCGGATATAAAAGGCTCTGCCAGCGCTAGCGCAGCTATTGCTTCTGCAAGAGATGCTATAGCATCGGCTTCTGCTGCTGTTTCAGATCAGGCACTTAAAGATTATACAATTGTGGTCACTTCTGAATCTAATATCAGAATAGATGCTAAAACACAAAGAGATAAATTGCATACTGATTTGCTGGCCCTTAGAAAAATAGTTATAGATGCAAAACAGGCGGTTGCAAATGCAATAAGAGTAGCTAAATCAGGCAAAGCATTGATTCCTGGTCTTAGGAAGGAGGGAACAAGCAGTGGACAATAGTAACCAAACTCCTCAAATGCCAACACCAAATATGTCACCGTCACAACCGTCAGTACCTCAAACACTGATGCCTGATTCTTCTTCGGGTGATTCAAATAAAATGATTCTTTGGCTACTGATTGGACTAGTAATAGTAGTTGCCTTGGTAGGAGGAATATATCTATTCTTAAGCAAACAACAGACATCTGCCCCAAAGTCACAAATTACCCCTTTGCAGACTCCTGTAACCCTACCTCAAGAAAATCTGGAAAATGATTTAAGGAGTATTGATGTGGAAGGCGAAATAGATAGTGATTTTACCCCGGTAGATCAAGATCTGGGGCAACTCTAATTAACCTTCCTTTATGGGAAGACTGACGCTGTGGAATCCGCCATCTACATGATGAATTTCACCTGTTACTTTTCTGGAAAGATCGCTCAATAGATAAATAACACTATCAGCAACTGCTTCACGATCCTTATTCAGATCCCACCCAAGCGGTGAGCGTCCGTCCCAATGGGCGGCAATTCTATCGAAGCCAGGGATTTTAGTTGCTGCCGTGGTATTTTGGGGACCGGCTGAAAGACTGTTGACTCTAACTCCAAGAGATCCTAAGTCTCTGGCCAAATATCTAACACTAGCTTCTAAGGCTGACTTGCATACCCCCATTCAGTTATAATTAGGGTAAACCTTTTCCGAATCAAAAGTCATTGTCACGATCGATCCGCCTCTGATGAACTTTTCCCGGGCTGCCTCAGCCACTAACGCTAAACTGACGGCAGAAATCTCTAAAGCCTTTAAAATATCTGCCCGTGGGGATCCGAACATTGATTCCTGCATGCAAGTTTGGGGATTAGCAAAACCAATGCAGTGTACTAAACCATCCAAAGGAGCTTCAATTTGAGCAAATAGTTTATTAATGTCTTCATCACTTGTTACATCACATGGAAGAATTCTGTAGTCTTCAAAATTTAATTTTTCCTGCTTAAAAGACCTTCGTAGAAAGCCATGGCGGAATTCTTCATTCTGAACAGTATAAGTAACACTGGCACCTGCCTCAGTCGCCCTTTGTCCAATTGTCCAGGCAAAGCTTTTGGTATTAATTAAACCCATGATTAAAATTTGCTTACCCTCTAACAAACCAGCTCTTTCTGCCATAAATGAGTTTTATCCTATATATTAACTTTTGTCAAGCTTGATTCCCATCATTCTTTCGGCTATTCTTTTCGTAATGATCATAGCTTTCGTATCAAAACTCTGGGCGATTTCTTTCCTATCTACATAGGCTTTAACATTTCCTATGAACCCCCTTTTGTCAGCAGCAGTAGTTTCTGTCCTCATTTCTACTGTTAAACCTTCTAGCGCTCGGTCAAAGGAAAAACTTGTCCTGCCTATGCTCTGAAACATAGGTATTCCATCTAATTCTTGATTTAAATCAAGCGCTGTTGCAGCAGCTGACTGAACCATAGCTTCTATAAGCTGGTCTTCTAAAAGTGCAGCTAGAAGTGGTCTTTCAGTAGGATGGAAAATAACTCTTAATCCATTAATTTCGGTTATAACATCATCACCTTTTTTGATTTCAATATCTAACGTCCGACGTCTTAAATCATCTCCTGATTCAAACACTTTTAATTGGGTACCGGGAAGTACGAAGCCTTTAAAAACTACACTATCAAAGCTGGACAAACGTACCTGATTAGGATGTAAATGGTAAGGGACAGAAGAATTCACAAACGTATCAACGTATGCTACTGCTGCCCTAATTCCTTTATGCCCAGGGAATACCGGAGTTTGTTTAAAGTGGCCAACTGTATGTCCGGGTGTAACATTTAGGATACCGACAGGTTTTCCGTTTGTATGCGGTTCGAATCCGTCTAAAGCAGGCGGGTCATCTGGGCGATTGGCATGGATGGAAGAAACAGTATAAAAACATCTTGCGCTCTTGGTTCCATTTTTTTCACCAAGTTTTTCAATCTGTTCAACATAGATAGCACTAGAACCATAAATTCGTGAAAGTGGTTCTGTTAAATCTTCAACTGCCATAGGTTGTGACTTTAGCAGGATTGGTTTTGTTTTTCAACATTTCTGAGCGGGCAAGGAAAATTTAAGAAAGATTATTTCTTTTTTGAGGATTTTTTCTTAGGTGCTTTTATTTTTTCTTCAACAACTTGTTCTTCAATCGGTTGGTCAGATACTTCATCAATCACTATCTCCTCAGCAACTACCGGAACTGCTGTTTCAAAAGCATTAGGAGCTAGCATTAGTAATATTCTATCCAGTTTATTATTTAACTCCGCAAGCTGGTTTTTGTATTGAGGTTGAGATTGTTCTCTGTTTCTGTTTCCGGCTCCCTTTTTCTCTCCAAAACAGTTGCTACAATAAACCGGCTTTCCGTCGCTTGGCTGAAAAGGCACCTTGCAACTTTGTCCACACTCATCACAAACTGCTTCAAACATTTGCCGGTCATCAGAATTAGTAGATCTTCTTGAGTCAGAACCACGGTTGCTTTGAAAACAATCATTGCAAAAAATAGGCTTGCCGCTGGTTGGCCGGAAAGGCACTTCACAATTCTTTCTGCAATTATCACAAACTGCACGGTGCATCTCTACAGGCCCTCTTCTACCTCTGTCACTGTAGCCACGTCTTTCAAAAGCTCCACCGGATCTGCCGCCACGATCACCACGGTTAAAATTTCCCATAGACAGTATTGTACCATCTAATCATCTTAAATGTGCACCCAAAAGTGAAAGAATCAGAGATCCGTGAGCTCCTGACGTGATCTTAGCCAGACTGCCAGAATTTATCCAAGAATTTAGCTCCTCGCCTATTTTACCAGATTTTTTATACGAATTGGAGGCTAATTTTACCTTAAAATTTCCTCCTTCCTCAAAATAAGTGTTAGTAACCCCTTTTAATTCTTGTCCAGTAACTAGTTTTTTATGTACAATAAAGTACAATAACTATTGTTGTAAAAAGTTAATAGTTTCTAGGAGTTTTTTATCAGTACCTGAACTAATCAAATAAACGTTATCTCCCGCAGCAACAAAAAGACCATATCCTGTAGTTAAATCCTTCCCTAGGTACTTAGAATCTTTATAACTACCAGCCACATATTGTAAATCATCAATAGTGAACCTTTCTGTAATTTGAAAAATTTTATCCCCTGGTCTTACACGACAATTTTCATTTTGCTTGCAATAGATACTCTCAACAACTTTATAATTATCATTTATCCACTCCTCTGTAGTCAGTCTTTTAGGGTTTTGTGCAAATAAAGTGATATCTAACAATGCAGAGCCTGATTGCGATTCTTTAACTGTTATTTTATTTTTCTCTTTACTTTCGACTAAACAACCCGATGAATATTGAAAACTTATTTTTAATTCTGGATTATTATATTCTTTTAATCCAGTAGGTGATAGTTTAGTTATGGTAGGTTGGCCTTTCTGTCCAAGAACCCTGCCTATTATATTTGTTTGTGAAACTACAGTCGGAGGTTGCAATTCTAATCTGTTATTATCGGATAAAACAAGATATTCATAGGAATCAAGTTTGTATGTAGACACATAGGGATTGATAAAAGAAACCCCCATAGCACATCTTTCCGTAGTTTTTACATAGGGTTCCACGAGAACGCTATCTCCGTTGATAACTACCATGCTACCAAGCAGTTTAATTTCTTCACCAGGGAGACCAATAACTCTTTTAATAGAATCTCCGCCTGATGAATTTTGCACCAAAACGACATCTCCTCGTTTTGGTTTGTTAAACTCAACTGTAAAACGATCCACCCAGATTCCTTCTCTATCTTTATAAGATGGTTCCATTCCTGGACCAAACACCATTGATCTGCCGATAAAAGAGGTAAGAATATAAAATATAGCGCCTACAATAATCATCATTCCCAATGTTAATTTAGGAATTTTACGATCATTTATGGTGTACGCGACGAAGATACCTGCAGCCAATCCAATAATAGTTGCTAGAATACCGATTTTATTTGGGGTTACTCCGAAAATAAATGAGGTAATAAGCATTAAAACTAAGGAAGTTAGTGTCCAGACTCCTATGGCAGCTACAAATGCTTTTAACTCATTAAATATATCTTGCTTACTTAGAGATATTCTCATATCTTATAAAGATAGTTTATTAGTTACTCAAGCAAAATGCAAATTACTGGCTAGTTCGATTCCCGTTAGGGTTCTTGGTTATAGGATCGAATTTTAACTAATTTTAGCAACCCTTTTGAAAATAGTCCTTTAGTTTTCGCCTACCTGCTCCACTTTTCCAATATAACTCACGTTTCTTTACCTCTGCAGATGTTAAAAAATTCTCAGTAAAAAGCAATTTAAAAGGAATTCTGTGTTTGGTAGATCTCACATAACCAGAGTTATGTTGAATAAATCTTCTTTCTACATTATCTGTATAACCAACATATGTTCTCTGATCTTTAAGGCTTTGTAGAACGTAAATGAAATACATTATGGAGAGCGGGCCGCCCTTTGGGCGAGCCTCGCTCATTCACAAAGTGAATGAGCAGGACACGCAAATTATTTTGAACTAATCCTGCTCAACTACCTGTCTCATTTTAACAAATTGATGAGAGCGTATCAGGCAGTCGAGGGTTGAATTGTAATATATATTTTGTTAAAAAGAGTAATAGGGGAAATTTTCCATCAAACAAAAGTATTTTCTATTTCCTAAGTGGGTCTGGTTATTTGGATTCTTGGGTTGGTTTTCAGCTGAGATTGTAACGGTTTCTACTCTTTTTAATAGGATAGATCTTAGTACAGTCATCTTTTCTTTTTCCTATTATTTAATACAGTTAGCCGTCGTGGCAGATATTATTCTCAGAAAAAAACTATCCATTCTGGGCATTTTTCTTATTGGCATACTTTATGGTATTTTGGAAGAGGCTTTTTATATCAAAAATCCCTTCTTTTTAACACTTCTTCTGGCTTTAGGCCACAGCGCAGTAACCGTAACTTTTCCCTATCTTTTAACTAACTTTTTAATTCCTGGAGAAAAACGACCATTTTTAGGAAAGATCGGTTATATTCTGTCAATTTTGTATCTATTGATTCTTTATGTATTGATGGCAGGGCTGATTCCTTTTGCTTATCCAGATTCATTAATATTAGGATCTGTTCTAATCATTATGTTGATTTTAATAAAGAAATATGGACAGGTGGGAAAATTGGTAGCAGGATTAGGTTTAAAACATCTAGAGAAGACTGTCCTAATTATTTTAGCTTCTTTGATAGTTGTTTTTAGCCAGCAAAATGATTTAGGAGTAATTTTAATATTAATTTGGTTTGTGATACGAGGAAAAATGATGAATTTATCAAATCTGTATTTCTTTACTTATCTTTTCTTAATATTTCATTTCCTAGCTTCTTTTATAAACAAAACGATGGATCCATCCAAAATAGCTATAAATTATGCTGCCTCCCTTATTGCGGCATTAACTCTAATCTTTTTGCTTTGGAGAAAAAGACGAAGTATAAACACAACAGTGGCTTCAATATCCTAGGAGGTAAACTGCCCCGTCTGGAGCGGGTGAGGGGAGTCGGACCCCTGACGTTCACTTTGGAAAAGTGACATTCTACCGCTGAATTACACCCGCGTATTCCATATTCTATCTGAAGTACTCTACCTTTTTCAATTGCTCCCTTGACTTTGAACTAAATCTTAAATATCGTAAATGTTAGGTATGGGAAAAGTTGAATTTGGCCAGTTCATTTCAAGGGCATTTTCAGGCCTGAGGAGGATGGACTCGGGCTCTCACCGGATCTATGGAAACAGGGGAGACTATTTTGATGAGTTATCTGCTAGATTACCAAGTAGTAAAGTCTACGAGATAGGCTTTGACAGAGATCAACAAAGACCTTTTGCCAAGGAGATAAAGGATATTTAGAAAATTTCGTAGCTTAAGGTAACTACCACCCTGATTTCAGAGGATCCTGGCTCCACTGCTGTTTCAAGTTCTTGAACTTCCGGTGCCCCGGCACTTACCCGAAGAGGGATTGGCCTAGGTTCTCCTTCAAAATTTTCCGAATAATTTACCAGCCTACCCAGCCTAAATCCGGCAATTTTGGCTGCGTTTTCAGCCTTTGTTTTAGCTGCGGTTACTGCTTTCTGCCTGGCCTCATTTTCCACCTTAGCTTTATCATCCACATCAAAATTGATTCCACCTACCTGATTTGCGCCGTTTTCGGTGGCAGAATCAATTACCTGGTTCACCAAGTCAATGTTTCGGACCTTTATTGACAGGTTGGTAGAGGCGGAGTAGCCGGTAATCCGCTGGGTAGGACCCTGGAAGTCATAATTGGGGTTGATTTGATAATTTTGTGTTTGGATATCTTTTTGTTCAATCCCCAGCTTTTTAATGGCATCAGAGACTTTATTGATGGCAGAACTTATCTGGTCTTGGGCTGTCTTGACTGTAGAGGCCTGGGCTGTAATACCAACACTTAAGGTAGCTATATCCGGCTTTGCAACCACTATACCTTCCCCTGTTACATTAAAAGTATCCGTCTTGGAAGTAGTAACGCTACTAACAGAAAAGGGGATTGGGCCGACTGCTTTGGTGTAGACAAATAACATGACAAAAAAGGCCAGGATAGGAATAGCCAGTATCGCATAGGTTTTCATTTGATATAATTATTATACCAAATGTCTCCCAAAATAATAACGGCCGTAGTAGTGATTTCCCTGATTACCTTGGGTGCAATACTCTCTGGTAAGAATTTTTTTGAAAAGGAACCTTCTGGTGATGGTATTGTCTGTACTCAGGAAGCCAAAATCTGTCCGGACGGCTCGGCTGTGGGAAGAGTACCGCCGAATTGTGAATTTGCTCCATGCCCGGACCAAAATCAGTCTGCTCAAATAACAGTAATTGCTCAAAATTTGGAAATTCCCTGGGGTTTGGTATTTCTCCCTAATAAAAGTATCCTTTTTACAGAACGGACCGGGCGGGTTCGAATGATTGATAAAAATGGTAAGCTCTCACCCACGCCAGTTGTCACCATTTCTGCTGTCAAACATATCGGCGAAGGTGGGCTGTTGGGGATTACTCTCCATCCTGATTTTGCAGAAAACGGCTATGTTTATCTTTACTATACTTACTCTAGCACTGGAGATAATACATTAAATAAAGTAGTAAGATTTAAGTTTGAGAACGGAAAGTTAGTAAATGAGCAAGTTATTGTAAACAACATTCCAGGGGCAGCCAATCATAATGGCGGAAGGATTAAGTTCGGCTCTGATAACTTCTTATACATTACCACCGGAGATGCGGGGAATCCTTCCCGAGCACAAGATAGAAATTCTCTGGCAGGAAAGATTTTGCGGGTAACAGACGAGGGGAGCGCAGCACCCGGAAATCCTTTTGGTAATTTGGTCTACTCATATGGTCACCGGAACCCTCAGGGACTAGCTTGGGATAGCCAGGGCCGGCTTTGGGCAACAGAGCATGGACCATCCACTAAAGATGAGCTCAATTTAATAGAAATGGGAAAAAATTATGGCTGGCCAACTATTCAGGGAGATGAAAAAAGAGATGGCTTAGAAACTCCGGTGATAAATTCCGGCTCCAGCACCTGGGCTCCGGCTGGGACAGCTTTCTTGGAAGAAAAAATATTCTTTGGAGGACTTCGTGGTGAGGCACTTTTTCAATATGACATCTCCACGGGAACTCTGAAAGAACAATTTAAGGAACAGTTTGGCAGGATTCGTGATGTAGTCTTAGGGCCGGATAATTTCCTCTATATTACCACCAGCAACCGTGACGGAAGAGGCCGGGTCCAAGAAGGCGACGATAAAATAATCAAAATTGATCCTTCAAAAATATGAGTTCCAGCAAAAAGTTGGTAATTGGTTTATTGGTAGTTTCGGCTTTGTTACTGGTGGGAGTGGTTTCTGTTAGAAAATCAGGTAATAACCCCTCTCTGGAAAACCCTGGGACTGTAATCCAGCCATCCCAACAGCAAGAAGATGTCCACCCTTTGCAGATTGCCGACATGAGAAAGAAGGAATATCCTGGTAGCGAGATTACTATCGAAAGGGATCTTGCATCCGGCAGTAACTACAGACAGTACCTGGCTTCTTACAGATCCGAAGGCTTGAAAATTTACGCTCTCCTAACCGTACCCCAAGGTAACCAACCGGTCGGCGGGTGGCCGGTGATTATATTTAACCATGGCTATATCCCTCCGGCGCAGTATTCCACCACCGGGCGTTACGCTGCTTATACAGACATCTTTTCCCGCAATGGTTACATTGTTTTTAAACCGGACTACCGGGGACACGGAGATTCTGAAGGCAACCCCGAAGGGGCATATTATTCTACGGCTTATACCACTGATGTTTTAAACGCTGTTGCCTCTGTCAAAAAATACCCCAATGTAAATCCGGACAAAATCGGCATGTGGGGACACTCAATGGGAGGAAGTATCACTTTGCGCTCTATGGTGGTGACCGAAGATATTAAAGCCGGGGTGATTTGGGCCGGGGTAGTGGCATCATACGATGACATGATCAAAAACTGGAGAAGGGCCAGACCCTTTATGCTGTCCGAAAGCGAACGGGCTTTCAGAAGACCTGGCAGGCAGGCGCTGATTGACAAGTACGGCAATACTGATAAAAATCCGGCATTTTGGCAGTCTATCTCACCGATATCTTTTGTTAAAGATATTTCCGGACCCTTACAACTTCACCACGGGACTTCGGATCAAGATGTGCCATTACTTTTTAGTGAAAGGTTAAATGAGGCAATGAAAAATGCAGGCCAAAGTGTAGAATTTTATACATATGAAGGGGATGACCATAATCTCTCCCGGAATTTATCTTTGGCTCTTAACCGCTCAGTAGAGTTCTTTGATAAAATTCTTAAGTAGGTTTGTAAAATCGCGCCTTTCCAAATTCGGCTTCGGCTAAATCAACTTTGCCCAGCTCTTGGTAAATTTCTCCTCTGATTTGATAAAGCTCGGAAAAAGCCCGGTTGTAGGTATTCAAAATTTTATCTGTCAGCTGAAAAACTCTGGTATAATTTTTTAATTTTTGATAGGCTAGAATCGGTTCAATCTGATACCACAACATTCTGAAAGGAAGTCTTCCCTCCACACTTTCAAAAGTTTCCACTGATCTTTGGAAATCGCCTAAATAATAATAGGCTACCGAAAGATTAAATTTGGTAAAGATATTATCAGGATCTTGGACAAGCTCCCTCCGGGCAGTTGTTAAAGCCTCTTCCCAGGCAACTTTCTCATCTAAACTCTCACCTAAAATAGCTTCTGCAACAGCTCTCTTTTCCTTTGGTACCAGCACTAAGTATTCATAGTTAAATCCTTGCCAAAGCTTTAAAAAATCTTCATAAGTGTACTTTAAATTTGCTCCTTGCAAAGAGTCGTCTTGGATAATTTGCCCTAGGTTATCATCGTATCCTCGGACAAGGCGGTAGTGACCGATGTCATCTCCCTGCTTTAGCCAGGTGCGGGCAATTACCGGCATATCATAAGAAATAAAGAGTTTCATTTGCCCAATGTCGCCAGCCGGCCGATGATAGGTCAGCAACCCGTATTCTTTTGCTTTACCTGCCAGTTCGTCTAAAGTGACTGATTTGTCATCATTGTCTCCCTGGGGATTTTGGTAAGGACGCAGCTCATTGCCTAATTTTTGTTGTGACTCATTTATCCCAAAATATGACAGGGCCATGGAAAGAGCGGCCGGGCCGCAGTTATTAAAGGTTTGGAAAACCTGAAGTTTTTGAGGAATAATTTTGACGGGAGGAGGTTTGGCAAGAGATATGGCTGGGGTAGGCGAGGTTGTCGGTAAAGGTGTCATCTCAGATGAGCTGAGTTGGGGAGAGATGAGCAACTGACCATTGATGGAACCTAGATAAAAAGCAGTGGTCAATAAAGTTATTAATATGGTGGACAGGATTACCCAAAACATAGGGCGGATATTATAGCAGAAACAGAAACGTAAGCAATCTTACTGATATCTAAAAAGAGGGGTGTTAGTATTTTTTTGTCTATGTCTATAAATATGAAATGGTTGAAAAGATTATTAGTACAGATTGTGCTGATAGCAATCTTTCTGCTGACATTCGCTCCGGCCAGCTCTGTTTTGGCTGAGGAAACCTCAAAGAAGGTGGAGATAGATTTGACAAACCAAAGGCTTTATGCCTTTGAAGGGGGCCAAAAGATTTATGATTTTGTGATCTCTTCCGGCAAGCCCTGGTGGCCAACACCCGTCGGCACATTTAAACCCTGGATCAAGCTTCTTTCTTCCAGGATGCAGGGAGGAAGTGTTGAGTATGGAACCTACTACGACCTGCCAAACGTTCCTTTCGTGATTTATTTCGGTAACGAAGAGGTTCCCAACACCAGAGGCTATGGTTTGCACGGCACTTATTGGCATAACAATTTTGGCTACCCGATGAGCCATGGTTGTGTCAATCTTCGGACAGAGGATATGCAAAAACTCTACTTCTGGATGGATCTTACTACCCCAATTCGTATCTTTGGCCAAACTCCAGTTGTTTAATTTTGTAGTATCTCACCCGGGGATTTTCTTTAAGTCGGGGTGGAGAGAATTGAACTCTCTACATCTGCGTCCCAAACGCAGCGGTCTACCGATGACCTACACCCCGTGGTACCCAGGGAGGGATTCGAACCCTCACGACCTTGCGGTCACAGGATTTTAAGTCCTGAATGTCTGCCATTCCATCACCTGGGCTTAGGTGTATAATTTACCATTTTTCTGCCCTTCTTGTAAACATAACTGAGCCTGTAAAAATTTTCTTTCTAAAAACAGACTTTTATCGTAGTAGATTCTTTTCAGAATTTTTAATGCAGACAATTTACCGAATTTTAAGAGGTAAATAAAGTTATCTCTATCCTTGTCTTTTTTTGAGTATAACCTGCCTTTTATACCAAACTCCTGATTTACTCTATTATTTAACCATTCAATGAATACTTTTGATGCTGAATATATCCTTAAACACCACTGACGGTTATGGTTAGTCCTATGAATCCAGGTACTTATATTTCCATCACCATCAATAACTCCTCTAAAAAAGTCTTTGAAAAATTTATCATCAATATTAAGCGGGCCTAAAGTTAAGGATTTCCTTGAAACAAGCCCAAGCCCTTTTAAAAATCGGTAGAACTTTACATCCCCAAACTGTAATTGAGAAAATCTTTTTTCATCATGAGCCACTCTGGATTTTCTTCCTATTTTATTATCCAATTTTAAAGCAGATCTTATTTTATAAAGGTGGTCTCTATCTTTTGAGGTAATGTTTATATGTCGACCATCAATACTTAAATACCCATCAGTTGCAATGTAACCTACCACATACCATAAATCAGCGGATTCTATGCGATTTATATTAATCACATAAATACTTTAGCAAAAAACCATTGACATTTTCCAAAACTGGAAACAGGCGCTTCCTAAAGACCTTCAAAAAATTCCACTAAAACCTATACCTTTTATCACTAAAAAGCATAGGCTTTAATCTAACTTACGTTAAAGGGATTTTTAGCGATCTTCTCGAGGACGAGCGATGTTAACAACGATCTTGCGACCTTCAACATCTGTACCGTTTAAGTTTTTGACTGCGTTTTGAGCTTCCTCATCGGTAGACATCTCAACGAAACCAAAACCTCTGGATCTGCCTGTTTCTCGGTCTTTGACAACTTGTGCTGAAACAACGTTTCCGGCTTGAGCAAAAAGCTCAGCCAGTTTGGCGTCATCAACAGCCCAAGGTAAAGAACCTACGAACAATTTCTTGTTATTCAAAAAAATTCACCTCTCTTTCTTTTTAAGATTTCTGTGGAGGTGAATTACTGTAAAAACACTAAATACACTCTACTCACTCCTTAATTGTCCCATATATTCTTGAAAATAGCAACAATCCAGTTTAAATTTAAACCAACTTGCTCTGAAGGTGAAAATTAATGCGTTTTTTGTTATAATTCGCGTTATGGTTGAAGCTGAAAAATTAAGTTTTTGGGATATAGATTTCTCCCGAAGAGATTTAATAAAAGTGGGGGTAGTGGCAGGGGTTAGCGCACTTCTTGGAGGGTGTTCTGTTAAAGTTGAAACAACAAAACGACTGCCGGAAATTACAGAGGGTGATGTAAAAACTATAGCACTGCGCTGTATCAGCGATTTCAATAAAGTCCTGGGTTTAAGCATACCCGAAAAGGATGCAGCCAGTAAAGTCCATCTTGTTTCGGATCTTGCCCTTTATCAAAATATTTTAAAAGAATCAGAGATCGATTATCAACCTTCAAACGAAAAAGACAGACCAGGTATTACGACTGATTCCTCTTTTTCGTCTGGAGTACAAATTTTTCTCTATAAAGATGCAATTGATGAGTTAACAAGATCTCTTCCTGCAACCGAGCAGGGAATTAGAGCGAGAGAAAATTTGGTTGAATGGATTATTTACCATGAATTTTCCCATTGGTCTGCCTCAAATTATCCCTCCGTTGAACTACATGATCTCGTTTACGGAAAAATGTTTGCTAATGATAAGAATATTAGAGGGAAACAAATTACTCCGGATATGGTGATGGGAGCAGAAGTTAAAGCATATGCTGATGGTGTACGTAAAAGCACTTTTGAGAATCTAGAAGAAAGTGAAGCATTTATCATCGGTGATTTTGTAGCAAAAAAAGAGGCAGACCACAAATTGCGACTTATTTAACCGCTTCTGATATGGGAATTGAGTCTCAGGTTAATTTGATAAGGGACTTACAGGGAAGGATCGGCTTTGATCTGGACAATGGTGTAAGAATGCTGGCTGCTTTACGTGGGGAGATTGGTGGGAGAGAAAGGTATGGAAGATTTATTGGGGAAAAGTTTGGCATTGTCGAAAAAGATAGACTCTTTTTTAGTATGAGTCTCCTTCATGCAATAAACATAGGCGATACCAACATGTACCAACGCCTCATAATCATCGCGCAATAATCGCGAAATCTATCGCGAAGTCATTTATTCAAAATATAGTATGTACTGGGTCCGCTTCCAACAACTTTAATTAATTTATTTTGAATAAGCTTTTTCAGTTTAAGTTGAGCAGCCCTTTTGGTTACATTTAAAATATCCGAAATATCATCAGAGGTAATCCTACCAGTGGTTGAGAGAAAATCCATTATTTGAATCTCGTCCTTATCTAAAAATATTTGTTCTGCTTTCTTACTGACTTGCCCATAACCAATAGATTGAATCTTATCTAAAACTTTTCGAGCTTCAACTAAAAAACCGGTTGTGAAATATTCCAGCCAATTGGTAAACTCCCGACCTTGGACATATTCTTTCCCTTCCTCCGCATGCAGAGCATTATAATAAGCCAATCTATTCTGGTTGTAATAATCCTCTAAGACAATAATCTTCCTAAAATCCCACCCAAGTCTATAAAGCAGCAACTGAGTTAAAAGCCTGGCAACCCTACCATTTCCATCCGTAAAAGGATGGATAGAGACAAATTCCAAGTGGAATATCCCGGCTATAATGATAGGGTGTATTGATTCGTCCTTTGCGGTTTTGAGCCAATCTAGAAGATCTGTTAGCAATTTTGGCACACGAGACGTAGGCGGAGCTTTAAATCTTAACATCTCCCGTCCATCGCCTAAATCATCAAGAACATACACATCGGCTGGTCTGATTGCACCTACTTTATCCTGATCAACTAAACCGGCAATTACTACTTTGTGAGTTCTTAAAATTTCCCTTAAAATTAAGTTATGCGATGATTTTGAAAGCTCATCCAGAAGTTTCAATCCATTCAAATAATTCTCAACTTCTAAAATATCTTTTTGTGGAGCTCTCACCGTTTGACCATCAAACACCTTACCGACCTCAAATTGAGCCAGTTTATTACCTTCTATTGAAGTGGAGGTGTATGCCATCCTAAGGATTGCTTGACGCCGCAGTTGGGCTTCATTCAAGGGTAATACCCGAGAGCGTTCAACAGCTGCTTTAATTTCAGCTATTTCTGCAGTTTTGGAAAGAATTGTAGGGGTGATCGTATATTTTGGATTAAACATATATATATTCTATCATATTATCACGAAAAAATCGCGAAATCTATCGCGAAGCCCTTTTTTAAAATCGCGCAATAATCGCGCAATAATCGCGCAACTTATCGCGCAGACAGTCTATGCTACAATCTTTGCATGTGGGCAAAAATCCTGCTTCTTTTCTTTGTTTTTTCCTTTCTTTTTAGGACCGACTACTCTTTTGACCAAGACTTGGGAAGGCACTTACGATTAGGTGAAATTATTCTCCAAACCAAAAGCGTCCCCCAAACCAACCTTTTTTCCTATACCTACCCGGATTTTCCTTTTATTAATAGTCATTGGTTGTTTGAAGTGTTGGTCTATTTAGGGCAACAAACAATCGGCCTGCAGGCACTTCTTTTTTTGAAAGTAGCCATTATTTTACTGGCTGTCTGGCTGGTCTTGAAAGTTGTTCCTAAAAATCAATATTTACTTTTGCCCATTGGTTTTATCTTCCTACATACTCTAAGGGAAAGACCAGAACTTAGGCCAGAAATACTTAGTTTCCTATTTACCGGAGCAACTTTCTACCTACTAGATAGATATGAGAAAACAAAAACGAAACTTATCTTTACATTGCCACTTATCCAGCTTCTTTGGGTTAATAGCCATATCTATTTTATAGTAGGCCTGTTTCTACAGGCTATTTATCTTGTTCACCTAGGTTACCAACATCTACGTTCCCACCCCAAGGGTGTCAATATAAACAAGTTTGTTGCTGACGCAATAAAACCATTGGGGGTAATCTTCTTACTATCAGTTATGGCAAGTCTCATCAATCCCAGCGGCATCAGAGGTTTTCTTAACCCTTTAACTTTTAATCAAAATTATGGTTACACCATTGTTGAAAACCAGACAATGTTCTTTCTGGAAAACATCGGCTTTAGGAACCCCAACTTTTTGTTTGTAAAATTGGCTACAGGCATCATCATATTGTCGATACTGATTGCCTTTTTCAAAAGAAGGCTATTGCTTAAAAATCTGGGGCTGGCCGGCTTAGGATTGTTGCTGACCATGTTGAATGTGCGAAGTTTCCCATATCTGGCATTAATTTCTTTCCCTGCAGTATTAGAAAATTTTGGCGCTGCCAAATCTTTCCTTTGGACGAAAATGCTAATTTCGATCACCGCAGCGCTTCTTCTTATTGAAAGTTTTCTTTACCTAAACGGAAGTTACTATAAGTACACTGATAGCGATACTAATCCTAGGCTTGAATTTAAAGAGGGTGGAAGGGGCGCCTTAGATTTTGTTTTAAAAAATAATTTGCCCCAGCCCGTATTTAACAATTTTGACATCGGCAGCTATATTACCTACCGTGCTTACCCAAAATACCGCATATTTGTTGACGGCAGGCCGGGAGAATACCCTAAGGAATTTTTCCAGGAAGTTTATATTCCTGTTCAATATGAACCGCAGAAATTTAAAGAACTTGACCAAAAATTAAGTTTTAAAACCATCATTTTTTCCCATACGGATCAAACCCCTTGGGGAAAAGCATTCTTAGCTTCAATCGTCAAAAATCCGGGTTGGAAAACAGTATATCTGGATGATTTTATGATAGTTTTAGTGAAAAGCGATGTAGCTTCACAAGGGGACACCCTGGAATCTATTGACCTGTCGAAATTAGATCCGGCTGCTTATTCATATAACTCCTACATTTCATACCTCAGGCTTTCACTTTTCCTGGTTCAAATAGGACATCCTGAATCGGCGGAAAAGTTTGCCAGGACTGGACTGTCGCTTTTCCCACAAAGTCCCTTGGGCAATACGCTTTTCGGAATTAAAAAAACTCGCTTCTTCTGGTGATTTAACTCAAGGCTTTCTTGGATTTTAGAAAGAAATAGCCTACCACGCAAGCTGTGACAAGAGGGGAAAACCAAGTGGGAATATGCAAACCAAAGCTATCTACAAGCATGATAGTACCCAGGAAGAAGATTGAATACATGGCACCGTTTTTAAGGAATATAAAACGTTTAATTCTATCTATATTTGAAATAGTTAGTTGTCGGACAACCAGTGCACCTATACCATTACCCAGTAGAATTAACGGAACAGACAAGGTAAAAGCAAAGGCTCCCACCACACCGTCTATTGAGAAGGTAGCATCAATCACCTCAAGATAGAGGATTTTGCTGACATCGGAAAGTTTTGTATCTCCTTTTTTAAGGAGTTTTTCTTCAGCCTGCCTGGCGTTTTCCTTAAACCCATGGGTAATAAAAAAAGCAGTGGAGCCCACCACAGCCCCAAAGGCCATCATGGGGTCTTTTTGTATGGCAAACCAAACAACTGCTGCCAAAATCACGGAAACCACCGCATAAAACCAAACACCTTGCCGCTGAAAAAAACGTTCCCCCTTCAGGCCGAAATTCTTGGGCTCCAGAAACAGCCAGTGGAAGAATAGGAAAACTAAAAATATGCCTCCACCCGAAAGCAGTATATGTTTTGAACTCTCAATCGCTTCTGCTACTGCCGGGTCAGAACTTAAAGCAGCCGTAAATGATCCTATAGGACCTAAGCCTGGGTTAACAGCCCAAACTATGGCCCAAGGGAGTGCTCCCCGAAGCAAGAAAACTGCAATCAAAAGCCCCCAAAGCAAAAACCATCTCTTGGCCCGCTGGCTCATGGTAGAGAGGACTTCGGCATTGATAACCGCATTATCAATTGAGGAAATCGTTTCAAAAAGCACCAGTCCCGAAACTATTATTAGAATTGATAAAAAATCCATCTTTAATTACAATACATTAGTACAAATTTAGTCACAAGACAACATGCCCAAAATTTTTAACCGAAAAATCTTCGTTAAACTACTTATTTTAATCATAGTTTTTACCGTGGGTTTAAGTCTTGGCCGTGAATACTTCACTAAAAATCAAGAGAACCAAAAAATTGAAAAAAATACCCCTCACGCATTTGTCTTAGAGATTTACGATAAAATCAAGGAAAACTATTGGAACAATATTTCCGATGCGGAACTCCTGGACTTATTCAAGCTGTCCATGGAGAAGGCGGGCGGGAATGTAACAGTTGCCAAATTTGAAAATAAAGACAAGCTTCTGGAAGCCATTAATAAAGCGACAGCTGGTATGAAGGAGGAACAAAGAAGTCAATTCCTCGCCACCGCAGTGAGTTCAGTTTTAAGTTCATTAGCTCCTGCCGGAAGATCAGGGCTATATACACAAAAACAGGAGGAGCAACTTAAAAATACTGTTTCCAATATTAACCCGGAGAAAGATTTATACAAGGATTTAGGATTACAAAAAGGCGCCTCAGAGACTGCAGTACAGCAAGCTTACCAAAATAAAGCTTCCGAACTGGCTAAAGATAAATCTCCGGAAGCGCAGGAAAAACTTAAAGCACTTACCTATGCCAGAGACACCCTAACCCAGCAAGATACCAAGCAAAGGTATGATCAAAATCAGGTTGAACCCACCATTTTTACCAAAATCACCAGACCAGGCGTTTTGTATGTACAGTTTAAGAAATTCTCACCCACATCTTTAGATGAATTCCAAAAGGCTTTTGATAGATACAAAGATTCTCCTGGACTCAGCGCCTTGATTTTTGACTTAAGGGGCAATGTTGGTGGGGCAATAGACGCAACAGGTTACTTTCTAGGGTATTTCCTGGGAAAAGGCCAATATGCTTTTGATTTTTACCATAAAGGCGAATATTTACCATTTAAAACGCCCACAGATAAACTACCCAGCATTAGCAAATATAAACAGATGGTTGTGCTCGTGGATCAAAATACCCAGTCTTCTGCAGAAATGATGGCAGCTTCTTTGAAAAAATATCATATGGGAGTATTGGTAGGGATGTCCACCAAAGGCTGGGGGACAGTTGAGAGAGTTTTTCCTCTGGAAACCCAAATCAGCCAAAAAGAAAAGTACTCGATATTTTTAGTCCATTCCATCACTTTGCGGGATGATAATTTGCCAATTGAAGGCAGGGGAGTGGAACCGGATATTAATATTAAGGATCCCAATTGGTCAGAACAACTCCTTGTATATTTTAATTCTCCGGTTCTGGTCGATTCAGTTGAGGAAATCCTAAAATAGGCAGTTTATTTTTTAGAGATAAAATGTAAGGCTAAGGAGTTGATGCAAAAACGCTTGCCGGTGTTGGTGGGACCGTCATCGAAGACATGGCCTAAGTGAGCGCCGCAGTTTTTACACATAACCTCAATTCTATGAGTACCCAAAGAATAATCATCCTCATAGGAAATATTTTCATTTTTTGATGGCTTATCAAAAGAAGGCCAACCGGTGGCGGAGTCAAACTTGGCATCTGATGAAAAAAGGGGAGCACCACAAACTACACATGTATACATCCCCGGGTCATGATTGTTAGTATATTTACCGGAAAAAGGCGGCTCAGTCCCTTTTAAGAAACAAATATTGTATTGTTCCGGTGTTAATTTCTTCTTTAGGTCATTAATGTTTTTCATCTGTATTCCTCTTTTGCATCTTTATTAAATTTTTCTAAAAGTTTCTCAATCTTTGGGTCGATGACAATTGAACAATAGGGATTTAAGTCCTTGTTCCTTTCGTAATAATTTTGGTGATATTCTTCAGCACCGTAAAACTCGATGAAAGGTTTAATTTCAGTCACAATTTTACCACTTTCCAGGCCGGATTTTTCAAGCTTTCTTTTTGAATCTTCCGCAATACGTTTTTGCTCCTCATCGTGATAAAAAATAGCCGACCTGTACTGAGTACCCACATCTGATCCTTGCCGATTAAGTGTGGTTGGATCGTGAATAACCCAGAAAACTTCCAGTAATTTATTGTAGGAGATGACTTTTGAATCAAACTTTATTTGGACAGCTTCGGCATGACCAGTTTTACCTGTAGAAACTTCACCATATGAGGGATTATCCATTTCCCCTCCGATATAGCCAGGGATAACTGAATCCACTCCTTTAAGCCTTTTAAAGATGGCCTCTGTACACCAAAAACAACCTCCTGCCAAAGTTGCCAATTCCATAACTTTATTTATAGTATTTAAGCTTTTTAATAATATTTATGACTTCTTTTAGATTACTAATTAGAAAATCAGGGTTTGCCTTTTTTAAACGGGCCACAGAGCAGTTACCATGGGTCAGCGCCACAGTGTAGCAGCCCAAGTTTTTACCAATTTCCACCTCCTCAATGGTATCTCCAACCACCAGCACTTC
>MFCP01000007.1:43285-46502 GCA_001776635.1 Candidatus Daviesbacteria bacterium RIFCSPHIGHO2_01_FULL_40_11 | reverse complement strand
GAAGTCGCTGGTTTCTGCTACGACATTAAAACCACTCTTCCAGGTGCTATTGGCGTAGAATGTCGTTTTGAATGCGGAAGGATTAGCCTTAACACCCTCAACCAATTTCACAATATCATTAACCTCTAAACCATTTACTTTTGCCATATTATTTTCACCCCCTCTCTCGTTAATTCTGTCCGATCTTTACTTAAACATATCTCATACAGACCAGTCTGTCAATAGGCAAATTTAAAGAACGTTGCGTTAGTTGAGATACAGAACTGAGGAGTTACTTAAAAGGTTATGTTAAAAATTATTATGGATTGATAAGGGCTTTGATTGCTTCCACAGCTCTACGGCTAGGCCGGGCGTCCTGGCTTGTTTCGCTAAATGCAATCGCACCCACGACTATCACAAGGTAGCTATTGGTAACGCCAGAAACGTCTAAATGACGGTAGCGCTTTGGGTCGGAATCAATCAGCTCCTGCGTCAATTGCGCAATCAAGCCACCGAGGACTTCGTAATGATTTTTTGCCATTTTCCGCAGGACGCTTCCTTTATCGGGTACTTCAGAAACCATGTTTAAAAAGCCGCAACCGCGCAGTTCATTTGATTTGATCCAGGGCTCAATCCACTTGATCACCGCAAGAAAACGGTCATAAGGCTTTTTCCATTTGTTAACAAAGGCAAGAAGATCCCCCGCTTCCCGGGTATGAAGGTCTTTAAGATAAGCAAGCGCCAAGGCCTCTTTGGTTGGAAAATGATAGAAAAAACTGGCCTTGGCTACTCCCGCCTTCTTAATAATTTCGTTTGTTCCGGTAGATCGATACCCCTGCCGGTAAAAAAGATCCGATGCCGTCTTTAAAATCCGCGTCTTTGCCGAATCCGATACCTGTACTTTATTCATGTCCTTATATTAAGCCAAACAGACTTGTCTGTCAAACAACTACAGGGTAAGAATTTTCGATGCGAAGTATGAAATACTTACATATGCGTCATCGAATCCCAACCCAAAGCGAACGAAAGTGCAGCTGAGCGTACCGGTCAGGAACCTTTGTATCACTATAGCATCTTGTCCTAATACGAAGTATCAAGCTTCGCTTATATTGTCTCACACCAAGGCTAAATGAGACAAATGGGACACTATCAGTAAGCTGTAAGCGTCGCTGACAAGCTCCGCTTATAAAAAAAGCTTTTTAAGATGCCTATTGACAAAGTATAAAGCATTGCTTTATACTTAATACTATTATGGATAACATACTTAGACAAATTTCAGAGAAAAAGCACAAGCTGGATAAGTTTAAACCGTTTCCCCAGGAGTTAGTAAAAAACCTGGAGGAATGGCTGAAGGTTGAGCTAACTTACTCTTCTAATGCAATAGAAGGAAATACCCTATCCCGTATTGAAACAGCAGAGGTTATTGAACGTGGTACTGCTGCAGTAATAAGCGGAAAATCGCTCAAAGATCAGTTGGAAGCAATTAATCATGCCAAGGCTATAGAGTTTATTAAACAGCTGGCAAAGGAGCTAAAAAGTCATCAATTTATAACAGAAAAGGTTATTTTGGATATCCATAAGATTATCTTAACTGGCATTAACGACGACTGGGCTGGGAAGTACAGGAGGACAGAGGTATTTATTCGCGGGTCAAACGCAGAATTTCCTATGCCAAATGCAATTCCTTATGCCATGAAAGAATTTATCCGTTGGCTAAAAGGGCAACAAGAAGAACATCCTGTTAAGATTGCCGTGGATGCCCACTTTAAATTTGTTAGTATTCATCCCTTTATTGATGGAAACGGAAGGACTACCCGGCTGCTTATGAATTTAATACTGCTGCTAAATGGCTATCCAATGGCAATAATACGCAAAGAAGACAGGATAGCCTACCTTAATTCATTCGAAATTGAGCGTAATCAACATGATCTAAAACCATTTTATGATCTGATCTTTGTTGCCGTTGACAGGTCCTTGGATATATATCTTAATGCGCTGGAAGGTAAACAACAAATCCTTAAAGGATTTGATTCCATCTCTCGTAAACTTTTGAAAATTGGAGAATTAGCAAAAAAGACAGGAGAAACAATACACACACTTCGTTACTGGACCAAAGAAGGCATATTGGAAGTTGCAGATATAACCCAAGGAGGTTATCAATTATACTCACCTGATGCAACTGAACAAGTAAAACGAATCCGAAAATTACAGCAGGAAAAACGATTGACCATTGAAGAAATAAAGGAAGCCCTTAAGATAAAACGCTAAAGCCATTACTTTACTTTGATTTATAGCACCTTCTAAAAACATACTCCAGGCCATCATGGAAAACCCATCCCATTTTCATATTTCTAATAAGAATATGGCGTTTATGCAATAATTTTACCATCTTGATATAACCGAGCCTAAATATGGTTGATACTAAACAAATTCAGCTTTTTATGTCTCTATTTCGCGGTAGAACTGATGTTTACGCAAGACATTGGGAGAAAAATGGTAAATTATCTGTTCAAACTGCAAGGTAAAATTTCACAAAGGGAAGCAAAGAGATAAATGTCCAGAATGTAATATTTTGATTGAGGAGATGGTTAAACCAAAAATTCTTCATTATATTTATTTTCGCTGCACAAAGAAGGTGAATAGAAACTGTTCACAAGGCTCAATAGAATATGATGAGCTGGAAAAACAAATAGATGGGGAGATTGAAAAATTTACAATTCCCGAAGAATTTGTTACATGGGCAATAAGACATCTTAATGAGGAAAACACTCAAGAAGTCACAGATAGAGAAACTATTAAAACTACATTACAAAACGCAATTGATGACGTAACCAAACAATTAGATGGCTTACTCACGCTCAAGATTTCACCGACAAACATTAGTGGCGAACTTCTATCTGATACAGAGTATGCAGCAAAGAAGAAACCATTACTTACAAGCAAAGAGGATTTATTAGACCAACTCAATAAACTCAGTGAAAGACAAAACAAATGGATGGAATTATCAGAGCGTACATTCAATTTTGCGTGTCAGGCTCGTTACTGGTTATCTTTTGGAACTCTAATAGAGAAAACTCAGGTACTCGATGCACTTGGTTCGAACATTGTATTAAGAGATAAGAATTTGTTGATAGAACGGCATAAACCGTATTTCTTAATTGAAAAGGGTCTTAACGAAGCAAGGGAAATTGCAAAAAGGTTAGAACCTACAAAAGAGGTTGATTTAGCGGCCCAAATT
>MFCP01000007.1:32218-43213 GCA_001776635.1 Candidatus Daviesbacteria bacterium RIFCSPHIGHO2_01_FULL_40_11 | reverse complement strand
GCCATGGTCCAGAGCCATGTATCCTACCGTTAGATGATCCCGCAATACAAATATTAAATCAAATTATATTTTCTAAATTGAATTAATTCAACAAAATTGAAAGCCTCAATTTTTTTACGTAAGCGTACTGCATTATACCGCCTTTCTGGATGAAAGCCTAATAAATAAAGAGCTTTTTCTACTTCATCTAAGAGACTAGTATTACGATTTGAAAAACTAAGATTGTATGTATAAGTAGCTAAATGTATGGAGAAAGACCCTTCTGCCTCAAATAAACCCTTAAGACATCCAATTAAAAATTCTTTGTTTCGCCATACCCATTTGGGTAATTTTATCGGAAGTTTTCCTCTAGCTCCTATGGGTATTCCCAATCTTTCACCTAAATGCTGCTGGTAGATTACAATATCCGCACATTCACTATTTTTCCTTTTACGTATTCTAGGTTCCTTACTAAAAACTTTATGCATGATGTCTTGAGCATATTCTAACAATAATGGTTTATCTGTACCCAAAACTATTCTTAAACACTCGGTACGAGGAAATTTATACAAATTACCATCCCCTAAAATTAAACCTATGATAAAAGCTAGATTAACATCTTTTGAAAATTCCTGGTAGGAACTAGGAATTAAACCTTGTTTGCGCGCATTTTCTCTCCAAACCGCAAAATTATCGATCTCTTTTCTTCTAAATGTAACAGAGATTTTCTTAACACGATAATCTGTATCTTTTGTTTTACCTTTATTCCAGGGTGGTGGCCGCCTTTTAAGGCTCATAAGCCATTTTTTGTATCTCGGATCGTCTTTTGGAAGCAGACTAGCAATAATAGGAAAATGAATATTATTAGCCACAATTCATTTTACCATTAGGCGACATCGTAACGAAAGAGGCTTATTTACTTAGAACTAATGAGGGAATTTGCGCAGGCCCCAGCCGGAGATCATGACTGAAATAGAAAAAACTGCTGCCAATCCTACCGGAAAACCGGTGTTGGGTAATGTTTGAGTCCCATTCTGAGTACGATCGACTATTCTATCGTAAGCAGACGCAGGAGTTGCAGAAGGAGAAGGGGTGGATGAACTTTCAGCATTTTGTCCTAAAACAGAAGGTGTAGGACTAGCTTGTGTTCTCGTAAAACTACTGGGAGATAATCTTCCGCTGAGTAAAAAATATCCGACGGCTATAGCCGCCAAAACCAACCCGATAGTTATGAATCTAAGCCATCTGGAATCATCCATGGCCGCAATTCTACCACAAACCTATAATTATTGCAAGAGGTTGTTGTATTAAAGCCTTAACTGGTAGATTCTAAAAATTCCAGCGCCTCTTTTACTCTTTTTAAGGCCTTATCTTCACCTAAAATTTGAATGCTTTCAAAAAGCGGTGGCGTTACAGTCTGCCCTGAAACTGCCACCCTAATAAGTTGGAACATATCCCCTGCTTTTATGTCTAACTCATCAGCTAATCCTCTAAAAGTCTTTTCAAAATCTTTATTCTTCCAAGGTTTTTCCATATTTTCCAATTTTTCCATAATCTTAGACAAAATCTCATTTTGATCTTTGATGTTTAATTTTTTAAATACTTCTATATCATATTCCAGCTTTTCCCATAAAAAGTCAGTTAACGGCACAAAATCTGAAAGCTTCTTTATTCTCTCTTTGATTAAAGGTACCACTAGGGCAATTTTCTCTTTTGCAGGATGATCAACCAAAAATTCATGTAACCTTTTAGTCAGTTCTCCGTCGCTCATCCTTCTAATATACTCCCCATTCATCCACTCGAGTTTGGTGATATCAAAAATAGGGTTGGCAATATTCACATCCGAAAGGTCAAATTCTGAAATCATTTCGGAAAGAGATAAAATTTCTTTACCGGAAGGTGGAGTCCAACCAAGTAATGCCATAAAATTTAAAATAGCTTCCGGTAAAAATCCGTCTTTGCGAAACTCGGAAGCTGGCTTTGCCCCATGCCTTTTGGAAAGCTTTGATTTATCAGGCCCTAAAATAATCGGCAGGTGCGCATACTGCGGTAATTCCCAGCCAAAAGCTTCAAAAAGCATGACATGCTTGGGGATTGATGAAATCCATTCAGCACCTCTAATCACCGGATTTGTTTCCATTAAATGGTCATCCACCACATGTGCCAAATGATAAGTGGGAAAGCCGTCTGACTTTAAAATCACAAAATCATCCTGGGTGGCATTATCGAATTCAATTTTTCTATTTCCTACCAAATCAACAATTGAAGTCTTCCCCTCTTTTTTTGTTTTGAAATAAATCGCTCCGTCTTGCTCATATGCAAACTCACCCATCACTAATTTCTTGGCATGTTCTTTATAAATATCCGCTCGTTTAGATTGAAAAATCGGCTCACCATCAACTTCAAGTCCCAACCAATTTAGCGTTTCAATAATATCTTCTGGGGAGCCTTCCACAATACGGGCTCTGTCAGTATCTTCAATTCTTAAAGAAAAAGTGCCATTTCCTTTTTTGGCTACCAAATATTCATAAAGCGCGGTTCTAACCCCTCCGATGTGTAGCGCGCCGGTTGGTGATGGCGCAAATCGAGTCTTAATCATGCATCTATTATACCAGTCACAAATTTTTAAAGTATAATAACAATCAATAGTTCGTAATGGACAATTCGGTAGATAAAGTTAAATAATAGAATAAGAAACGTACCGAATTTGTCCAAAAAAATTTATGACTCTTACTCAAACTGCCACCCTGGTAAAACAGGTTATGAAAATCTCCATTATCGCTTTAGTGTTAGGAACTGCCAGTTTCATAGGTTTCAAGATTTGGTACGCATACTATCTGGCGCACTTGCCACCGGTTGAGGAAAAACCGGATACAAAATTTGGTCTACTCCCAAAGCCTGATTTACCTCAAGGTAGTGTTTCTACATCAAATTTTTCATATTCTTTGGATACAACAACAGGGGGTTTACCCAAAGTAGGAATAGATCCTGGTTTTGAAAAAATTATCAAAGTCTATTTTGTAACTCAAACTTTTGCTTCGCTTCTGGCACCGGAAAGATCCGAGAGCTTGGCTAAAAAATTTGATATAAACTTACCCCCGATTATTTTAAGCGAAATAAGGTACAGATTTAAAGACAAAGATAAGGAGCTGTTGGTCGATTTGGATAATGGTAATTTTTCCTACAGCAAAGCAGCAACCATATCAGCCAAGGTTAGCCTGGATGATGACGACAAATTAGTATCTGATTTTGGACAGATCCTTTCTACCTTAGGAGTGATGAAAGACGGGCTAAGAAATGCTAGAAGTAAAATTACTCTTTTGAGAGCAACCGGAGGAAACTATATCCCCACCCAACTTAGGGCAGAAGCCGTAGCTTCTCAAATTTCCCTATGGCCTGCCCCAATAGATAAAAAATCAATTTTCACCGCCGATTTTAATAAATCGTTGGTTAGCGCTACTGTTTTTGGCAGTGCCGGTAGTTTAGATAATTACTTATCCTTAAATTTTACCTATTATCCGATTGACACTTCGACCTTTGCAACTTATCCGGTTAAAACACCTGAAGCGGCATTTGATAATTTAAGAAGCGGCAAAGGAGTTATAATAGTTGAACCCGATAAACCTCAAGTCTCTATAACTTCTGTTTCTTTGGGATATTATCTTTCGGAAAATTATAGTCCGTATTTACAACCGATATACGTTTTCGAAGGACCCAACTTTGTAGCCTACGTGATTGCTATTAGTGAACAGTTCCAAGCTCAGACCAGGTAAAATTAGTATAAGTCCAATCAATCAACCTGGTCGTTTCCCCAAACCTGTCATCGCTCCCCAACACAACTAATAAGACTCTGTATCCATTTCTTTCAATTAAAGTTACTAAATTTTCTTTAGCTTCACGGGTGGTTCCGGTTTTAACACCCAAAACACCGTTGATCTGTGACAGGAGTTTATTCAAATTAATCAGTTGATGTGTATATTTTTTATTTAAAGAAACAATGTTCGTTTCCTTTGTAGCAAAAATTCTTGTCAGAGTAGTATTTTTTAAAGCTTCCTCAGTAATTTTGGAGAGATCTGCTGCAGACGAGAAGTGATACGGACTATCAAAACCAGCCGGGTTATCAAAATGGGTGTTTTTCAAATTTAACTCCAAAACCTTTTTATTCATAGCCGATACAAAACTTAAAACTCCCCCGGGATAATTTTCGGCAATTGTATAAGCCGCATCATTACCCGAATTTAAAAGCATGCCGTAAAGTAGTGACCTAAAAGTGAAATTTTCTCCGGCATCTAAACCTGCCTTAGACCCAGGGGTATTTGCGCTACTTTCAACGGTTAATACCGAGTTTTGTTTAAAATACTCGCTTGCAACCAATGCCGTCATAATCTTTGTCGTGGAGGCAATCGGAAAAGAAACTGATGAATCTTTTTGATACAAAGTAGTATTGGTAGCCAAATCTTTAATTAAAACTGCCCGGGCTGCAAAATTTGGAAGGGGTAAATTTCTACTAATAGGCGGGATATTGTATTTTTGAATACCTGCAACTTGAGAATTATTCTGAGGAATCTGCAAACTAATAAGCAAACTATCCATGGAGTCAACTAGAAATGGAAAAACAGTAGTGATTGTAATTGCCAGTAAAATTAAAACTGCACAGTAGAAATAGTATCTCATTTCAACCTAATATCCACTCTTTCCATATCTCTTGGGAAAAGGGAGGCTTCCCTAATATTGGCAAGGTTTAAAACATGCATGGTGATTCTCTCTAAACCAAAGGAAAATCCTCCCTCCGGAGGCATCCCAAACTTAAAAGCTTGAAGATACATCTGGAAACTGTCGGGTTTCATACCACGGCTTTTAATACTCTCAACCAGCTGTTCGTAATCATTAATCCTTTGGCTACCACTCATTACCTCTACCCCCCGAAACAATAAGTCATAACTTAAACTATACTCAGGATCTTTCGGATCCGGCATGGTATAAAATGGCTTGGCGCTGGTAGGAAAGTGTGTCACTGTTACAAAATCGCTGCCATGCTTCTCTCTCGACCATTTGCACAAATCAATTTCGTCTTGTGGTGTTAAATCTTTTTCTTTTCTATTGTCGCGCCCAAATTCTTTAAAAATTATTTCCTGAGATTCTCTTAAAGTAAGTCTGGGAATTTTACCGAAAGCGATTTTTTCAACACCAAACTCGGATAAAATATCCCCACTCTCCTCTTCTGTGATCTTTAACATTTTGATTGCTACCCCTTCAAGATATTCTAATAAGTCTTTAAATTCTACAAAACCGATCTCAACATCCATCTGAGTTGACTCTGTTAGATGTCTCGTGGTAACCGAGGGCTCGGCTCGGTAAGCTTTGGCAATAGTAAAAACTCGCTCAAAGACAGGCACTAGCATTTGTTTATAAAGTTGAGGGCTTTGGGAAAGGTAAGCACTGCGACCAAAATAATCTATCTTAAAAACTTCTGCTCCTCCCTCGGTTGCCCCGGCCACAATTGTCGGCACCACAATTTCTGTGCATCCTAGCTCATGTGCTGCTTTTCTGAATCCGTCTAAAAGAGTGGCTTGGACTTTAAAAATAGCTTTTACTTTTGGGTGCCTCAGTATTAGCGAACGATAATCAAGTAAAGTTGGCAGTTGTAAATTTAGGTCTTTCCCTCCCATGTCAAAAGGTAGCTCTTCCGCTTTGGATAAAATTTCAATACTTTCGGCTGAAATTTCTATTTCACCTGTGGGAATATTTTTGTTAACTAAATTTTCCGGTCTTTTGTTAACTTTTCCGGTTATACAAACTACATCCTGGGGGTGTAAATCAGGTGCCTTTCCCCCGTCTGCTACAACTTGGATTAGTCCAGATCTGTCACTAATATCTAAAAAAAGGATTTTACCGTGATCACGTCGGGTCGAAACCCACCCGCAAATCTTAACTTGCTCTCCAGTTTTATTCTTGCAATCTAAGATTAAAGTGCGTTCCATTGAATCTAACCCATCATAACAGCAGAGGCTTAATATTGACAAGATGGTAGCTATGGCTTAAACTACTAAAAGTTAGGTATAAACAATATGAATTTATTAAAAGTTTGGTATTTTTACTTTTATTTTGCCTTCCGAAAGGAGGGAGGTTTATTGGAATAACCTTAACTAAAAAGGTTTTGACCAATTTTAGCCTCCCGAATGGGAGGTTTTTTTATGGAGAAAATATGGCAGTAGCAACAGCAGAAAGATTGAAAAGTCCAGTTAATATAGAGCCTCTTTTAAATGGCATAGGAGGATTAATTAAACTTGATCGAAATAAAGTTTCGAAAGTAAGTCCCTGGGAAACCATCTGGGAAACAAGAATCCCACATGAAGTGATTTTTACTACCACTGCATTCTGTTTAAAACATCAGACTGCCTTATTATTCCCAGTAAGTCCAGAACAAAACGAAGGAGTAAACCACTGGAGAAATCAAACAAAAAGAGATTTAATAGACCATTTCAATCAGACTCCTCGAAGTAAAGAGGTGTGCAGAAGATTACGCAAAGCTCACATGATTATACCTTTTGATCTGACAGAAATTGATATGAGAGAAACTTTGGGTGAAAGATGTCAAAGATTTTTAGATAATGTTACCATAGGCAGAAATAGACTATTGAAAGTAATCAAGTGAATGGAGAGGATTAAAGAATGAAAACAAAACCTTTATATCTTGATGATTCATATCTTAAAGATATGAATGCTGAGGTTTTGGAAGTTTTACCGGAAGGCGAAGGCCAGCACCGAATGATCCTGGATCAAACGGTTTTTTATCCCATGGGCGGTGGCCAAGCGACTGATCAAGGAGAGTTAAAAGGAGATAACTGGTCCGGTGAAGTTTATCAAGTGATAAATAGGGACGAAGAAATTTGGCATTTTGTAAAAACAACTAATACTCCGACTGTTGGAATGAAAGTTCATGGGAATATTAACTGGGATAGAAGATATAAAAACATGAAACTTCATTCAGCCGGCCATGTTATCGATTTTGCCATGTTTTTGCTGGGGTTATCCCCTAAAACTCTAGTACCTATGAAAGCAGACCACAATAAAAATCCTCATATTGTTTACCAAGGCGTTTTAACAGAAGACATTAAACAAAAGCTGGAAGACAAATCTAATGAATTAGTTTCCCAAAATTTAAAGTTTACTTGGTATTTTCAACCCTTAGAAGATCTTCAAAAAGAAGCTATTTATCTCATCCCGGGCCTGCCAACAAATAAACCCTTAAGAACCTTAAAGCTCGAAGGGATAGGAGCGGTAGCAGATGGTGGAACTCAAGTAAAAAATACAGGTGAAGTTGGAAAAATAAAAATTGAATCAATCGAAAAAGAAGAGGGTCTTACGCTTGTTAGATATTCAATCGCTGGTTGACAAAATTATATGGGTGTAATATTATCATATAATCCTATGTCGAAAATCATCGCTATAGATTTAAAAAGAGTTGAAATTTCAGTTGTCCTCCTTATAGTGCTCCTTTCCGGAGCATATCTGGGAGGCCTTTTTAGATTCTAATTAAAATCTAAAAAGAAATAAATTGACGCCTCCCAAGAACGGGAGGTTTTTTTGTGGAAAAATACAGAAAGGAGGAAATAAAGATGCCAACACCAGAAGGTGAACCAACTCATTCAAGAATATTTCGTAATGGCAAGAATGGTGCTCTACAAGCAAGAGGTTTTGGTGGAGTAGATCCAGATAATTGGAGGTTCAATCATGAAACACAAAATTATGATTTTATTGGAGATCTAGATCCTGATGATATCGACCCTACTACCACTTCACCAGAAAACCCCATAAAACAAGGCGCGCACGTAATTAAAGAGGTGGCCAACAAGATAAAAGGAATTAAGTAATTTTTATATCTTTAACTTTTAGTTGTAATTTATCGTTACCATTATAGGTATCAAGTTCCAGATTATATGCCAGGTCTATTATTTGGCCGGATTTTAGAAGGTTGACCCACTCACCCATCCCAAAGGCAATAAAGTCCAAATCATCTGCCCTGCCCTTCAGGTGCTTACCTTCACCTACTGTCCTTATATCAGAAATTCTCATGCCTCTTGTGGCAAATACAGGTCTTTTATTATCCATCCCAAAAGGCTCAAACTTTTTAAGTTCACTAACTAAAGCCTTAGTCAACTGTTTACCACTTACTTCAGCTTCAATTTCTAAAACCCTCCCCTCCTCCGGCAAAACTATTATATGTTCTTCCAGTCTTTTCTTAAAAACTTCTACATGCTTGCTTAAAAGAGAAAACCCCGCTGCACCCGGATGGCCTCCCACATCAATTAAAATATCAGAATGTTTTCTAATTACTTCAATAATATTTATCCCGTCTATGGAACGGGCAGAGCCTTTGGAAACTTCTTCACCAACAGATATCGCAATGGCGGGTCGATAATGCTCTTCGGTAATTTTGCCTGCAACCAACCCGATAATCCCAGAAGACCAATCTTTGCTGGATAAAACATGGATTTTCTTACTTCTATCAACCAGTAATTTCGCTTGCTCTATCGCTTCCATGGTCATTTTTTGGCGGGTGGCATTAGTCTCACATAAAAGCTTTGCTAATCTTTTTGCCTTTAGTGGATCTTTCGTGCAAAGGAGTCTCAAGCTATCTATGGCATGCTCTAGTCTGCCCATGGCATTTAACCTAGGGCCGATCATATAGCCTATCTCAAAAGACCCGATACTACCTGATCTTATTCCGCACTCATTGATAAGCGCGAGCAAACCGGGATTTTCTGTTTTATTAAGAATCTTTAATCCCTCAAAAACAAATGCCCGACCCAAGCGAACAAGCGGAAGCAGGTCACAAACTGTGGCAATTGCTACAAACTGCAAAAGTTCCACAGCTAATTCTTTTTTGATTAAGTCGCGGATTAAACACCAGGCCACTGCTGCCCCACACATCTTGGTTGAGTGCACTATCTCAAAAGCATCCGGCTTTTTCTTCCCCGGAACATGGTGATCTGTAATAATCAAATCTAAGCCGATTTCTTTGGCAAACTTTGCTTGGTCCACTGCTACAATTCCGTTATCAACAGTGATCACCAACGAAGCTCCGGAATCCCTTGCAAACTCCAGTCCCAACCTTGATAATCCGTAACCTTCTTTTTCCCTATGAGGTATATAAGGCAGTACTCTTGCACCAATCGATGTTAGCGCTTTATATAAAATTGCAGCGGCGCATATTCCATCGGCATCATAATCACCATACACTACAACTAACTCATCTTTCTCGACTGATTGTAAAATTCTTTTAGCTACCTTTGGTATTCCGGGAATCTTTAAATCACCGCCAAAATCTTCTAATTTAGGATGAAAAAATTGCTCTTTATCTTCTACTGTATTTATACCGCGGTTAATTAACAGCTGTTCAACTAAGTCGTCACTTTTTCTTGGTGCCACTTTCCAACGCATAGTGTTAAAATTACATCATGAATTATACACTACCTAATGAAGTGAAGATGATTCTGGATAAATTCCAGGAGGCTAAATTCCAAATTTATATTGTGGGAGGGGCAGTCCGTAACCTTTTAATGAAAAGTAACGTTTCCGACTGGGATTTTACCACGGATGCTAAACCGGAAGAAATCTTAAAGATTTTTCCGGAAGGCTTCTATGATAACAAATTTGGCACGGTTGGCGTTTCCTCCAATTTAGGCAATTTGGAAATTACCACAATGCGTAAAGAAGGTATCTACAAAGATTATAGACATCCTGTTAACGTTTCATGGACTAATAAAATAGAGGAAGACCTGGCAAGAAGGGATTTTTCGATCAATGCTATTGCGCTGTCACAAACCAGTGAAATAATCGATCCTTTTAATGGTCAAGATGACATCAAAAATAAAATTATCAAGGCTGTTGGAAACCCTACCCAAAGATTCAAAGAAGATGCTCTCCGTTTAATACGGGCTATCAGAATAGCAACAGAACTGGAATTTGAAATAGACCCCAAAACAGCTCAGGCCATCAAAGAAAATGCTCATCTTATCAAAGAAGTTGCCAACGAGCGGATACGCGAGGAATTATTCAAGCTTCTAGAATCGAGTAATCCATTTAGAGGAATTACAAAACTTAGAGAAACAGGAATGCTGAAAATTATCTTACCTGGGCTGGAAAACTGTTTTGGCATAGTTCAGGAAGGGCCAAAACATGATCGGGTTTATGATATTGGTGAACACTCGCTCCTCACCCTTAAACATACCCCATCGAATGATCCGCTGGTAAGACTCGCTGCGCTTCTGCACGATATTGGTAAAGTTGACACTGTTAAAACTGCACCAGATGGAAATGTCACTTTCTATAACCATGACGTGGTTGGCGGTAAATTAGTTTTAAAAATTGCCAAAAGATTTAATTTATCAAAAAAACAAACTGATAAATTATACCGATTAGTTCGCTGGCATCTATTTACAGTTGACGAGAATCAAACTGATTCCGCTATCAGAAGATTCATCAAAAATGTGGGTAAAGAAAATATTAAGGACATAATGGCGCTTAGAATTGGGGATAGGTTAGGGGGTGGAACCCAAAAAGCAATTTCTTGGAGGATGGAAAAATTTGAGGAAAGGATAAAGCAAATCCTCAAAAAACCATTTTCCATTTCCGATCTAAAAGTTAATGGTAATGACGTGATGAAAACTTTGAACATTAAACCTGGTCCAAAAATAGGAGAAATCTTGAATAAACTCTTTGAAGAAGTGCTGGAAGATTCATCAAAAAACAAAAAAGAGCTTCTTTTAGAAAAAATCAAACAACTGGCTTAATGCCCAAGTTTTTCTTCCCACCAAACGAGCAAAGCTGTTGCATTAAAGATGGAAGAATAAGTTCCGGAAATAATTCCCACCAAAAGAGCTACCACAAACCATTTTAAAGTTTCCCCGCCAAACAAAAGCAGAGCCAGAAGCACAAAAACTACTGTTAAAGAAGTATTTAAAGATCTTCCCAGTGTTTGAATTACTGAGAGGTTAGCTACATCAATGAATT
>MFCP01000007.1:0-32212 GCA_001776635.1 Candidatus Daviesbacteria bacterium RIFCSPHIGHO2_01_FULL_40_11 | reverse complement strand
CCATATGTTTAGTTAAATTTTCCCTAATCCGATCAAAAACAACGATAGTATCATGAACAGAAAAACCGATAACCGTTAGAAGAGCTGTCATAAAAAGAGTATCGACTTCAACACTTAAAAATTTTCCCAGAATTGCAAATACCCCGACAACTAATAAGATATCATGCACCAGCGCCAAAACTGCAGTTATACCAAACCTCCAAGATGAGGCCGGCTTGGGTATTTTTCTAAAAGAGAAGGCGATATAGAGAACTATTACTAAAGACGCTACGATTACTCCAAGTAGTGCTTTTTGTCGAAGCTCTGATCCTATTATCGGTCCCACAAATTCCACCCTTCTTTCTTCTACCTTACCGAACTTTTCATTTAAGTTAACTTTAAGATCGTTTATTTTACTTTGCTCTACAGGTTTGGTCCTGATGATGTAAGTTTTATTTTCAGAAGAAGTTATTTGACCTATCTCAATACCTTGTGAGGAAATTTGTTTGTTTAATTCATCCAAATTTACATTTTTTTCAAAACTATATTCAAGTAGAGCTCCTCCGGTAAAATCTATGCCGAGCTTAAGTCCCGAGGTAATTAAATAATATAACCCCGGTAAAATAATCAGCAAAGAAAAAACAAAATAATAAAATTTATACTTCATTAAATTACTCATCTATTTTTTGCCTCCTTTAAATCTTTCTTGAGTTCTTCTTTTAAATCATCCGCAGTTGTTTTTATTTTGTCTTCAATATTATCAACCTTTTCATTTAAGAATTTCCAAATTTTACTGTGGTCACCATCCTGCAGGTGGTTTAAGAAAACCCGTTTGTCCTGAGGGGAAAGTTCAGACAAGACGGCATCTAAAATTGTATGATGCAGACTGGAATCTATTAAACCGGTCAGGTGAACTTTCTGTTCCTCTGTCAAATCCATCTTATCTAATTCCACTACTATAGATTCTATTTCAATTAAATGTGAATAAAATTGTTTCATAATTTTGTTACTTCAAAATTAACAGGTTCTGATGTTCGAGCAGTATAATTTTTAAACACTGCGAGAACATCATGGTCCTTATGCTTCTCCTTTAACTTTAACCGGACCCAAAGGAACTTCATTTTTTGGGTCATCAATAAAAAAATACAACACCGGGCCTTTTCTAGAACCCGTTGCAAGTCCTAATGCATCCATCACTTCAGGCGATCCTCCCAGGTGTTTGCCGGTCCAATCAGCAGGACCTGCATCACCAACTACCGCAACTACTGCTTGACCAGTACTAGGATTAACAATCAACATCTTTCTAAATTTAAAAAAATCCCTATATTTTACAAGATTCTCCGCAAAACCCGGAGCTAAAAATGTTTGTACGGCCAAATAATAACGCTCCCTCTGCTTATCAATTTCGCTGAAATCTTGCTTTGTAGGTGCAAAATAACCCCAAGCGCCTAAACCTGGCGCAATTCCAGCACTACCGTAGTTTGCAAAATCCGAGGCAGTATCTGCATGAGCGTATAAGTTATCACCGGGGTAGCGGTACAAATGCTGCTCTCCCCCAATTAAACCATAATTTCTATTAAGCCGAATGCCATCTATTTCTGCTATCACTTTAAACCCAAAACTTCGGGATAAAATACTCTCTATATCTTGCTCCTCTAAAGAATCCAAAGGTCTTATTTCTTTAGGTATTCTATCAGATAAAATTTGAGCAAGTAATACATTCTGATCATAACCTTTCAAGATTCCATCATGACTGACAATTAAATTAGGAGCGGGTAATTGTTGTTTGTTAGGGCTAGATATTAACATCAGCCCTCCCAATGATCCTAGGGCCAAATGCTTCAGAGATTGACCGTGCTTTTCCCAAAATTTATTTTGGATGGTGCGATGACGCCCTGTCCATTTCTTCCTTAAATATTCATAGTGTGGTGTTTTTGTTTTAAATTTCATTTTTCGAAGAAAAATAGTCCCATGGTTTATCTAATAAGTAACCTCAAAAATGTTCTTGTTACCACATAGCTAGTAAACATAGAGACTATTACTCCAATTGCCAAAGTTATGGCAAAACCACGTACCAAAGATGTACCCATGCCATACAAAATGGCTGCAGTAATAAGCGAAGAGACATTTGAAGCCCAGATTGAAGACCAAGCTCTTTTAAATCCCAGATCTAAAGCCAGGGTTTTATTCTTACCCCAACGGATTTCTTCCTTCATCCTTTCAAAAATTAAGATATTGGCATCAACTGCCATACCGATTGATAATATAAACCCGGCAATCCCTGCCAAAGTTAAAGTCACAGGAGGTAAAATAAAAAGACCGGTTTTAAAAATTGAGAGGATCAAAAGGGTATAGATAATTAGTGCGCCATCAGCAACCAATCCCAAAATACCATAGTATGCCCCCATATAAACAGCTACCACCAAAAGTCCGATGATGCCGGCTACTAAACTTTTATTCACTGATTCCTGACCTAGTGTCGGCCCAATAAAATGTTGGCTGATTAGTTTTATCGGTACTGGCAATGCGCCGGCATTGAGTTGCACACTTAAATTTTTTGCTTGTTCTGTGGTAAACTGCCCGGTGATTACAGCGTTTCCGCCGGCAATCTCCTGCTGGACAGTCGGGGCAGAAACAGGCTCGTCATCCAAAAATATCGCCAGGGGTTTATTGATGTTTCTTTTAGTAATTTCGGCAAATTTTTTGCTGCCTTCGCCGGTAAACTCAATTGCCACCTGCGGCCCTGCTCTTGCTCCCTGATCTGAACCAAAAGTGACCTGCGCTTTTTTCAAATCCGCTCCGGTTAATCCTGTTGGTTTAGCAAATAATACCAGAGGCACCCCGGATTTAGTGGCTTCAGCCTCTTCTGCAGATAAAGTGGCAGGTAATTCCCTAAAATCAAGCTGAGCTGTTTTCCCCACCAAATTTGCGGCAGATGAAGCATCCTTAATTCCTGGCAGCTCCACTAAAATTCTTCTTTGTTCTCCCAGTTTTGATGTCTGCACCAGTGCTTCTGAAACACCGAATAAATTTACTCTTCGCTCTATGACTCCTTTTGCAGATTCCAGTGCACTGTCACGGTCTTCTGAACCAATCTTGTCCATCTGGGTCTCCAAGATTAGTTCGGTCCCACCTTGTAAATCAAGTCCTAATTTCAAAGGAAATATTCCCAAAAAGTTAATTTTCTTGCCAAGGATTTTTAAGGTAGGCGCTTGCTCAATAGGCGGGATATTTACCCAGAGCGCAAGAAAAGTCAAACCCAATATTATCCATAAAATTACTCTCGGTCGCATTAAACCATAACCCCTTCTAAAAGCTCGTCCTCATCTCCAATCAACATAACTTTTGGTTGAATTAATACTCGTAAGATAAACGGGTCACGTCTTTTGACTCTAAATCGAAACTCCGCTTCATCCATAAATGAATAGTTTATCTCTGTCTCTCTCTTTGCTTGCTCGTCTGAGATGATTGCTTGCAACTCCGGTAGTACGATATTCCCTACAACCAACATATCAACATCATCTGTTGCCGATAGTTTACCTTTTAAAAATTTTGTTGAAATAAAAGCAAACCTTACTTTACCAAGTTTTTGTTTATTCTTGATCAAATTTCCACCTAAACCTGTAGTTTTAGCAACTAATGATAGGAGTTCCTTGTAGTAGATATAATCCTTTTTAAATCTATACAGCCTTCTGTTTGCCCGCCATTCTGATGAGGCCATCCCGTATTTTTCCATCCTGGCGAGCTCTCTTCTGACAGCATTAATCTCTTCAGAAACCCTGCGGACTATCTCACGGACATGAAAAAGCGCATCAGTAGAAGATAAAAAAAGTTGTAGTATTTTTACCCGGACTCTTGAGATAAAAAGTTCCTCAAGCATTGTAAACCTCCTTTCCGGGCAGAAAGTTTTAGTAACTTACTTTCGATCCCTCCGGGACAGTTTGAATCCAAATTTGACCCCTATTAAACTCTATCTCGCGACCTGTACCATCTACATATTTAGTTCTTGCAGTTCTTTTGGGTTTAACCCATTTACCCTCCACTACATTACCATCTTGGAAAATTAATGCCTTACCTGAACCGACTGTTCCATACAATAGATGAACATTCCCCGGATAGCCATCATTGGCATTAGATTCTCTTTCAAATTGAATAATAACAACTTTTGCATCAAGTTGTTGCTTATTATTTAAATCAATATGGGGTTCGCCATTTTTCCTTTTGTATGAATTTGTAGTCATCTCATAATTCCACTCTACTTGGTACCCCGGCTGTGACTCCCAGAAGTTAACTGTAATTTTAGTGGTGGTACTACCACTCTTATCTTCCTTAAACTTCCAAGGGACAAAATTATCATCCCATTTTACCCCTGCCGAATCTGTGGCCAGGAAGCCGCGTTTTGCTCCGACTTCCCAAAGTTTTTGGGTGGTCGAATACATGGTGTGCTCTGTGGCAACAGGATGACCTAATCTTTGATAATCCCTCCAAAAAACAGGGAACCCAATACTAAATTGGTTTAAATCCTTAACGCCATATTTAATAATTTGTGACAGCGCATCAGCCGGGCCCGGAGTATTAGCTCCTCCCACATGTGCGTAAAGTGCATCATACTCTCCTAACCAATCAAGAAAATAAGTTCTGGCTGATCTAACAGGTCCAACTTGGATATCTGAAAGATTGCAGTAAAAAAGTGCCATAAATCTGGTAATTCCACCTTCTGCGACTGCCTCATATATGACATCAGCCGAAGCTATTCCTGATTGAGGCCTTGCTTCGATGTGATTTTCAATCATCACAGCCAAAGGTCTTCTCTTTTCCCAAAACTCTTTTGCCTTTTTTGTGTGCTTGCTGCCGTTTAATGGACAATTTTCGGTTTTAGGCTCATTTGGATCCTCAACAAGTGCGTTAGTGGGAGTCGGTAATGATGATACTAAATCTTCCCCGGGAGCAGGAGTCACCCTGAATTGGTTAAATAAAGAATAGGACAGACTTGTTGAGGCCCCATATAAGACTACCCCTAGTATAATTAGACTCAAAACCTTTTGTAAATTTGTTAAACCTTGAAATATATTTATAATTTTATTCATCTTCCATTGCTTTTTTAATTACCTGTTCCTCTTCTTTTGATAACTGATACTTCTTGCTTTTTCCGCAAATTACTTCTTTGCCAAATACTCTGGTTCCCACCCTTGCATGTAAACTTGTTATTACAATTCCCGACCCTTTCTGATCCAGGAAACAAGCTGTAAAACTTATGTCCCCTCCTGTATCATCATAAGGATTAAAACGCAAAAGCTCCACCCGTTGTATGTGTTGTAACCCTTGATTTCTAAATGCTTCGACTGCACTCTCCAAATCAGACAACTCACCCCTAAAACTTTCAATCGTTTTCAATATCTCTTCAAACTTTTTTCTGATATCTCTTTCTCCAGACCTTGGAAAAAACGATTTTAAAAACTTACTTTGCCGCAAAAAAAATAAACTTAAAACTCCAAGCCAAACTACCAAGATACCCAGAGTTGCGGGACCAACCCAATCCGAATACATAAGTTACTCTTTAAATATAACGATCTTGCTAAAGTTTGTCAATGAGAGCTTAAGAGTCTAAATTTATATCAGTTAATATGATCACCTTCGCAGAATTTTTTGCATAAAATGCCGCGGGAAGACTCTTGATATCCTGTTCCTGAAACATTTTTTCTAAAATAGCTCTTTTGTTTTCTCCAAAGACAATAATTATAAACTCATTAACTTCATTTAAAGCTTCAAATGTTAAAGTAATTCTTTTGCCGAAAGGCCCGTTGATATCATCATAGGCGACTACCCATCGACTGTGGTCATAATCCAACCCCGGCTTGATACCGGCTGTATGACCATCGCTACCAATCCCCATGACTGCCAGTTTCTTGGGAAACTTTTTAAAAAGTTTTTGAATCGTTTGTTCGTATTGTTCAGCTACAATATCCATATTGTCTTCCTTTAAAATTTTAAAATAGGGAATTCCTTCATTATTTAAATGCCTTACCAAACCAGTATTCTCTATCATTTTCTCGTTACTGTTTTCATGCATAGGCAAACCGTATCTTTCATCAATCAACGCTATTGCGCCTGGCCTTAACTTTTTATCCCGAGCAATCAATTGGTACAACAAATCCGGAGAGGTGCCTCCGGATAAAAATAACAATGTATCTTTATCTACTGCTTTTGAAAGAAGTTCTAAGGCTTTCTCTGAAGCCTCTTTTTTATCCTTACAGCGAATAATTTCCACATTATCTTTAATCATTACTTTACAAATATACCACAGATATCGTGGATAGCCTGTAGTTTTAGATTCAATTGGTGCTTGACAGGCTCGCTATATCATGCTAGGCTCAACTGAGCGTAATAGTTCACTTTAGTATGGCTATACAACAGACTAAAAAACAATCAGATCTGGAAAAACGCTTGATGCTACTGCGCAGACAGGTGTATGGGAAGGAACCAGATAGATCAGTAAAATCGGATAAGATCAGAGATCATCAGCAAACCGGTAAATCAGAAAATCTGGCTTTCCGGTACACTGAAACTCAGATCTCATCTGGCACACCGATCTCATCCGACCTTGCATATCTCCGTCATGACTTACTGAAAATTCTCATTTTTTCATCTTTCGCAATAGGTGCACAAATTGTTCTGTTCTTTCTTTTAAAAAATCATATTTTAAATCTAAATTTCTTCTAGAAAGGGGGTGAGTTTTTATTTTATGGCACAAATGTATTGTGTTAAGTGTCGCCAAAAAAGAGACGCTGAAAATGTACAAGAGGTGACTATGAAAAATGGCAAGAAAGCCAGCAAAGGCACTTGTCCAGTTTGCGGAACCTCTATGTTTAGAATTGGTGGCTAAAAGATAACCCCGATTAAATCGGGGCTGGTGAACGTTCACCATCTTGAAAAATCCCACGAAATCCGGCTTTGTCGGATGCAAGTGGGGTTTTTCAATGAAAATGTAACTTCTGATATACTCTTCCTATGAAATTAATTATCATTGATGGTAGTCCTGCTTCAGGAAAAACTACTTTAGGAAAATTGCTGGTAGAGGAGCTTGGGGCGCGTGGTGACAAGGCAAGATTTCTGGATTGGGATGATTATGTAGAGGCGGTAAACCCAACTTGGGTCTGGGATAACAAGCAAAACGAAGAAAGAGATAAAGGCATCGCAGGGGCAAGTCTTGCCAATGACACAGATAAATATCTTAAGCAAAATTTTATTGTCATCACAGTTGGGACATTTTTAATTAAAAGGGATTTAATTCGTTATCTTAGTAATTTGAAAACCAATATTCCTGTTTACCTTTATCACTTAAACGTCTCTTTATCTTTAAGACGTAAAAGAAACCACAAAAGAGAATATAATCCTTTATTAGATCTAGAAAAGGATCAAAGAGAAAGAGATGCAATAAAAAAATGGTATGGTCATGTTTATGAAAACATTAACTCCCCAAAAGAAGATGCTAAAAATCTATTAAAACTAGTTCGGAATAACCAAGGTCACTTAGATCTTTTGAAATTTAGATAAGTACTTCCAACTTATTCGTCCACACATTCGTCCACACTTGGGGTGGATTTATATTGACACCTGCGGATCTTTATCGGTTTTGGTGCAGAGAGCGTTAAAAAATTTTCAATAAGGCAACAGGGGGAACCGGAAACTGAACGATTAGTGAATTTCCGAGGGGGTGAGCCCCCATTAACGAAATTGAAAATTTTAGCTCGAACACCACTACCTGGACTTTTGCACACTTTTGGTCACAAAAGTGTGAAGAAAAATGTGTTAGATAATAAGCAGAGCTTGCTACTCGAAGACTCGTATAAAACACGATTGCCACACCCGCCTTCGGCGGGTTCGCAATGACAAAAAGAGATACTGAGATAATATTTAAGATTCTTCCCGTGCTCGGTATTGTAAAGCTTCTGCGATATGCTCCGCTTGGATATTTTCCGAAGCGGCCAAATCGGCAATGGTTCTGGCAAGCTTTAATACCCGGTGATAACCGCGGGCAGAAAGGTTGAGTGAGGAAACTGCCATTTTTAAAAGATCTAAACCTTCCTGAGTTAGAGTACAATACTCCTTAATGTCTTTATTGCCCATCTCTGAATTAGTCAAAATTCTGCCCTTAAATCTTTCCAGCTGGATTTTCCTTGCCGCAGTCACCTTTTTTCTAATTTCAGAAGAGCTTTCCACTTTCAAATCAGCGGATAATTTCTCTACCTCCACTGGCGGCACTTCCAAATAAATATCTATCCTATCTAAAAATGGCCCAGAGATCCGGCGTTTATATTTGGCAATCTGCCCCGGCATACAAGTGCAGTTTCTTTTTCTGTCTCCTAAAAACCCGCAAGGGCAAGGATTTTGGGCCGCTAACAGAACAAATTGGGCTGGCAGACTTATTGACCCCGATGCTCGGGAAATGGTAATACGGCGATCTTCCAGAGGTTGCCGCAAACTTTCTAAACTCTGGCGGGGAAATTCTGCCACTTCATCCAAAAATAACACCCCTCTGTGTGCCAGCGAAATCTCTCCTGGTCTGATGCTATTGCCACCACCTAAAAGACCTACATATGAAGCACTGTGGTGAGGCGAGCGGAAGGGACGCGTAGCTACTAATGATTTATTACCATCCAGAAGACCTGCTATAGAATAAATCTTGGTAACTTCTATTGCCTCATCAAAAGTTAATGGTGGCAAAATAGAGGGGAAACTTCGAGCCAACATGGTTTTACCTGCTCCCGGCGGACCTTTCAGTAAAATATTATGCCCGCCTGCCGCCGATATTTCCAGAGCTCTTTTGGCGCTTTCTTGGCCCTTAATTTGGGAAAAGTCATATTCATAATTTAAACCATCTTCTAAATTTAGAACTGGCCTCTTTACAAGTTCTAAATCTTCTTGTCCCAAAAGCAGTCTGACCAACTGTTGCAAAGATTCCGGAGCTAAAACTTCCAAACCTTCTATAATGGCCGCCTCTTGACCATTTTCCTTTGGTACTATTATCCTTTTTATGCCGCATTGTTTAGCTAAAATAGCCAGTGGTAACACTCCGTTAATTTTTCGCAAGGATCCATCCAAAGATAACTCCCCGACAATTAAAGTCTTAGTAAGATCTACTTTTTCCGGATTAGGGCTAATCTGACCAGAGGCCACCAGAAGTCCTAAGGCAATTGGTAAGTCATAAGCCGGGCCCTCTTTTGGCATATCGGCCGGTGCCAGATTAACAGTGATTCGATGAAGAGGAAAATCTGCACCAGAGTTTCTAAATGCAGCCCGCACCCTTTCTTTACTTTCCTCAACCGCTCTATCCCCCCAGTCCAACTATTGTAAAGGAGGGCAGACCTTGCATCGAGATATCTACCTCACAAGTAACTAAACTGGCATCAAGTCCAATATTGGCGGCTGATATGATCTTTGCAAGCATCTATAAACGAGTTTGTAAGCTCTGCTTTCTAACGAAGTTTTCAAGCTCCGCTTATAACAGTATACTATGGGAGGAATGAAGATAAAATGCCTAGGAGGAGAGTAAGCCAGATTCTGTTTTTAGACGATCATTTATCTAATGCTCCTGATTTCGACATTAAAGCAAGCAGCTTTGTCGGTTCTAGGATTGCAGCGGGGAGGATTGCCACGTTTCACCCGAGCATTATCTCGGTTCGTCACTGTTGCTCTAACTAGCGGTTACCCGTATCGATTTACATCGATCACCCTGCTTTATGCTGTCTGGACTTTCCTAAGCGTACTGTATGGTACACCTCGATCATCCTTCTTCCTAGGCTTATATATTATACAACTAAACTTTCTCTCCTTCAATTATCTCTGCCGCTATAATTTGAAATACTACTGCAATTGGAACCGCCAGGAGCGCTCCGGATATACCTAATAATCTACTGCCTATGGCAATTGCTAAAATTACTATCAGGGGGTTTAAACCGACGGCTCGATTCATCACTTGAGGTACTATCAAACTATTTTCCAGTTGCTGAATGATAAGATACAGGGCGGCAACTATAATACTTAAAAGTGGAGAGATTGTTAATGCAATAAAAATCGCCGGTATAGCTGAGATTATCGGTCCAATGACCGGTATCACTTCCATTACTCCAGCTATCAGGGCCAGTGGTAAGGCATACGGAATATTTAAAATAGTCAGGCCAATATATGACATGGTGCCTACCAGTAGACTCAAGATTAACTGACCCTGTACCCAAGCCCCTAATTTCTCCTCTATCTTTACAATAGACCTTCTGGCTCTCTCTTCCTTATTTCTAAACAGTGATGCAAGGCGGCTTTCAAGATTATCTTTCTCCAGTAACATATAAAAGGTTAAGACTAACAGAAATATTATTGCCAGTAGATTATCGAATACAGATAAGGTGATCGAAAATAGGTTTTTCGAAAGGGCTGTCAGTTCTGAGGATAGAAGAGTTTTATCGATATTGATACCATTAAAAAACTGGCTGACCAGTGGTGGAGATGAAACTATCAGTCTGTTACTTTGTTCTACCAATGGAGGTATGATGCTAACCAGAAACCCCGCTAAAACAGAAATTATAATAACGTATGTCAAACCAATACTTAGAACTTTTGGTAGTTTTAATTTGATAAAAAAATTGACTAAGGGGGACAGCGCGGAAACAAAAATTACTGCCACGAATAAAATTATCAAAAGATCCCGGATCAAATATATTATCCAAAGGGATAAGATAAAAAGGGCAATAAATATAATCGTCTTATGAGAAACATCAACTTTTTGCGGCATCAGAGTAATAATACCATTTGCTTACTATTTTTTCCACACCATTAGGAAAGTGTTTATCAATTATATTAAACCATGAAACATCCTTCTCCTTCTTAAACCAAGTTAGTTGGCGTCTGGCGTAACCATGAATCTTCCCCTCCAGCAACTTAATCAACTCCTGCGCACTGGTAATCTTACCCTTTAAATAATCTGCCAAAACTCCATACTCAAGTCCTAATTGTTTCATTCTTTTAAGACTTAAACCATCCTTTTGTAATCTCCTTGCCTCATCTATCATGCCTTGATCTATCCTTCTCACAACTCGTTCATCAATTCTTTGATAGAGAATTTCTCTGGGGGCAGTTAATCCGATCTTCAACATGTCATCGCGAGCGACCAAAGGGAGCGTGGCAATCTTCCCAATCCGATGAAGATTGCTTCGTCGCTTCGCTCCTCGCAATGAAGATATGGATAGTTCAATCGCCCTAATGAGTCTACGTGGGTTTTGTCTGTCAGATGTATTAAGACTTTCCCATTTATCAGGTGAAATTTGTTGCAACTTCTTTTGTAACTGTTCTTTGGAGAACTTTTCTAATTTCTTTCTTAAATCTTTATCTACTGGAATAGCTAAATTAGGTAACCCTTCAAGCACTGCTTTAAGGTAAAAACCAGTTCCGCCAACTATAATAGGTAATTTTCCTCTTTCCCAAACATTATCTATCACTCTCCCGGCATCTTTGACATAATCATAAACTGTATATTGCTTCTTTGGATCCACTACATCATACATCCAAATTTTTATACCATCCAACTCCCAAAACCATTTCTCTTTTTTAACTGTTACTTCCTTACCAGGAAGTTTCCCTGTCGCAATATCTAAACCTCTATACACTTGCCTTGAATCACAAGCTACCAGTTCACCATTAAACCTTTTTGCCAAGTTTAACGCCAAATCTGTTTTCCCAGTTGAGGTGGAGCCTAAAATAACTAATATTTTACTCATTTATAGTTACAACACGGGCCCATACTGTAAAAAAATTAATGATAATATCAACAGTAAAATAGTCGATAAATAAATCCAACTATATTTAAATAATATATTTTCGGAAAGTAAGGCTATCCCTATAAACATAGGAAAAATGCTGAGTATATAACGGGGCATACATATCCAAAAACTCATAGAATATGATACCCATAAAACAATAATTGAAAAAATTCCATAACTGATCCTAACTTTAATTAATACATATAATGACAATATTAAGGCTAAGAAAAACGCCACGATTTGTCCATACCCCAGCATAATCATCTCAAGTCCTGTCCTCCAGGATAAACTTTTAAAGACAGTAATTAGTCCTTGTCCGAAAGGAGCAAATGTTTCAAACCAGTGCTGTTTTTGAATTATTGTAAAATAGAAAAAGTCACCCCACAAAAAATAATTTAAGAACAAATAGAATAAAAACCCGCTCAGTGAAATTAATAAACCAATCGTAATATTCCGTTTATTAAAATTTTGTCGGTCTGAAAAAAATATCTCTGCAAAAATGGCTGGAATTAAAGCTAATCCTGCAATTTTTGTAGACGCCGCTAAGGAAACAAAAAGAAAGCTTAAAAAGTAACGTCTTTTTCTGGCAAAATAGAATGCAACAACCGATACCAACATAAACACAGCTTCTGTATAAGGAATGTGAAGAAAAAACGAGGTAGGAAAAAGGAATAATACTAGAACTGCTAATATGGCTGTTTTTTTGGAATAATCAAGTAAAACTAGTTTATAAAGCATTATTGCCAGCAGCACGGATGAGACAAAAGAAACTAAGTAACCTGAAATTAAAAAACTTGTTTGGAATATAAATTTAAAAATATAAATTAACAAAGGGAAAAAAGGCAACAGGATAATAAAATTAGCCTCATCTCCAATTTTTTGATAGCCAGATGATGCTACTGATATATAATGGGGGGCATCCCAAACATTCCATAATTCCCATACATTTAAATGTAGGGCTCTGGAATTTGGAACTATAGAAGCTGATAATTTCGCAATCAAGAAAAGAATTAATATTTTACAAGTTAAAACAATAAGAATAGGTATATGATATTGTTTTATTACCTGTCTCAAAATTTTCATCTTTATGGAACAATCCGGCAATAAACTAATTATATTGCATCAAAGACCAATAACAAATATCATTGAGATAACGAACTTAATTAATCTTTATGTATTTCAAAAACGTAAACCGAATTGAATTTCTTAATTTAATTTTTTTAGCTGCAATTTCCATATTTGCTATCTCGATATTTTTTTTAAACTTTGATACTCCCTGGAAACACTTCTCTGACCAAACACAAAGCTTTTTACACGGAAGGTTGGATGCTAATCCCCTTGATTTTGATAAACACGATTATGTTATAAAAGACGGAAAATACTACTGGCCGGAAGGTCCTTTCCCCTCTGTTTTACTGTTACCTTTTCAGTTTCTTTTTGGATCTAACTTTCAACAGGGAATTATGCAGCTTATTCTCATTGTCATACTCCTGCTTTCTCTTTTTAAATTAGCCAGAATAAAAGAATTTAATTTTCCCGACAGCCTTTATTTAACCGCAGCCTTCCTGATGGGTTCACCAGTTGTGGGATTAATTGTAGATCCTAAGAGCTGGTTTTTTGCTCAAGTGGTAACTGTTACAACATTAACTCTACTGCTTCTAGAATTAGAAACTAAAAGAAGATTGTTATTGATAGGGATCTTGGAAGCTGCTCTTATTGCCACCCGACCCACCTCAGGATTTATCATTCTTGCCTTAGTTGTTTTACTCTACATCAAAAAGGAACCATTGCAAAGAAAAATAAACCGTGTCATCCCTTTCTTAATACCGCTTTTTATAAGCTTAGTTGCACTTATGTGGTTTAATTACGCTAGATTTGGAAACCTAGTTGATAACGGTTACTTAAAAAATGATGTGGGAGGATTTATCGATCCGCTCAGAAGTCTGGGGCTTTTCAGCTTGCAACATATTCCAACTAATTTTTATTATTATTTTCTGGCTTCTGTAGAACCTATTACGTCTAACATCAGTGTTCATCTAAAGTTTCCTTATATAAAATATTCTGAATGGGGACTAAGCTTGCTTTTTGTAGCACCATTCTTCCTTTATTCTGTAAGGTCTTTGAAAAAAACCACAGGTTATTTAAAATCCCTCTGGCTGGTGGTAGTTGTAACTTTATTTGTTCAACTTAGCTACTACGCCCCGGGATGGGTTCAGTTTGGACCAAGATATACGGCTGATTTTATGCCTATACTGTATCTTCTAACTTTATATGCTTTAAATCGACCTAAGTTAACGGGCTTTCAGAAAATACTCATTACAGTAAGTAGCCTATTTAACGTCTATTTATTAACAACACATATCTTACTACAAGGATGAATTATGTTATCTAAAATTTTTACTAATCATAAGCTTTTGATTTTGGCGGTTACGATAAGGGTATTTTTAATTTTATTGCCAAGCTTTAAAATCGACATGAATGATTGGCAAGCTTGGAGTGGTAGATTAGTAGAAGTCACGCCTCTTCACTTTTACTCTCCAACTTATTTCTCGGATTATTTCCCGGGGTATCTCTATATGCTCTGGTTTCTTGGTGCCTCATTTAACTTTTTATTTCCTCATGCATCTATATTTAGTTTAGGATTTGAGTTTTATTTAAAGATCTTCACTAATATTTTTGATATAGCTACTGCCTATTATATCTACAAAATTATCTCTAACTATCGCAAAAACCTCGGCTTACTTTCTGCGGTTTTTTATCTGGCAAATCCGGCTTTAGCTTTTAATTCCTCCTCTTGGGGCCAGGTTGATGGAATCCTCACATTCTTCCTGATCTGTGCGGCATATTACTTAATAGAGCTTAAAAAAGCCTACCATTTCAGTTTCGCTTTAGCTTTGTCAATTCTAGTCAAGCCTCAAGGACTGGCAGTATTTCCGGTAATGCTATCTTTTCTAATTACTAACTTTAAATTCTCCAAGATTTTTAGTTTATTACTAATTCCCTTTTTATTAATTTTTCTATCCTTACCATTTTTCTTAAAAGATCCCATCTTGGGACTTTTTCATCTATTTCAAAAAAGCGCCAGTACCTATCCTTATACATCAATGTTTTCATATAACTTCTGGTCTTTTGCCGGATGGTGGGTATCTGATTCGACTAAATTTTTAAGTTTCAGCTATCAAATATGGGGTACCTTGATCTTTCTTTTTATCTTAATTTTAATCTTAACTCCGCTTGTATTTAAAAAAAGATATAAAGACAACTATCTAATCTATTTTGCCTGTGCTTTGGCAAGCTTTGCTTTTTTCTTATTTTTGACTAGAATTCATCAGCGGTATTTATTTCCTTTTTTCCCGTTCTTACTTATTACAGCATTCCTAATAAATTCAGTAAAACTAAAGATTATCTATTTAACTTTATCCTTAGTTCACTTTATCAATCTGTGGTACGTTTACTATTATTATAATTATGTATATTCAAACCCTCAGTTTTCATCCCAATTAATTTACCGACTGTTAAGTAAATATTATAACTTTTTTACTATACTTAATTTACTTGGTTTTGGAATATTAATTTTGTTATATTATAAATGCATAAATACAAAGGAAAAACATGTTCAGAAAATTTCTTAAAACAAAAAACCTATTAATTTTAATTTTGCTAATATCTGCATTTTTGCGTTTATACCGCCTTGATTATCCAAACAAATATGTCTTTGATGAGGTATATCACGCTTATACTGCTAAAGAGTATTTAAAGGGAAATAAAGAGGCCTGGAGTCCTTGGGGAAAATCCCCTCCTGGTGTAGCTTTTGAATGGTTACACCCACCTATCGAAAAAGAGATTATGACCGCATCAATGTTTATTCTCCAAAGCAGCGATGCTTGGGCTTACCGGTTACCCGGAGCACTACTGGGAATTCTGTCAGTGTTTTTGGTGTATAAATTAGCGTTACTTTTATTCAAAAACGAAACCACAGCTTTGATTTCTGCTGGGGTTTTTTCCATCGATGGATTGGTTTTTGTCCAATCCAGAACCGGCATGAATGATGTTTATCTGGTAGCCTTCATTTTAGTAAGCGTTATTTTCTTTGTTCAAAAAAGATATATTCTTTCAGCGCTATTTATGGGAATTGCGATGGCTACTAAATGGCCGGGGATTTTTTTAGCATTAATATATTTTCCTATCCTTCTATATCATCGCCAATTTAAAAATTTAATTTATTATATTTTACTTCCTCCTGTTATCTATCTTTTGAGCTATACCCATTATTTTTTAATGGGATACAACTGGAATGACTTCTTAGAATTACATAAACAAATCTGGTGGTATCAAACCAGTCTTAAGGCTACCCATCCTTATTCTTCGCCCTGGTGGTCGTGGCCGCTTAATTTATACCCTATTTGGTATTTTGTGGATTATCAAAAAAACACTATGTCCAATATATTTGCATCCGGTAATCCGGCGCTCTTTTGGGCTGGAAGCGTTGCCGTTATTTTAACCGTCTGGGAAATAGTTAAAAAAAGATCGATAAATTTAATAATTATTCTATTAGGTTTTCTCGCATTTTGGCTACCATGGTCTCTTTCTCCCCGCATCATGTTCTTATACCACTTCAGCCCCTCTGTCCCTTTCTTGTCTCTTACCCTAGGATACCAATTAAACAAGCTCTTAACTAATAAACAAGGGAAAAAACTAGCTCTGCTGCTTTTATTGCTCACAGCGATTAGCTTTATTCTAATGTTCCCATACCTCACAGGAATACCTCTTGAAAGAAATTTTATTAAGTTTTTCTTCCTGACTAATTTATCAAAAAACCCTTTTTAATCAGCTTATTAATCTTTTGCTTGATTTCGTCTTCAATTTCTTTTCTGTAAGAATAATGATGTTTTCTAGTTATCTCTCCGCAAACCTGAGGAAAGATCTCTATAATCTTTTTTAAAGAATATTTTATCTGTCTTTTATTATATACCGGAGTTATTTTTTGTAATAACCTAATCTGCTCACTGGATAAAAACTGTTCCATTCGTTTGTTTGTTTCAAGTAATAAAATATTTTTATCTTGTAAAAGCTCCATTAATTTAATAAGTGACGAAAGCAGCACTTGCAGAGCGCTGCGGGAATTCCAAATTTCCCTTTTTTGATAGTACTGGACAGCAACCACTGTCATATACCAAAAGTCTAATACTATCTCCTGAAAAAATTTTTGAAAATCAATGCTTTGCGGACGTTTTTTAAGCACCTGCTCCAAACTACCTTTAGTTTTATCAATTAGAATTTTAACTGTTTGGGTTTTGGGTCTGGAAAAAACAGAGGACAATTCGCTCTGCTTGGCAATAGGGAGCTCTAGTCTAAATAAATCATCAAATACTGTAGAAAAACCTGCCCACCTATTCTTATAAGAAAAAATTACTTTCCCCAATCTATTAACTATTTCAGGTAATTGCTTCTCAAAAATCTTAACTTTTTCGTCTTTAACAATAATGTAGGCTTCCATATCTGAATGCTCATTGTCCATATAAATACTTGTCCTGGCTTGCGAACCAACCAATATCAATCCTAGCACGTAAGGGTTCTTTTGAAGAATACTTGTGAGCGAAGTAATAATTTGTTGAGGAAATGGATTCAAAACTCTAGTCATACTTTGAGTTGATCAAAAAGTTTCCTAAGTTCCACTTTGGCTTGTTCCAAAATATTTTTTCTTTCAGGTGTTAAATTTTTGCCAGCACGATTGATATAAAAATTCAACATACTCATCGCAGATTGAAATGGTGTTCCTTTTCTTCGCAAACTCTGCTCTGCCGATTTCTTGAGTGACTTTGCGATCTTTTTCGGATTATCCCATGTAAAAACCCCTTCTTCTAAATCTAAAGCGAAACTGTGTTCTGTAACAAACTTTGACCAATATTTCTTTTTAAAAGAAGTCACTTTATCAATCTCTTTAAAGTTTTGCCGGAGGTAAAACCGGGAGTTTTCTTGTTGGGGATTTGGATGGTTTCTCCAGTTTGAGGATTTCTGCCACGTCTGGCGGCCCGGGACCTTATCAGAAAAGTTCCAAAACCAGTTATTACTACCTTTTCTCCTCGAACCAACCCATCTCTAATCAAATTAAATGTACTATTCACTGCATCAGCAGCAGCTCTTTTGGTCAGGTTTGCTTTCTTAGCAACTTTCTCAATCAGTTCATTCTTTGTCATACGACAAATAAATTACCAAATGTTTTACCTAATGTAAAGCCCCAAAACGCATTTTGCTTTTCTATCATTTTAGCAAAATGCTCATGGGTTTTACCTTTACGGAGTTGTCATCGTAGACTCTGAATAACGGGTTTCTCTAATGGCTGTTATTTTAACAGCTCCGGGAACCATCACTTCTTTGGAAATTCGCTCTGCTATATCATGTACAAGTTTGGGTAGTTCGTCATCGGGAATCCTCTCTGGAGTCACAATTACCCTCACTTCTCGTCCTGCTTGCACGGCAAAGGCTTTTTCCACGCCTTCAAAAGAGGTGGCAATTTTCTCTATATCATCCATCCTCTTAATATAATCCTCAACATTTTCGTGCCTTGCCCCCGGCCTTCCTCCGGATATAGCATCGGCAATATAAACCAAGACCGATTCATCAGCTGAAAAAGGTTTATCTTCGTGATGCTCGGCAATACAATTGATCACCTTTTCTGGCAAGCCGAATTTTTTCGCCAGTTGCACCCCTTTTTCAACGTGTGTACCCTCGTCACCATCGGTCACTACTTTTCCTATATCATGTAGTAAACATCCCAGGCGTACTACATTAACATCAGCCCCGATCATTTTTGCCAGAGCAATACCAATTTGCGTTTCTTCTTGGGTATGAACAATCAAATTTTGACCATATGAGAAACGGTACTTAAATCTACCAATCATATCAACCAGTTCAACAGGTAAATTGTAAACTCCAACATCATGACAAAGTTTCTCTCCGGCCGCTCGCATAAGTTTATTAATATCTTCTTTTGTTTTTTCCACAATTTCTTCAATCCTTTGCGGTTGAATCCTGCCGTCTTCCATCAACCTCTCCAAAGCAACTCTCGCAATCTCCCGTCTAACTGAATCAAATGAGGAAAGAATTAAGGTATCCGGGATTTCATCATCCATGACTACATCAACACCAGTCGCTTGCTCAAAAGTCCTCACATTCCTGCCTTCTTTACCAATAATTCTACCCTTCATCTCTTCATCAGGCAGTTTAACTTTGGAAGTGGTGAACTCTGAAATATAATCTGTCACACCGTGGCGCATTGCCTCGGCTAAGACTTCTTTGGCTTTTTCATCTGCCGTCAGTTTAATCTCTTCCTCTGCTTCTTTTATTCTTTTGGATATTTCAGCAGCGAGTTCTTTATCTACATTCTCTAAAAGAATTTTTTGGGCTTCTTCTTTGGACATAGAAGAAACCTTTTCTAGCTTGGAAACTAAATCTTTGCGGACTTTTTCAAGTTGCTCAAGTTTTTCATCAATCAGTTTTTGTTTCTCAGCAATCTGGCGTTCTCTTTCTTCTAAGATTCCCTCTCGCTTGGCGAGCTCTGTTGCGTTTGTATTTGATTGCGCCGTACTACTACCCGGCGAATTAATAGGCCCAAATGTTCTCTGCATATTCAAAATTGAGGTATGGAAAATTACCGATTAAAATCGGTTAGAAAGGATTACAAATGGATGAGAAACTTTATTCACCATATCCGCAAACTTCCTATAGTTTCCACTACTCAACTTTTTCATTTTACATTAAATGGGTTGTTTTTTCAATGACTTCTTTAACTATATCATACTCAAATCCTTTTCTCGTTAAAAATTCAAACGCTTTTTTCTTGAATTCTAAGGGGAGTAAATTTTTCCATACCTTCATCTTTTTTTCTAAAGCCTGCTTTGCTAATTCTTGTTCCATTTCATCTGTTGTTTGACTCAACACTTCTTCAATAATTTCTTTATCAATCCCCTTTTGGAAAAGCTCCTGCTTAAGGGCAACTTTACCCTTCTTCTTGGATCTCCTTCTTCCCTCAACCCAAGCCTTAGCGAATTCTTCGTCAGACAGAAGCCTCTTTTGTTTAAGTTTACTGACTAAAAGATCTATTGCCTTATCAGAAATCTCATCACTTCCCTTAACTTTTCTTTTAAAAGATAAATTTCGTAAGTATCCCCGAACTTCTTTCTCCGATCTAGGTCTAACATTCCACAACCTGTACATCCTTTCCGTGAGCTTCCCCACCTCTGCCTCAAATAACAATTTTTCCACATCCGCTGTATCAAGTACTTTGCCAGGGACTAGCCGATATTCCACCACCAAATCTTCATCTGCACCAAAAGCAAACTCTCCGTCTAAAAATACATTAAATCTTTTGGGACCTTGCCCTGCGCTGAGTCGAAGGGTTTTTTTCTGAGGTTCTACTGAAGTAATTTTAGGCATTTAAACAGCTTCTTCAACACCTGCCTCTTGCGGACCAACGACAATTTTTTCCTTACCTTCTTTTTGTTTTCCCCAAGCATCTCTAATCTCTTTTTCCAAAGCTTGTGCTTCTTTTTTGTTCTCTTTTAGGTAAGCAATAGACGCCGGCCGGCCCTGACCCAACATCTTTTCTCCCCAGCGGATAAATGCGCCGGATTTAGTTAAAATCCCCAACTCTATCCCAATATCCAACAACTCCCCTTCATGGGAAATTCCATTCTCGTTCATATCAAATTCCGCAATCCGGAAGGGGGGAGCAACTTTATTTTTAACAACTTTCACCCTGTGTCTTGAACCTACTACCAAATCCCCTTCTTTGATATTTTCGATCTTCCTGATATCCAACCTAACAGAAGAATAGAATTTTAAAGCCAACCCGCCGGGAGTTGTTTCCGGATTTCCAAACATTACTCCGATTTTTTGCCGCAGTTGGTTGGTAAAAATCACAATCGTATTGGTGTTGGAGACTGCGCCGGTTAATTTTCGAAGAGCCTGTGACATTAAACGGGCCTGTACACCCATTGAAGAATCTCCCATCTCCCCTTCCAACTCTGACCTTGGCACCAAGGCTGCCACAGAATCTATCACCAAAACATCCACCCCTCCGGAGCGGATCAGCGCCTCGGCAATCTCTAACGCTTGCTCCCCTGTATCTGGTTGGGAAATTAACAAATCATCTAAATTAACTCCGATCTTTTCTGCTCTTTGAGGATCCAGGGCATGTTCCGCGTCAATAAACGCTGCCACCCCACCTTTCTTCTGAGCCTCAGCAATTACATGTAGTGTAACTGTCGTTTTACCGCCAGCTTCAGGGCCATAGACTTCTATAATCCGGCCTTTAGGAAGACCGCCAACACCCAGCGCTAGGTCAAGAGCAAGGGAACCTGTCGGGATAACATCTGTTGCGAATTTCTCAACCCGCTCACCCAAACGCATGATAGAACCGGTACCATATTGTTTTTGAATTTGTGCCATGGCGGCATCAATCGCCAGCTTTCTTGCATCACCGTTTTGTGTCATAGGTTAAAGATACCAAATATTTCCCAAAGGTCAAGACCCAAAAATAGCTTCAAGCCTATTATAGGGATAAAGATCTTTAGGGTAGATCTCTACTAAGCTTAGTTTATACTTTTCGGCTAGCTCCAGTTTAATCTTTCTTAACTCATCATACCTCTTGTGTTCGCCTGCTAATCCAAAATACTCAACCCATTTAAGCCCTATTCTGAAGTCTACAGAATAATCTCCTTCCGGATAAGAAATATTCCTCTCATGGACAATACTTTTTTCCGATAGATAGTCATCAATAATCTTTTCAGCGATAGAATCACACACGTGACCATCATTTGCAATCTGATGCTCAGCAAAAAGTACCGGGTTAGGCTTAAATCCAGCTGTTTTTATTGCATTATTCCAATTGCCAAAACGTTTTCTAGCGGCACTATAATGATTAAATTCTCTCTTTAGAGGAATTCTTTTATTTTTTACATAAAAGTTTTGTATCTGATTAATAATATATTCTTTGCTAACGATACATTGGGACTGTGGCTGACAAATCATAGAACAATAATTTCGTCGTCCTGATATACTGATACCACAGTGCCTGCAATACTTACCACTTAAAAGTATTTTTCTTCTTTTAGGAAATCTTGCGTTGTTTATAGCTACTGCGCAAGATCTGGAACAATAATTATGGAGAGAGATTTCATTTTGAGCACGTTTGAATTTATTCGTACAAGCTGGATTTTCACATCCTAATTCTACTTTCTTATTCTTAAAAGAGTACTGGCATTCAGAAGAACAATAAAAGTTATTGCCTAGTTTTATATTTTCATTGATGTGTCTATTATCCTTAAGAAAGTTTTTGGTACAGTATGTGCAGGTAACTAAACTCGAAGCCATAATTTAAGTATTACCCAAAACAAACCCAAATGTCAATAAGAAGATTTGTGGTTAAATGAAACCTATAGTTAGTCGGGGAAAGGAGGATTGCACTCCTGACTCCGCACCCCCAGCGCGGCGTGTTGCTACTATACTATTCCCCGGAACCTGTTGTATTTTACCATTCACGTCCGTAGAATACTATTTATGAAACTCATTTCTTTGAACACTTGGGGTGGGAAAGTTTACCAACCCTTAATAGTTTTTATCAAGCAACAGTCAAGAGAAACCGATATTTTTTGTTTTCAAGAAGTTTACAATACACAATCCAGTGTAAAACACTATAAAGATATTCGGGCTAATCTATTAGGTGAGTTTATGAAGGTTCTACCCAACTTCCAGTTCTTCTATTCCATGGAGGCAGCTGGATTTGATTCCACCCCTAAATCCGTAGATTTCCACTTAACTTTCGGTAAAACTATCTTTATCAAGAATCATTTTAAAGTAGATAAAGCTAAGGATATTTTGCTATATGGAGATCGTGAAGAAAAACTCTTAAAACAAGACTTTTCTAATCTTGCTGTTACTCTGCAATCCATTAGTTTTACTGCCAAAGAAAAAGCATTTACCATAGTCAATATCCATGGAACGGCATTTCCGGGAAGTAAATTAGATACAAAACTAAGACAGGAACATTCTACTGAAATAAAGAATTTTTTAAATTCCAAACGGGGCGCAAAAGTTTTGGTCGGCGATTTTAATCTTTTGCCGCAAACCCAAAGCATCAAGATTCTTGAAGAAGATATGAGAAATTTAATTAAGAAATATAACATATGGCGGACCAGGAGTAATTTAAACCCCTATTTTGGAAAGCCAGATTTTCAAAAGTACGCTGATTACACTTTTGTATCTGCCGATATCAAGGTAATTAATTTCCAGGTCCCTCCTGTCAATATCTCAGACCATCTACCCATGATATTGGAATTTTCATAAAAAAATCATTCAGTCAAAAAATTCGATTGTCTCTTGCCATGCTGACATATCTTTCCCGCTCTCTGCTGGCAGCGAGTAGTGGCCAATACTTAGAAATCCAAATTTAGAAGGATAGTTTTTAAACATGAAGAAATACCTAATCCCCATAGTCTCAGCATAATCAGTAGGACAGATGTTTGGTGAAGATGATGGATCTTCATTCAATAAACCCTTTGTATATCTTATTGTGGCAGTCAAGACATTATCAGAACCAATACCCGTTCCTTCCTCGACATAACAATCATTGGCTGAATACCCTTTCAGGAACTGTTGCTCAATTGCTTCTTTTAAAGATATTTTTCGATCTTTTTCAAAAACTTCTACATATTGTCCGTCTTCTGGCCTAAAAACCTCTAGATCTTGATAAACATAAATCTTATTGCCTCTTTCTAAAGTCTTAATCTCTATCCGATCTTGTTTTTCAGTTATGTCATCAAGGCTCTTTGCATGAAAGAGACGGATCCCCAGTTTTTTGGATTCAAACAATACACTTCCTGACGGTACTTTAGGTTGTTGGGATTCCTGTTTGGCTTGCGGTAAAACTACATTTGTATCATTTAAAGAATTTTTTGTTTCCAATCGGGTATTTGTATTCTTTTGAAGTCCCAAATAATATACGCCACCAACTATCCCTGCTATTATTAGAACCCCTACCAATAACAGAATCGCCATAGAACCTTTTTGCATTAATAAAATAATAACATACTTACGGTGCAGATTTATTTCTTACAATTTTCTTAATAAAGAATGTTACAATTTAAGTTATGAAAAGATTATATAGATCTGAAAAAAATAAAGTTTGGTTGGGGGTTCTTGGGGGGTTGGGAGAATATTTCAACATCGATCCGGTTATTCTAAGAGTAGCTTTTATTTTAATCTTTGTTTTCACCGGATTTGTTCCCGGCCTTATTGCCTACCTACTCATGGCAGTAGTTATGCCCACCAAATCTGAAACCACCTCAAAGTAACTATGCAACATTTAAATATAAAAGTCTATGGTCTAGTCCAGGGCATATTTTTTAGAGCTTCTGCCAAAGAGCAAGCAGATAAATTAAGGTTAACAGGATTTGCCCAAAACATGTCGGACGGATCAGTCTATATAGAAGCAGAAGGAGAAAAGAAAAATTTGGATAAATTTGTTAAATGGTGCAATCTCGGCCCCACGATGGCCCAGGTAGAAAAGGTTGAAACATCAGAAAGCTCCCTTAAAAACTTTAACGGGTTTGAAATATCTTAGACAATCTTTTCCCAGGGGAACTGCTCGCGGCCGAAGTGCCCGTAAGCGGCAGTCGGAAGATATATCGGCCTTTGTAAATCTAAACCATCAATAATTCCCTCTACAGATGTATCCAAAATTTTCTCCATAAAAGACAGGATTACTTTGTGAGATTTTTTGGCAGTACCAAAAGTTTCTACATCCTGCATGGTGGGTTTTTTAGCTCCGATAAAATAAGCGAGCCTCACCTCTGCGCGATCAGCCAATCCTTCTGCCACAATATTTTTGGCCAAAAACCTGGCTGCATAAGCTCCGCCCCGGTCAACTTTTGAAGGTTCTTTGCCGGAAAAACAACCGCCACCTACCCTGGCATACCCACCATAAGTATCCACCACGATTTTTCTACCTGTTACTCCACAATCGGATGCCGGACCGCCGTGATGCCAAATACCTGTTCCGTTAACAATAATATCCTTTTTTTGGATTTTGAAGCCGAAAATATCCAACACCGGTATGATGACAATATTATAGATATCATCTTTAACCTCATCCAAATTTATGGATTCCTTGTGAGGTACAGCTATGACAACCTGATTAATCTTATATGGTTTTCCTTGTCTGTATTCTATGGTTACCTGAGATTTACCGTCGGGACGAAGATATTTAACCATATTCTCCTCTCGAACCTGATCCATTCTCTTAGCCAAAGCATGTGCTATGGAAATTGGAAGAGGCATCAGGCTATCTGTTTCTCTACAAGCAAAACCGAACATCATACCCTGGTCTCCTGCTCCTTTTCGTTTTACCCCAATTGCAATTTCCGGTGATTGTTCGTGAACAAATACTTCAACAGGGGATTCATCTGAAAAATTGAATTTAGGATCAGTATAACCAAGTCTTTTTATTTGACTTCTGGCAACTTTTTTAAAATCAACTTTAGCTTTTGCTCCAATCTCTCCGGCAATAATTAATCTATTATTGCCCGCCAAGCATTCAATTGCAGTACGTCCTTTTGGATCCTGTACTAAAACAGCATCTAAAATTGCATCTGATATCTGGTCACATATCTTATCTGGGTGACCCGCGCAGACTGATTCAGATGTAAAAGTGGTTATAGCACCATTAAGATGACTCATAATTCCTTCAAAAAAACCTCTCATCAGGAGAGGTCTCAGTAAGTTTATCCCAGATCTGGACCGCATCTCCCGCACCATATGATGCGGGATTGGCACCGTGACTAAAACGGTTGCCGCCGTGTACCACTCGTGAAACTCGGGTACACGATCTCTTGATGTATGTATTATTAGTAAACCATAAACTGCCTACTTTGGCAAGTCCTCAAAAACTGCATGCTTTTCTATTTCTGCCAAAAGCTCTTGTTTCTTATCCTCTAGGTCTTCTTTACCAATGTGTTCAATATTAAGTCGCAGCAGCGGCTCTGTATTAGATGTACGAAGGGAAAAACGCCAATCCTTGTAAGACACAGCTACACCATCTAACGTACTAATCTCTGCATCCGAATATTTTTCTTTTAAAGCCTCAATAATTTCCAAAGCATTTTTGACCCTGAAATTAGTTTCTCCGGATTCATGACTTCTTTTTAAAGAGTTTATAATTTCCGAAAGAGATTTACCCTCCCTAGTCATGACTTTTAAAACCATTAAAATTACCGGTAGTTGTGATTCCGCATTACCAGTTTCTCTAAAATAATAATGAGCGGAAGATTCCCCCGCAAAAATGCCGCCAGTTTCTGCCATTTTCTCAGTTATAAAAGCATGGCCAACTTTGGTAATCTCATATTTTCCCTGGTATTCCTCAACAATCTTTTTAGGAGTCAATATATATCGGATATCAAAAAGTATTACTTCACCCTTTTTCTCAGAAAGCAGTTCCTTGGCAACTAAAGCAGTAATAAGGGACGGATTTACGATCTGTCCTTTCTCGTCAATGAAAAACATCCGATCCCCGTCGCCGTCTGGCGCCAATCCCAAGTCAGCCTTTTCCTCTAAAACTCTTTTTTGTAAATCTTTTATATTTTCTGGTTGCAGCGGATCGGCCTGGTGAGCAGGAAAGTTGCCATCCAGTTCGAAATTCATCTTAATAAGTTCACCTGGAATTGCTTTAAATAAAGCATCAATATAAAGACCGCCTAGTGCATTAGCCGCATCAGCGACCAGTTTAAATTTTTTGATTTCAGGATATCCTACAATCCTTAAGGCGTTTTGGACTTCTTCTTCTAGTACAGCCTCTTTTTTAATAATACTGCCTTTTTCTCTGGGCATCATATCCACTCCTTCCCTACTCCCATGTTTAATTTCACTCATGCCGGTATTTTTGCCGATTTTAATAAGTCCTGTTGGAGATCTTCTGACTATTTTCAAACCATTGTACTGCTTGGGATTATGAGAAGCAGTAATTTGGATACCGCCGTCGTAACCTAGTTTAAAAACGGCAAAATAAAAAGTAGGGGTAGAAACTATTCCTAAATCAATTACCTTGGCTCCTAGCTCTACTAAAGTGTTGCTGACTGATTTAAAAATCGCCGGGGAGGAAAGTCTCATGTCCCGACCAACAGCTATTGTGAGAGGTTTAGTGGTAGAAAGTTGATCGGAAATAAGTTTATAGATGGCACGAGTGATAGGCGTGGTGAATTGTTCATTAATTTCAGAAGGGTATATGCCTCTAATATCATAGCTCTTGAAAATACTCTCCGGAGGAATTGATTTGTTCATTTTGTCTTCAAAATATTTTACCAAACCTTAGCAACAAATACACTGTTTAAGTAATAATTATTTTACCGTTTTGGAGATTGTTTTTTGGCACGGGCTTTTTGGGCTAAGCCGTACTTTCTTCTCTCTTTAACCCTGGCATCACGTGTCAAGAGGCCCTCTTTTTTCAAAACAGTCCTCGAAGTTGGGTTTGTTTTAGCTATGGCTCTCGCGATCCCATGAATAACTGCTCCCAGTTGCGAAACTTGCCCTCCGCCTTTTACTTTTACCGAAATTGTATATTTGCCAGAAGTCTTGGTAATCTCCAAAGGCCGGTTATATTGCTTTTGCGCCACTGACCCCGGGAAATATTCCACAATAGGTTTACCATTAACAGTTACCTGACCTTTACCATCTGACAATCTAACCCTGGCAACTGCTTCTTTACGGCGTCCCACAGTAGATATATTCTCCATTACTTTGCCTCCCCGGAGAAAACCTTTAACTTTTTAACCATTTGACTACCTAACTTATTATGAGGCAGCATACCTTTGACTGCATGTTCAATAATATATTCGGGCTTTCTGTTTACTAGCTTATCAAACGTTTCGGTCTTTAAACCTCCGGGATAACCTGAATGCCTAGTATAGAGTTTATCTTTCATCTTTTTCCCTGTTACCTTAACCTTACTTGCATTTGTCACCACCACAAAATCTCCTGTATCTAAATACGGCACATATTCAGGCTTTTTCTTACCCATTAAAATCATCGCCGCCTCTGTTGCAAGCCTTCCTAAGATCTTTCCGCTCGCGTCAATGGTATGTTTTTCTCTCTTTATCGATTTTGCTGATAATCTATTTGTTGACATAATTATTTAGTCTTTGCTTTAGTTTTTCTTTTAGCAGTACCACGGGGTTTTTCTACTTGTGGTACTTGTGCCGCCGTTAGCGAGCCTCGCCTCTGGCGGGGTACTCGTTCCTCCCGTGATACCTTGTCTTTACTGATTGGTTTTAGCTCTTCACTCCCAATTAAACTCATCCTAACCATAGTAGTTTGATCACCTAATCTTGTTCCCAACCTTACCATTCGGGTAAACCCTGAACTCTTTGTCCCTAACTTGGGGAGAACTTCGTCAGTTAATCTTTTCTGCAAAGCCTTATCGCTTACAAAAGATTGCACTAGATGTCCTGGCAGTTTTGGATTTTCTTTGGCGGAGTTAATTATCCTATCCACTAAACCTTTAATTGCTTTAGCTTTAGCCTCAGAAGTTTGTATTGTCCCATGGGATAAAAGAGAATATACTAACCCTTTAAAGAGTGTCTTGCGCTGGTCCTTATTTCTTCCAAGGTGTTTACCATAAACTCTATGCCTCACGAAGAGTCAACCCCCTCTCCGCTAACTTTTCCGATATTAACCTGATGGATTTCGTTCCTAAATTCTTAGCTTTCAGTAGCTGCGGACGCGGAGTATTGATTAAATCCTCAATAATATTTATCTCTATAGCCTTTAAGGCGTTGGTAATTCTGACAGGTAAATCAAGTTCTTCAATAGTTAATTTCAAAGTCTCTTCAGAGATTTTGGAACCCGAATCCTCTACTTCTTCCTCAACCACCGGTTCGAAGACGCTATGGAAGGTATCCGACAAAATTCTTGCGGCGGAATTTAACGCTTCCAGCGGGGAAATAGTCCCATCAGTTGTCACATCTAATATTAATTTATCAAAATCTGTCCTTCGTCCTACCCTGGTAGGTTCCACGTTATAATTGACTGATACAACCGGACTAAATAAAGCATCTACCGAAATTACACCGATCTCATCAGTCTTCCTCTCTTCTGCAATTGAATAACCCTTACCTTGTTGAGCAATCATTTCTATATTAAGTTTTGATTTAGCGTCTGTTAGGGTTGCAATGTGAGTATCAGGACTTACGATTTCTCCATCTCCCTCAACTACCAAATCTGAAGCTTTGACAATACCTTTACCTGATGCTTTAAGGGTTAGTTTTATCCCATTCGCAGAATGAACATTCAAGCGGATTTTTTTAATATTTAGGATGATCTCAATAACATCTTCCAAAATACCGTCAAGTACTGAAAACCTGTGAGAGATTCCATCAATCTTGATTGAAGTCACGGCAGCTCCCGGTAAAGCGGTTAACAGTACTCTCCTTAAGCTATTTCCTAAGGTATGACCGAAACCTACCTCAAGTGGCTCGATTGCTAACTTTGCAAAATTTTCTGATTCTTTCTCTGTTTTAACTTTAAACATATTTATTTTGGACTAGCGAGAGTAATACTCAACTATCAATTGTTCATCAATTGATAGTTCCATTTCCTCCCGCTCTGGCATTCTTAAAACCTTGCCTACTGTGGCACGTCTATCAAGCCACTCCGGCAAGGTTTGAGCTTCCTCTAAACTCTTTTTAACCTGTGTATTATCTCTTAAATCTTCCGATATTTCAATAGTCTGATCAACCTTAACTTGGAAAGATGGAATATTGACCTTTTTACCCATAACCTTAATATGACCATGACTAACCAATTGCCTCGCCCCGGCTCTACTTTTTGCAAAGTTTAATCGGTAGACTACATTATCCAACCTGGTCTCCAGGGTTTGAAGCAAGACAAGACCGGTTGCTCCTCTGACTTTACTAGCCTCCTCAAAATATCGTTTAAATTGTTTCTCCAACAAACCAAAAATTCTTTTTGCTTTCTGTTTTTCTCTAAGCTGCACACCATATTCCGATATTCGCCGTCTTCTACCTAGTCCATGCTGTCCTGGAGGCACTGCTCCTTTTCGCTCAATAGCTTTTGCATCTTTAGCAAATAAAGCCAAACCTTCTCTTCTTGATAATCTTCTTTTTGGACCAGTATAGCGTGCCATTAAACCCTCCTCCTCTTTTTCGGTCTTGGGCCGTTGTGTGGTATTGGGGTAACATCAGCAATCATCGTAATATTAATACCTGCTCCTCTTAAGGCTTTGATAGTGGCATCCCTACCTGATCCTGGGCCTTTGATGTATACTTCAACCGAGATCATTCCTAATCCCTTGGCAGTTTGAGCTAACTTCTCCATAGCAGAAATTGCAGCATACGGTGTTGATCTCCTGGCTCCCTTAAAACCCGCTGTACCAGAACTTCCCCAGGCCAAAGTATTACCTGAAGTATCTGTTAAAGTAATAAGGGTATTGTTAAAAGTTGCGGTGACATATACCCTGCCGCTAGTAACTCTTTTCTCTACCTTTTTCATTGATTTGAGTTTTATCTGTCTTTTTGTCACTGTGCTTTTCCTCCCTCGGGTCCTGCCGATGGACCACCCATCTTTGTAACTACTTCTTTCCTGACAGTACCAACAGTTTTTCTTTTGCCTCGTTTGGTTCTGGCATTAGACCTGGTTCTCTGTCCTCTGGACGGCAAGCCTTTTCTATGCCTTGTGCCTCTGTAACTGCCGATTTCTTCCAATCTTTTGATATTTTGTTCAATCTCTTGCTTTAAATCTCCTTCTACTTTAAATTGTTCAACTGCTTTTTGTAATTTATTGATTTCTTCTTCTGTTAAATCTTTCACCCTTTTTGCTCCATCAACATTCGCCTCTTTGATCACCTGGCCCACATTAGACCTACCTATACCAAAAATATAGGTCAGTCCAATATCAACTCGTTTTTGTTCCGGCAAATCAACTCCTGCAATTCTAGCCATATTTTTATCCTTGTCTTTGCTTGTGCCTTGGGTCACGGGGGCAAATGACATATAGTATGCCCTCGCGCTTGACTATTTTACAAAATTTACACCTTGTTTTTATACTAGCTGCTACTTTCACGTTTTTAAATCCTCCTTAAAAATATAATAGCCTTCGATTTAAAAAGGCAAGGTTCTGCGAGCGAAGCAGGTCCTTGTATTCCCTCACTTTAATCTGAAAGTGATACGACCCTTATCCAAATCATATTTCGGACTCATCTGCACCCGCACCCTGTCGCCTTCCAAAAGCCTGATATAGTGCATTCTCATCTTGCCCGAGATATGGCACAAAATCACTCTTCCCAAAAGTTCAGGCACATCGCTACTTCTGTCAATCTCTACTCTAAATAAAGTATTAGGCAGAACCTCTTTAACTTTGCCTTCTACCTCAATAACATCCTTTATCATAAATCTAGGTTAAGGTATTTTATCAGAATTAGCTTCATCTTACAACCCATAGAATTTTTAAGCTTTACGCCAATCCGTCAGTACTTCAACTTCCTTTCTGCCTACAATCACAGTCATCTCAAAAAGTCCTCCCCATGATTTATCAGAGGAAGAAAAAGTCCAGCCGTCACTATCTAGAATCACATCAGGCGACCCCACTGTGTAAATTACTTCAATTGCCAAACCCATACCACTTTTTAAACTTAAACCGCTGCCCGCTTTCCCAAATCCAGGTATCTCCGGATCCTCATGCAAACTTCTACCCACCCCGTGTCCCACTAAACTCCTGACGACAGAATAACCTGATCCTTCGATCTTTTCTTGAATAGCAGATGAGATATCCCCCACTCTATTACCGTCTACTGCCTGTTCTATCCCATCCCACAGTGCTGCTTCTCCAATTTTCAAGAATTTTGTTTTTTTCAACTGTCCCCAGTCCCCGATCCCCTGTTCGCTTACTAAAATACTCCAAGCGCAATCCGTATGCCAACCTTTATACACAACCGCCAGATCTACGCTGACCAAATCACCGCTTTCAAACTTTCTATTTGTAGGTATCCCATGCACCACCTGTTCGTTTACCGTGATGCAAGTAGCATACTTGTATCCGGGTACTGTCTTATAAGACAAATCTCCACCAAGTTTGATGATTTCTTTTCTGGCAATTTCATCAATTTCAAGTTCTGCTACACCAACCTTAATCGCTTCTACTGCCTTCTTAAGAGCTTTTGCAGCAATAACACCTGATTTCCTCATCAAGCTTTGTTCGTAGGTATTTCTTGCTTTCATCCCTTAAACTTGCTTTCTAATCTCATCCCGGATCTTCTCTATGCTCCCTACCCCGTCAACCTCAATCAATATCCCCTGATCTTTATAATAATCCAGAAGCGGCTTGGTCTGTTCATGATATAAATTTAAACGAGTCTTGAT
>MFCP01000006.1:671-5752 GCA_001776635.1 Candidatus Daviesbacteria bacterium RIFCSPHIGHO2_01_FULL_40_11 | reverse complement strand
CCAATGTGGCCGGAAATGCCCTGACCTTTGCCAACAATAATCTCTCAGGCGGGACATATTTTAATTTTGTCTATATATATGGAGATTTGATCGGGGATATCATTTTGCCGGAGGAGTATTTCAGTCAAGTACCTTGTTCGACTTGCGGCGCAGATGTGTTGGCAGCCAATACCGGTAATGGCTCAGATTCTACCAATACGGCCGCAGTTGATCAAACTACCAATAATAGCTCCTTCCAGTCTAATGATGCGAATATAGAAAATAATATGTTGCTTGCTGCCACCACCGGCAGTAACGAAACCAGCAAAAATACCGGTGGGGATTCGGAAATTCAAACCGGCGATGTCAATGTCAATGGACAAGTATTAAATGTGGCCAATTCTAATATTTCGGGAGGGGACTGGTGGTTGGTGCTGATAAATGAGGCCGGCAACTGGATAGGTCAGATTTTGGGAGCGCCGTCAAATAGTGGAAACTTTGCCGGATCAGACGGGACAAGCTTTAGCGTTGATGAAAACGGCATCATTACGGCAGTCAATAGCGGTAACGGTTCCGGATCAACTAATAACTCCGGTGTTTCCAATACCACAAATAATACCACTGTCCAAACCAATACGGCCAACATAGTTAATAACCTTAACCTCTCTGCCAATACTGGAGGAAACTCTGCCAGTAAAAATACCGGCGGAAACTCTTCCATTACCACCGGTGATGCCAATATCATTGCCTCAATTATTAATATGGTCAATAATAATGTTTCAGGTAGTGGCAGATTATTTGTGACAGTTATTGACGTATTTGGCAGCTGGTTGGGTAATTTCAGGGCTCCGGGATATGTCCAGGAAGCACTGGCTGAAGATAGCGGTAGCGACAACCCACAAGGGGGAGTGTCTTCAACAGATAATAGGGAGACTGGTAGTAGTGAGGTAGCTAACAGTGAAAACAGATCCAATAATGGATCCAACAATGGATCGCAGGAAAATGATTCATCCAACTCAACCGGCTCATCTCAAAGAAGACTGCTAGTGTCTTATGCAGCCACTTCCAGCACCGGCGGGGGAGGCTATGCGCAAGTTGCAGGTTTCCAGGCTGAAAACATTTCAGGAACAAATTCCGGCGATTCATTAACTGCGAAGGTAAATTTCAAGAAAGCAGTCAAAATTAATCTGGCCTGGTTACTGATCGTTATTCCTGCCTCTCTGATTGCCCTGGTGGCAATTAGAAAATACCGAGTTCTTAAAAGTAAATAAATGTTTACTACATTCAGGGCAAAAAGCGCCATCGTCCTGATCGCGCTACTTATCCCTGCCCTCTTGTCAGCTTCAAGCGCTGAAGCGCAGGAGTTGGTAATCTCCGGAAATGGTTCTTCTTCGGATAGTCAAATTCAAACCACCATCACCTCTACCACTACCATTCAACAATCAAATCAAGCCGATATTCAAAATGATGTCCAGTTAGATGCCAATACGGGAGAAAATAGTACCTCGGATAACACTAATGCTGATACTCAAATTCAAACCGGTGATATCAATACCCAGGTCTCGACAGAGAATAGTACCAATATTTCAACTGTTTCTTTAGACTGTTGCCCGGAGCCAGAATCCACAATCGCTATTACTGGCAATGGCACAGACAGCCAGAATAGTGTTGATTTTAATCAGAACTCTGATACGCAGATTAATATTTATCAAAATGCCTATATCCAAAATAATGTCACTGGCAGCGCCAATACCGGAGGAAACCAGGCCAATGATAATACCGGCGGAGATATCTCCATCACCACCGGCAATATTTATGCCAATTTAGAGGTAGAGAATAAAAATATAAACAGCGTTAATGTATCAGCCCCTCAAGCAAACGGTAATGTGAATATAAAGCAAGTTTGTTGCTTCGCAATAAAAATTGCCGGCAATGGATCTTACTCCAATAACCTGGCCAGCATCTCTTTAAATAACAATGTCAATATTAGTATTGATAATAGGGCTGAAGTTATAAATAGCGCTATCTGGGACCTTATCACCGGGGGGAATCAAGCAAGTGGCAACACCGGAGGGAATGTTTATATCGCTACAGGGGATATCAATTTTACGGCAGAAATCATTAATGGCCCCATTAATACCAGTTTAGTAACTATTGATTGCTGCGACAGTGTGGATGATCCTGGTGATCCGGCTGAGCCGGATGATCCTGATGATCCGACGGGTGGACCTGCTCAATCATCACCTCCTCCATCAGCCAATCAACCTCCATCCTCCTCTTCAACCAGTCCGGGGCCGGGCAGTTCCCCGTCAAATGGACAAGTGTTGGCTGCCATGGCAGCAGGACAGATCCTGCCGGCCACAGGTGTTTCCTGGACAATAATCCTGACACTGGTTTCTTTGATAATGTTTATGCTAGGCTTATATCTGCGTCGTCATCCGGGACAAGACCCCGGCAAAGTGGTAACCCATGTTTAAAGTCAAACCCGGCCGTCGCCTCATAGGCGATTTTTTTATAATTTTCTCGCTTGCTCTCCTCATGTTCATTTACTATCCGTATGTAAGTTCTTTTTTTCTTCCCCCAAAAGCTTCGGCCGATAGTTCCTATTACATTAAAATTCCCAAAATCAAGGCTTTAGCGGATATTATAGAAAATGTAGATCCCTGGGACAGGAAGATTTACGAGAAGGCGCTGGAAAAAGGGGTGGCAAAGGCCAAAGGTATTGATAATTTTTTATTTGCTCACTCATCCCTTTCTCCCTGGAAAATGACCAGAACCAACACTCCTTTTTTAAGATTGGGGGAGCTGAAAAATGGGGATCAGATTATTATCCATAAGGATGGAAAGGATTTTGTTTATAAAGTAGAGGATAAAAAAGAAATCCGGCCAGATGAGGTAAATTTAGTTTTGGAAAAAAGCAAGGATTATCTGATTCTGCAAACCTGTACCCCTTTGGGGACAGATTGGAAAAGACTTTTGATTTTTGCTAAATTGACAACAAAAGTATAATTTCCTTACTTTTGTTGTCATCCTGAGGGCAAAGCCCGAAGGATCTCTCGCGAATGCGAGTATTTCTGAAACAACTTCAGAGATTCTTCGCTTCGCTCAGAATGACAAGTGAAAGGAGGAGGATCATCTTGCCGCAAAACAAGATGATCCTCCCGTGCATATAAATTTATCGAATAATCCTTACGGATTAAGTGTATTTGTCCCGCCTGTTACATCTACACCGGATGTTGATATGGCATTCCCTGTTTTCACAGTAGTACCACTGCCGGTATTGTTGTTTGCTTTGTTTTTGCCGGTTTTAGCTTTGGCTAAAACTATCGCTCCAACAGCAGTCTTTGCCTTCTGCTTTATAGAAGAGCTTTTCGCTGAAACATCAATAATGGTATTTGTTGAATTATTACCATTGCCGGAAATTAAGGCTGAATTTGGGTTTTGCCCGTCCGGACATTCCTGATTACAGCAGCAAGGATCAGTGGCTGTGTTTGATCCTCCTGTCACAGTGACTGTGGCAGTTGAGGTGGCATTACCGGTATCAATTTCAGTTGTACCACCGGTGTTACCATTGGCAGTGTTACCACCAGTATCAGAGGAAGCTCCAACGAGAGCCTCAACAGAAGTGTTGGCTTTTTGTGTTACATCACAGCTTTGAGCAGAAACAACTGTAATGGTATTATTTGAACCATTGCCATTGCCGGAAATCTCCAGAGTTGAACCATTAATTTCATCTGTTGCAAAAGCCTTGGGCGCCAAAAGAGTCAGCATCAGGACAGCTGATGCAACAGCCCCGCCAATTTTGTATCTCATATTCATATTTTTCTCACCTCCTTTCAGTTTAACTTTGAACTTTGAACTTTTAACTCTGAACTTAATGTTGATTTTTGAGCGTTTTTGACACTTGATGTTAATATTTTGAGAATTTCTTCGCTTTCATTTAACAGTGGTCGAAGCAGATGCTGAATAGATGCAGGATTAGATTGAAATAATAATCTTAGCCAATAATTAGATTCCCGTGCCTCTTTTTTTGATATGTTCATGTTGTAAATAAAATCTACACGGGTGTGGGCACCGGCAGCTTCTTCTAAATTTGCCCCAATAGATGTTGCAGAGCGTAGTAGTTGTTGAATAATCACAAAATTACTCTGATTTCTTGGCATTTTAGAAGAAATTTCGATAACATCTAATGCAAATTTAAAAACACGTTCTCTCACATCTTCAAAATTCTTCATAGTTTGTAGTTCATAGTTTATAGTTCACAGTTAATCTCTACCTCTCCATCACATGTATCAGTTCCAGACAGACCATTTATAGAGTCTGTATCAGGACCACCCTCTAAGAAATCATCTCCTGATTTTCCGTTTATCTGATCATCACCTTCATTGCCAAAAATATCATCATTACTTGACCCTCCATCTAACTTATCATTACCCAATCCTCCAAAAATCAGATCTTGACCATTTTCTCCGGAAATATCGTCATTTCCTTCTCCTCCCAGAATTTCATCATCACTGTTTCCTCCTGTGATCTTGTCATTACCCTCATTTCCCTCTATATAATCTTCCCCATTTTCGCCTCTGATATTGTCATTACCCAAACCACCAAATAATTTATCTTCACCGTTAGCTCCAATTATTAAATCATTCCCCTCATTACCAAAAATAATGTCATTTCCAATTTCTCCCCTTAGTTCATCCTTACCTTCTCCACCCACAATACAGTCGTCTCCCAACAACCCAAACACCCGGTCATTTCCTTCCAGGGCAAAGATTAAATCATTGCCTCTGGTGCCGCTTATCCTGTCATTACCTTCAGTGCCGAAGATGGGAGGACCGCTAAATTCGATATTCTGACATTCTTCCGGCACAGCAATGGCAATGCCGATAATAAGATCAAAGATAACTTCTTTACCTTGAAATTCATTGCCGGCATTCTCATCAAAGGTGACTTTAAAAGTGTAGGTGGTGGTATTTCCGGAACCTAGGGTAGATAAAGCAATTCCATCAGGTCCTGCAGAATCCGTAAAAAATTGGTTTAAACCAACCGGGCCATATAAAGTAGTGATCCCTTCCAAAATAACTATGCTTAAAACAGAAGAC
>MFCP01000006.1:0-289 GCA_001776635.1 Candidatus Daviesbacteria bacterium RIFCSPHIGHO2_01_FULL_40_11 | reverse complement strand
AATGAACCTGTGGCTACTGTTAAAAGCAAACCTAAACCTAAAAGAGGGAAGATTACCATCAGTTTAGGTGCCCCTCCTGCTGATACAACAGGACGAAGCCTTAAAAAAAGCTTGGCTATTTCTGCTTTTATAGTTTTTAATTCCTCATAAATTATAATGGTGGCGGGAATAATCACCAGGAAAATAAAACCTTTAGGCTGTTTAACAAAATCTACGCCATATCCTAAATAGGGGATATATAAAACTACCTTGCCTTTGATCTGGTCAGGTTTTATCTTCAAAAAATCCG
>MFCP01000005.1:20183-45283 GCA_001776635.1 Candidatus Daviesbacteria bacterium RIFCSPHIGHO2_01_FULL_40_11 | reverse complement strand
TTAAATTAACAGCGCCTATCACAAAAATCAAATTAAAGCCGGAGCCTTGATAACGGGGTACAATTCTACTTGGCTGAAAGGTTTGACCGGGTAAACAATGGAAAACTAAATTTAAGTTGTTATTCTCGGCATACCAATCTAATTTTTCCAAAGCAGGAACGGTATTATCAGAAACAGCTACGCCTTCTAAAGTTAAGGTTAAATTCCCGCCATCAGTTGAAGAAATGTTTTTTTGAACATGGTCAACGCCAAAAAGGTGTGATTGACCAACTTTAATTGTATCATCGGAAACTATATTAGCTTGTTTCCCTACAGTCTCCAAGGTCAAAAATAAAGCTAAAGTTGAAGCTAATTTATCAATACTAGCATTAGTCGGGATAGCAATTAGGATATTTTTGGCAGCAGGCAAAAGGTTTTTCAGTTCTGTTAATTGAGTATCGTATTTCATCTTAAACAGGCAGATTTTACCTCAATATCCCATAAAAATCAAGGTCTAGCTTATATAACTCTAAAGGATTCTACTGTATCTCCTATTGCAAAATCTATTGGAGGATCAAATAACATGCCGCAATCATTTCCTTTTTCTACTTTATTAACTTCTTCTTTAACTTTTTTCAAAGATTTAAGTCTAGTTTCGCCAATATTCTGCCCTTCCCGCACAACCCTTATCTTTTGTCCTTTGGCAATTATTCCTTCTGTCATCCGGCAACCGGCAATTTTTTCGCTCTTTCCATGAGGGAATTCCGCAATTATATTAGCCTTGCCTAAAACTTCTTCAAGTTGTCCGACTTCAACCAGTGTTTTAACTACCTCTTCAACATCTTCCAAAAGTTCATAAATAATATTGTAAGTTCTAATCAAAACATGTTCGTTCTCAGCTAATTTTTGGGCAGTCGGAGCAACTTTGACATTAAATCCGATCACAATTGCCCCCACGGATGCCGCCAGCTTAATATTCTCCTCCCCTATATCTCCAGTGCCGGTAAAGATATAATCAACTATTTTTCGCTCTGTATTAAATTTTTCTAAGGAGGTTTGAATTGCCTCCAGTGACCCTTGCTTATCAGCTTTAATGATCACCTTAAGGGTTTTGGTATCCCCTTGCTTCAATCTCTCTACAAGTGACTGTACTACTTCTGCCTCTTTGACCTCGGCCAGCTCCCCCAATACTGCGCCGACAACCGGAACAGTCTCCAAACCTAATACTTCCACTGGAGTTGAAGGCCCTCCTGAATCTACCGGTTTACCGCTGAAATCAAACATCCCCCGAACCTTGCTGTTAACTCCGCCTACAGTTATCTGGTCTCCTTTTTTCAAAGTTCCGTTCCTAACTAAGATAGTGGCAATTGGCCCTTTAAATTTATCTAAGCTGGATTCAATTATGACCCCGGCAGACGGGAGCGCCGGGTCGCCTTTTGTCTCATGCATCTCTGCCACCAGGAGTATCATTTCCAGCAGCTTATCTACCCCTTCTCCGGTCTTTGCAGAAATAGGCAGCACCGGTACATCCCCGCCGTATTCTTCCAGGTTAACTTGTTTGTCGGAAAGTTGTTTTTTAATTTTGGCAAGTTGCACATTTTTATCAGTTCCGGCTAGATCAATCTTGTTAACTGCTACAATCAGAGGAACTTTAGCCTCCTGAATATGTTTGATAGCCTCAACAGTCTGAGGCATGATCCCATCATCTATGGCCACCACCAAAACGGCCATATCCGCTACTTTTGCCCCCCGGGATCTCATTTTCTCAAAAGCCGCATGCCCGGGAGTATCGATGAAAGTAATTAGCTTCCCGCTGTGGCTCACCTGATAAGCGCCGATGTGCTGGGTAATTCCACCATGCTCTTTAGTAGCAACAGAAGATTTACGGATAAAATCCAAAAGCGTAGTTTTTCCATGGTCAACATGGCCTAAAATAGTTACAATAGGTGGTCTTGTTTGTTCTGCCATAATTCTTAAGGTATGTTCTCGCTAATCGCTCGAACAATATTATTCTTCGAACGCAGTGAGAAGTTACCATATTATTCCTCTGCTTTTTCTGTTTCAGTTTTTGCTTCTTCTGGTGGTGCTGCAGCTTCTTCTGTCTCTCCGATTGCTTCTTCTAGCTTCTGTTTTTCCTGCTCTGGGTTTTCTTCATCAACTGCTTTCTCTAGAGTCTCTCCGGCCTCCTCTGCTGCTTTACTTTCCTTAAGTGTTGTTGTATTTTCCTCGGCTTCAGAAACTTCTTTTTCTATGGCCTCTTTTATCTGCTCTTTCTCTGTCCCTGCTGCAACTTTTGTATCGTCAGCTGGTGCGTTCTGTACTGGAGCAGCTGGTTCCTCTTTCTTCTCTCTGGTACCCTCAACCGCCACCTCTTCAGCTGCTTTCTCTTCTTTTACCTCTGGCTCTTCTTCCTCTGCTCCCTCAATATCAATCTTCCAACCGGTCAATTTGGCAGCTAATCTCACATTCTGTCCGCCTTTGCCAATGGCTAAAGAAAGCTGGCTTTGGGGTACTGTCACTGTAGCTATTTTATCTTTCTCATTTAACCTAACTTGGATATCCTTTGCCGGGGAAAGTGAGGCCGCAATAAATCTGGCCGGGTCATCCGAGTAACTGATAATGTCAATCTTCTCTTCGCCGACCTCGCTGATCACAGCTTGAACTCTGACCCCTTTTTGTCCGACCAAGCTACCTACCGGATCAACACCTTCTTGGGTAGAAGAGGCCGCGATCTTAGTTCTGGAGCCTGCTTCTCTGGCAATCACTTTAATCTCAACAGCACCTGATTGAATCTCCGGTACCTCCAGAGCAAACAGCGCTTTGACCAAGTTTGGGTCAGACCGGGAAACTACCACCTCTGATCCTCTACCGCTTTCTCGTATTTCTTTAACCAAAAACTTAAGTCTCTGATTCTGATGATACATCTCGCTGCGGACTTGTTCAGACGGGGGCAGCACTCCCTCAGCCCGACCCAGATCCACAAAGAAAGTATTGCCTTCTTGTCTTTGGATGCTGCCTGAGATGACAGTACCAACCTTACTTTCATATTCTGCCAAAATAGTTCCCCGCTCTGCCTCGTTAAGCCTTTGCATAATCACTTGTTTGGCAATAGATGCGGCAATTCGGGCAAATCCGGGAGGAGTCACATTTTCCTTGCCATGGAAAATAGAGATCTCGCCGGTGATGGGGTCAACTGTAGAGGTAAATTCTTCAAAATCTTCGGGGACTTCTTCATTACGAAGCATCAAATCTTTTTTATAAGCAGCCAGAGCTGCAGCCCTGATTGCCTCTAAAACCACTTCTACATCTACCCCCTTTTCAGAGGCTATTTGATTTAAAGCAGCTGCAAATTCTGTTCTAGCTTGTGCCATTTTAGTTAGGTTACAGGTGACAGGCTTTAGGCTACAGTGTTTTTATCTGTACACTGTCAACTGTTGCCTGTTGCCTAAAATAAAAGGTGGGACTAGCCCACCTTTCCAAGTTAACGGAATATTAACCACGACCATTTTAAACCTTTATCAAATTGAAGTCAAGTCAAAACTGAAGAGATAGAAAATCTAACGCCGTATTTCTTTACCGAGGCCAAGCTCTTGTATGTCTCTCTAAACCTCCGCCCAGAACTTTCTCCATCCCTTTTATGAAACGACTATCTGCTTCACGCATTCTTCCTAATTCTGTTTCTTTGCTAAACAGATAATCAATTCTAATTACCCTTTTCCTGTACGGAAGCTGACCCGCCTTCTCATTCATAAGTACTTGAAGTTCATCAAAAACGCCCATCTTAAAATGCATTATATCATATCAGAAGTTCCACAAGGGGCTAACTAGTCTTCTAAAACCAACCCTTCTTTTTTGAGGATAAGTTTTTGAGTTCTTCATACAATTGTTTTTCTTGCTTTGAAGGATTTTGGGGGACATCTAGGTTTACCCTGACATAATGATCTCCGTGACTATGACCACCTAAACGGGGGGCACCTTTGCCTTTTAGCTTTACCAAAGATCCAGGTTGGGTACCCGGTGGGACTCTCACTTTTACTTTGCCCTGCACTGTTGTAACCTCAAAAATATCACCTAAAACCAACTGCGGAATAGTCACCGTAATCTCGGAAAAAATGTCAGCTCCCTCCCTTAAAAACTGTGAGCTTCTTCCCACATTAAAAACAATGTCGAGATCACCGAATCTCATTTTGGTACCATTATCTACACCAGCAGGTACTTTAATCTTCATCCTCTTTCGCTGCAATCTTCCCTCTGCATTTCTTGATTCAATCTCCACCTCTTTAGTTACACCATGAATTACCTCGTCAAAAGTTAGGTTTAACTGGTAGGTTGGACGTCTCCGGATACTTTGCCCAAAAGGAGAACTGCCGCCAAAAATCTGCTCAAATAGCTCAAACGGGTCTTCGAATCCGCCAAAGTCAAACTGGATATTCGGCCCGGCTCCGCCGGATCCACCTGAGGGCCAACTATATGTTTGCCAGCCACCGGCTCCACCAAACGGATTAAATCCGCCTGCTCCAGCCCCGGCTCCGCCAAACCCGGAAGACCTATCAAAAGCAGCGTGTCCGAATTGGTCATAAGCTTGCTTCTTTTGTGGATCGGATAAAACCTGGTAAGCTTCCCCTATCTCTTTAAATCTTTCCGTAGCTCCGGCAGATTTATCTACATCAGGATGATGCTTCCGAGCCAGTTTCCTATAAACAGACTTAATCTCTGCTTCAGAAGCAGATTTGGAAACTCCCAGTATTTCATAATAATCTCTCTTGGTAGCCATGGTTAATCTCCGGATTGTATATTATACATTGTACATCTTAAAACTTTTAAAAACCCGGTTGCCCGAGGCCAAAAATGTCGTGTGCTAAACCTTTCTGTTTCACTGTTTTGATCTTGCCCTTCGTAATCCTTCTTCATTAATTTCTCTCATCCCGGCAGAATAATCAGATGGGTGAGACCGCACAATAGGTCTTCTTGGTCTTCTATAGCGGCCATTTGGTTGTAACCTTTCTTTAACGGCTCTCTGAGCAGCTTCTCTTTGTTCAGAACCAGTCATTGGTACGAGCGGTGATTGTATCCCTTCTGATGGATCCGAAACAGGTGGTTATTCCCCCGGATGCAGTTTTCGGTAGGCCTCTTGAACAATCCTGGTGGCTTTCGGTTTATTACTTCCCAGTTTACCAGCATAGCCGGTGTTATCCATTTTTTCCCAAGTTTCCTCTGCTTGTTCTAATTCCCTATTGGTTACCATTTACTTTTTTTCCTCTTCTACTACTTCTCCCTCTACCGCTTCCTCCTTCGCTGAAGCTTCGGAGGACGCGTCCTCTTTTTCAGTTTCCCCATCTGGAGCTGCTTGTCCCTCCGTAGCTCCGCCAGGAGCGGAGGAGGATTGATACATAGCAGCTCCTACTTTTTGCAAAGCCTCCGATAAAGCCTCCATCTTAGGTTTCAAATCTTCAGGAGAAGCTGTTTGTATAACACTTTTTAAATCATTTAATTTCTGTTCAACATCGGTTCTCACTTCAGCCGAAATTTTATCTCCGGCCTCTTTCAAGCTTCTTTCAGCCGTATAGACTAAAGTGTCTGCTTGATTTTTAATCTCAATCCCTTCCTTTTTCTTCCTGTCTTCCTCCGCATGTGCTTCTGCTTCCTTAGTCATCTTCTCCACTTCGTCTTTAGATAATCCTGTGGAACCGGTAATAGTAATATTTTGTTTCTTACCGGTGGCTTTATCATGAGCGGTCACATTTAAAATGCCGTTAGCATCAATATCAAAAGTCACCTCCACTTGAGGAACACCACGGGGCGCCGGAGGAATCCCGTCCAGGATAAACCGACCCAATGATTTATTATCGGAGGCCATTTCCCGCTCCCCTTGTAAAACATTAATTTCAACAGAAGTTTGGTTATCTGCAGCGGTGGAGAATACTTCAGACTTGGAAGCCGGAATAGTGGTATTCCTGACAATCAGTGGAGTCCTGACTCCGCCCAGTGTTTCAATTCCCAAGGTCAGGGGAGTCACATCCAAAAGCAGCACATCTTTGACTTCCCCACCCAAAACTCCGCCTTGGATGGCAGCTCCCACAGCCACCACCTCATCCGGGTTAATGCCTTTGTGTGGTTCTCTGCCAAAGAACTCCTGGACCGACTTTTGTACTGCCGGCATCCTGGTCATTCCGCCTACCAGCACCACCTCATCCACATCTTTAGCCTCCAACTTGGCATCTTTTAAAGCAGCCTTCACTGCATCAAAAGTTTTATCAACGAGAGGCTTAACCATCGCCTCGAGCTTAGCTCGGGATAACTTCATCTCCAAATGCTTGGGGCCGGAGCTATCAGCAGTCACAAATGGAATAGAGACTGAAGCTTCTTGTGTACTAGACAGCTCAATTTTAGCTTTTTCGGCTGCATCTCGGAGTCTTTGCAAAGCTTGTTTGTCATTTTTAAGATCAACACCCTGCTCTTTTTTAAACTCTTCTGCCAGAAAATCTAAAATCACCTGGTCAAAATCATCGCCGCCTAAATGTGTATCTCCATTGGTGGATTTAACCTCAATTACCCCGTCTCCTAGTTCCAAGATAGAAATATCAAAAGTTCCACCACCCAAGTCATAAACAGCAATGGTGTGGGCATGAGATTTATCCAGGCCATAAGCTAGTGCCGCTGCAGTTGGCTCATTAATAATCCGCTGCACATTTAAGCCCGCAATTTCCCCTGCCTGTTTGGTGGCCTGTCTTTGGGCATCATCGAAATAGGCGGGGACTGTAATCACCGCATCTGTTACCTTTTCGCCTAAATAGGATTCGGCGTCTGCTTTAATTTTTTGCAGAATCTGGGCGGAAATTTCTTGGGGAGTATATTCGTGACCCTCCACCTCCACTACAGCCATGCCTTCCCGGCCTTCTTTGATAGTATAGGGAAGCCATTTGATATCACGTTGGACCTCAGGATCTTTGAACTTACGACCCATTAATCTTTTGATACTAAAAATCGTCTCTTTGGGGTTAACTATTGCCTGGCGTTTGGCTACCCGTCCGACAATATTTTTAAGGGGATTAACCACAGAGGGAATAATATTTTCCCCTTCGGCAGAATGGATGACTTTGGGCTTTCCACCCTCCATTACTGCCACACATGAATTAGTTGTACCTAAATCTATACCAATAATTTTAGCCATATGCCTTTATCTCCTCCTTTACCACCTTCCCAACTACTACTTGAGCAGGCCTTAATACCTTTCCATTTAAAGTATACCCTTTCCTGACTACTTTTAATATTTTATTATCTTCCCCTACCTGTGTGTCAACAGCCTCATGCAGAGCAGGATTGAATTCACTGTCGGTTTGAATCTCTTCCAGTCCTTCTGCTTGTAAAACGTTTTTAAATTCTTTGACAGCCAACTCTACACCTCTAAACCATCCACTCTGACTCTCTGACTCGTTTGACTCTTTGACTCCAGCCATTGCCTGTTCCAAATGATCCAACACCGGCAAAAGTTTTATCAGAAGTTCACTGGTGCCCCATTTCGTTAACTCTGATCTGCCCTCAGCCACTCTTTTTTCCAAATTATGATAATCAGCTACTGCTCTTTTTAGCTGATTCTCAAGCTGTATGGCCAAGTCCCGCAGTCCATCCAACTCTTTTTGCAATTTCTCAAAATCTTCTGTTTTCTTTTTGCTCATACTCTTATCGCCTCATTAAGCAGATTCCTCACATATTTTACATAAGGTAAAACCAGCGGAAAATTCATCCTGGCCGGCCCGATGACCCCGATTACCCCTTCCCTCTCCAGTGTCACATCATACTTTGTAAACACAAAGCTGGTCGGCCGCAAATACTCAAACTCCATATCCTCCCCGAATAAAATATGTACTGGATCAGATCCTACTGCCCTGCCAATAATCTCCTGTAATCTCGGGTTTTCATCAAATAGAGATAGAACAAACCTGGTTACATCAATATCGTAAAACTCCGGCCAATCTAAAATATTGGCAGCCCCGGCGTAATAAACTACCCCCTCGTCGTCGATTGCCAAACCCAACATATCAAGTCTTTGTGCCAAAGCCGAGACAGCTTCTTTGATTAATCTTTCCCGCTTTAGCCTTTGTGACATAAGTTTCTCTTTTATAGAAACCTCGGTTGTCACAGACAGCTGTTTTTCCTTCATCAACTCTTGAATATAGAATCTCATCCCCATTGATGTCGGTGCTCTGCCAGCGGATGTATGAGGTTGCCGCAAATATCCCATATCTGTTAAGCGAACCATCTCAATTCTGATGGTCGCAGGGGAGACCCCCAGGTTATATTTTCGCTCAATCACCTCGCTGCCTACCGGCTCCGCGAACTCTATGTATTCTTCCACGATTGCTTTTAAAAGTGCTTGTTGTCGATCCGTTAAATCAGCCATATTGCAAAAAACTAGCACTAATCTACCACGACTGCTAACTGTTGTCAAGATACCTTTATAGTAGTACTATTCCTTTTGATGAAACTCCTTTTACACGGTAAAAATTCTAAAAATATAGAATCGCTGGTAAAAAGTTTGGAGGTTGAAATAGTCAACTCGAATCCAGATGTAGTAATCAGCTACGGCGGAGACGGTAGTCTTCTGGCTTCAGAAAGACTGTATCCGGGGATTCCAAAATTGCCAATACGGGATAGTCTCGTTTGCAAAAAATGCCCTACTCACGATGAGAAAGTTTTACTACAAAGTTTGCTTAAAGGTAAATTAAACTTAAAAGAATATAAAAAATTGGAAACTACCTTTTTTTATAAAACATTTACTGCTTTAAACGATTTTGTCATCAGAAATGCTACTCCCATGCATGCCATCCGTTTTAAAGTGACGAGCAAAGCGAGTCATCCAGCACCGGCTGGTGCGGGATCTATAAGCAACCAGGTTCTTATTGGTGATGGAATAGTCTTATCCACCCCATTTGGTTCAACCGGATACTTTAAAAGCATTACCGGTCAAACTTTTAAAAAAGGCTGGGGGCTTTGCTTTAATAACACCACGGAAAAAATTCCCCCTGTTTTCTTAACAGATGAAGATATGGTCACTTTTAAGTTAGTCAGAGGCAGCGCAACTTTATCTTTTGATAATAATCCGGACATTTTTAAAGTAGATGAAGGCTCAGAGCTCCAATTTAAACTGTCTGATAAAACAGCCAAAATTTACGAGCTGGAATCCCTCAGATGTCCCAATTGTAAAATCACAACAGCCTAAATTACAGCTGATTCTAGAAAATTTAGTTCTTTTTTGGTGGTATCAAAGGAAACTTTTACCCCAATTGGCATGGGGATATTAACTGTAAAATGGCCGAAATCCAAATTTGCCATAATGGGGAATTTATAATCTCTTACGATATCCAAAACTACTTCTTTTGACGTAGGTTCAACAATCTCTTTTTCCCTGGGCGGCTTGATATAGGTTATTTTTCCAATCAACATACCCGAAAGCTTGTCTAACACCCCGGCATATTTTAGATGAGTTAAGAATCTGGCAATATTATGCAGCGGTTCCCCCACCTCTTCCCAGAAAAGTACTGCCCCAGCAAATGCCTGCTTCGGAGGAAAATATTCAGTCCCAATTAAATTAGTTAGAAGGTGCAAATTTCCTCCCAGAAGATACCCTGTGGCAGAACCTTTTTTCCAATCTTCCCATTCTGTTAAAGGGTTAATTACTCCCGCCGGTTCGACCTTAGTCAGAAATTTAACAAATATATCTTCATCAAACTGCCCCAAATATTCTTTCCCTTCTCCCCAGGGATGCCCCAAGCCGAAAGTGACATCATCCATATGAAATCCTACCATCCCGACTTTTGAGAAAATTGCTAGATGATATGCTGTCATATCAGACATACCTATAAAAGGTTTTGGATTTTTTGCTATTATTGGATAATCAAGATGTTCTAAAACTGAAATTGCAGAATACCCGCCGGTTTGAGCCATAATAGCCTTAATATTTTTATCTGCAAATATAGCATTTATATCGTCTGCAACCTCTTTTGGTGTCCCGGCCGCCCACCACCTGGTCTGACCGATTGTTTTGCCCTCTTTAATCTTAAAGCCTAAATCGGAAATTACTTTCTTTCCTCGTTCATAATTTTCTTTAAAAGATGGCAAAACAGGCAGAGAGGAAGCCACAATGCCAATAGTATCTCCAGGGGAAAGTTTTGCAGGTTTAATGATTTTCATGGAAGTATTGTATCAGATAAATGCCCCTTATTAAGGGGATTGACAAACCTAAGGAATATGTTATTATATAGTTATGCAAACATTAAGTACTGCTGATTTAATAAAAAAAAAGTTCATCGGCACAGATGATTTAAGAAAAAGGTTAACTGAAATCCTAAATAAGCTCCCTGAGCAAGGCGGAGAAATTATAGTGACTCAACATGGCCGACCTCAAGCTATCTTACTGGATTTAGAATCTTACTTAGACTTACACGAAACTATTGAAGATCTACAAAGACCAGGGTTTATTGAATCAATTTATAAAGGATTAAAAGAAATTGATGAAGGAAAAGGTATCTCTCATGAGCAACTAAAAAAGCACCTCGGGATCTAAAATGTACCGCCCCACCTACACGCGTCGTTTTGAAAAAGAAATAAAGAAATTTCCTAAAAAGGAACAGGTCGGAATCCTCGAAAAAATCGAATCTATTCTGGAGAACCCTCGTAAATTTAGCATCAAGTTGGAAACCACCCAGCCTACTGTTTATCGCTTGCGCGCTGGTGAATATAGAATCTTCTTTGGGCTAGATGATAGAGAAAAAATAATGAAAATTGCCAAAGTCGAACGCCGCACCACCCAAACTTACCGTTAAGAGATTACAAGATATTTCTTGGTCTTGTTAATCTTTGATCTCTAATATCTTTCCTATATCTTCGTATGCTTTCCCTAAAATGGCGCGGAGTAACATCATCACCATTATGTCGCATAATTTTACTTGCTTTAGTAAGAGATTCAACCATAGCTTCGTGGCTGCGGTAGACCTCACCATCACCTCTGTTACACCTATAACTGGCTACATTCAATGCTCTCACTTGCATATTTTGTCCGGTCATTAAATGTTCAGGAGCTAGGAATTTTTCTGTGGGATAACCACATGCCATACAAGGAGGACCATCAGAAATATCCTCAAGCCTAGTGTTCAGAGTTATTTCTCTTACTAAAAGAGCTTCAGTCATTATCGATACGATAACACATTAGTCTCACGATTTCAAAATACTCAAAAAAGCTTCCTGGGGGATTTCCACGCGGCCGACCATTTTCATTTTCTTCTTACCCTTCTTTTGTTTCTCGAGCAGCTTATCTTTTCTGGTCCTATCTCCGCCGTAAAGTTTAGCTATGACATCTTTCCTAAAAGGGCTGATGGTTTCCCTGGCAATGATGGTACCACCGATAGCAGCCTGGATAGCAATGGCGAAATTCTGCCGGGGCAAAACTTCTTTTAACTTTTCTACCATCCTTCTGCCAAAACTTTCTGCTCTTGGTCTAAAAACAATGCTAGAAAGTGCATCTACTTTCTCTCCGGCAACCATAATATCAACCCTGACTGTATCCACTTCCCTAAAGTCCAAAAATTCGTAGTCTAACGATGCAAAACCGGATGAAACTGATTTTAATTTGTCATAAAAATCAGTCACCATCTCAGCAAGCGGCATCTCGTAACTCATCTCAACTTGAATCCCAAAGTGTTGCATATCCAAAAACTTCCCCCTTTTGTCTTGTACTAACCCCATAACAGGTCCAATATAAGTTTTAGGTACAAAAATTCGCAAAGTAACCCAAGGCTCTTTAATATCAGAGGGAAGAGTGCTAAATGAAGAGGGATTAGTCAACAGTTTACTGCCAACCATATACTCAACAGAGGGAGTAGTTGCTATAAGATCAACTCCATATTCAGATGATAATCTTTCTTGTACCACTTCTGCATGAAGTAATCCCAAAAATCCACACCTAAATCCTGCACCTAAAGCTTGTGACTTTTCCGGAACATATGAAAAAGCCGGATCAGTCAATCTGAATTTAGAAAGAGCTTCTTTCAGTTCAAAATACTCACCAGAATCTATTGGGAAAAGCCCCACAAACACCATTGGCTTTACTTCTTTGTACCCTGGTAAAGGATCTGCATCTAATGCGGAACTAATCGTATCTCCCACTCGGACCAAATCCGGTTCTTTGATTCCGGTTGCAATATAACCTATTTCCCCGGCTTTCAAACCATCATTTACATTAGGTTGGGGAGCAAAAAAACCGGTTTCTAAAACATAACCCTCTGCTCGAGTCTGCAAAAAATACAGTGGAGCGTTGACGGCCGGAGTTTCCCCCTCCATGATTCTCACCTCTGCCACCACCCCTTTAAAAGGATCATAAAAAGAATCAAATATCAGTGCCCGAAATTTACCTGCACTCTCGGACTTTGGGGCCGGAATACGCTCAATTATGGCCTTCAACAGATTTTCCACGCCCTCCCCGGTTTTACCCGAGACCAACAAAATTTCTGACTCAGCAAATCCAAAAGTTTCTATCAGTTGTTTTTTTGTTCCGGCAACATCTGCATTCGGCAAATCAATCTTGTTAATAACCGGGATTAAGTTCAAGTTTTGTTCCAGCGCAGCCAGGCCATGGGCTAAGGTTTGGGCTTGAATCCCGGAAGTGGCATCAACCAAAAGTATTGCCCCTTCCACTGCGGCCAGAGCCCGGGAAACCTCATAGGAAAAATCAACATGTCCGGGGGTATCTATTAAATTAAGGGTATAAGCAGAGCTTGCGGCAACTTCGTTGCCTAAGGGTATAGCGTTAACACGCCCCTCCTTCGGAGGCAGTGTATAGCTCAATTGCACAGGCGCCAATTTGATGGTAATGCCACGTTCGCGCTCTAGAGCCAAAGAATCCAGTAGTTGAGGTTGAAGTTTTTCTTTGGGAATAGTACCTGTTATCTCCAACAGTCTATCAGCTAAGGTTGATTTACCGTGGTCTATGTGACTCACTATACAAAAATTCCTAATATTCACTTTTCTACAGTTTCCGGCAGGATCTCTTTGGATTTGAGTTTGCTTTGGAACTTACCCAATCTTTTGAGAAGCTCGACATAAGTATCTAACTCCCGAACTTTCAAAAACCAAACAAGTAACACATAGATAAATAAGGCAAATATGGAGGATAAACCGGTCAGAACAAGCAAATTGATGGTCCTTGTTGTGTCAAAGATTACCGCATCGAGAAGTTTGATTGGAGCATACAGTGCAACACCCATAATAATGGTTGCCATAAGCATCTTAATAAACGGGCCTAACACCACCTTTAAACTAAATTTTCCCACTTTAAAATGCAGTGTCCAAAAAAGTAAAACTGCAGAAGCTATAGCCGATATGGAATTAGCTAGTCCAATACTCCACACATCAAGTTTTAAAATTACGATTAAATACACACTCAACACAATATTTAATGTAACGACCACCAAGGAGACTATTACAGGTGTTTTTGTATCTTTTAGAGCATAAAAACCTCTCACCAAAAGCAGAGAAACTGCCTGAGCTGCCAGACCGACCGCCAGAAAAGCTAGTGTTGCACCGGTTAAAACAGTTGCCTCCCAGTCAAATCGGGAAGCACCAAAAACCAACCTGACCACCGGTATCCTGATTACAATCAGAATTGCCGCTGCCGGCAGTGTCAAAAAAAGAATTTGATGAAGTGTTGTAAGGATAGTTACCTTAAACTCTTCAAGTCTTCCGTGAGCTCTTTCGGATGAAAGTACGGGTAAAGCTGCCTGGGCTAAAGTGGCCCCAAAAAGCCCTATCGGCACGACTTGCAGATGTTGAGCAAATGTTAAGTAAGTCACAGATCCGATCGATACCAAGGTCGCCAAGGCGACACCAACGGTTTCATTAATTTGTTCAGCTGCCAAGCCGATTGTCCTAACACTCATGAGTTTCATTATTTCCTTTACTCCGGGGTGAAAAAATTTCGTGGGGAGTTTAAAACTAAACCCCAGAGACCAAACTAAGGGTATCTGTATCACGGCATGCAAAAATGCACCTATGACTACACCATAAGCTGCACCGACAATACCAAAATATTTAGATAAAAAAACAATACCTAAAATTATCCCTAAGTTATAAAACACCGGCGACATAGCCGGAATAATAAATCTCTGAAAAGATTGCGAAATACCAATAAAAAAAGAGCCCACAACCAAAATAACCTGACCAAAGAGAATAACTCGGGCGAGCTCCACAACTTGAGACTGTCTCTCTGGTGTAAACCCGGGGGCTATGAAACTGGCAATAATAGGCTCCGCAAAATAAAAGATTAAAATTGTGATCAAAATAAATATAGAAAGGAATACGCCCAAAACCGCCCTTGCCATCTCAAAAGCGTCGTCTTTACCTTTGTCTTCTAAATGTTCTGTAAAAACAGGAATGAAAGCAACAGATAAAGCACCCAGGATGATAATTTGAAAAATCAAGTCCGGTAACCTGAATGCGGCCCAAAAAATATCTATCATATCCGGTGAAAAGACATGGGCAAGTAAGCGGTCACGAACCAAACCTAATACTTTAGACAACATCATGGTGGCCATGATTATTGATGCTGCGGATAAAATTGAAGTTTGTCTTGAATATAAAAGAGAAAAAAGATTCTTAACCATAGCCTAAAATTAAGTGTAGCATTCTTCCTTGTCAAAAAGGTAGTGGCTATGATACCATACTGCCCATGCCAATCATTCGGTCAGCAATCAAGAAGGTCAGAAAGGATAAAGTCAGATCGTCTCGCAACAAAAAGCGAGAAATTGCCTTGAAGTCTTTAGTCAAAAAGGCAAGGGTCAGCAAAACTGCCAAAGACTTGCAGGCTGCTTTCTCTGCCTTAGACAAAGCCGCCAAAGTCCACCTAATCCACCCCAACAAAGCCGCCAGATTAAAATCCAGATTATCAAAAGCGGTTAAAGCAGTCACCAAAAAATCTTCAAAAAAATAACTAACCCTATACCCCTAAACCCTAAACCCTAGTATAATGAGGGCATGCCCAAATCTAGGCCCAAGCTTACTATCAAACTAAATTTACTTAGACCCCAGAGCAATCCTGAAAAACTTCCATTGAAACTTATCCGTTGGCTACTTTATTCCGGCCGCTATATTTTTATACTGGTTAATGCTTTGGTCCTGATTGCATTTGGTGCAAGATTTAAACTTGATGGAGACTTAGCCTCCAAAAAAGAGGCCATCGAAGAACAAATCCCCTATATCGAAAGCCTTAAACTCTATGAAATCTTGATAAGAGAAACTCAGCTTAAATTATCAACCATAGAAGGTACAAAAAAAAGCTCGCTAGACTGGTCAGCAATTTTAAAAAAAATTGCTGACCAAACTCCTCTTGGTGTCAAAATTATCGGTATCAATATAGGAAAAGATGTTGGTACTGCTACCATTCGTATCACTGGTCAGACTCAATTAAACAGCGATCTAACAAACTTTATCACAGGATTAAAAGAAGAAAGCACTTTTAGTGAGGTTACTCTTATTGGCGTTGGGTTAGAACAAGGAGTTATCAAATTTACTATTAACGCTTCCAGTAAACTGGGGGGTTCGAGAGGAATATGAAAAGTAGGTCTTTACTGTATTCTAGATATTTTACATATATTAAACCGGTTATTAAATCGCCTATTATCAAAAATTATGGACCAGCGATATTTAGTCTTTTAACAATGTCCATACTTATATTTTTTGCAATTAGACCGACTGTTGAAACAATTCTTGTATTACAGAAAAAACTGGCTGATTCAAATGAAGTTTTACAAAAAGCTACTCAGAAAGCGGAGAACTTATCTCTAGGTAAAAAAAATTACGATAATCTGGATCAAAACATTAAAGAAAAAATCTCTGCAGCAATCCCCGATACAGTCAGTCTAAAGTCATTAGTCCAAACCTTAGAACAAACTGCCAAAATACACGAGGCATCGGTGTCAGCATTACAAATCCAACCCCTTGTTGTGGATACCAAGGTGGATGAGAGAATGGGGACGCTTTCGGAAATTGCCTTTACTTTTAATACTGAAGGTGATTACACAAATCTAATTGCCCTCTTGCAAGATCTCAAGACAAGTAGTAGGTTAATCTCCATTGAGAATTTATCTATATCTAAAGTAATCGATAGCCAAACACTAATTATGTCTTTATCCGGAAAGGCTTACTATTTAAAATAGTGATACTATTTTAAATAGCTTGATTTTCTAAAATAACATGACGCGAAAGGAATTGCTAATAGCTGCAATACTGACTTTGATTACGGTTTGCGCTTGGGTTATATTTGATATTGCCCATGCTCGCTCCAAAGTAGAAATACCTCAAAAGATACAAGAGATAATTGAACCAATTAGTCCAGATTTTAATACCCAGAGTTTAGAAGATTGAGCCATGACGCAGTTTATCAATAAATTTAAAATACCGACACTTCTGGGACTGGGAATAATTTTTTTAGGGCTTGCCAGCGGACTTTATTTAGTTTTGAGGGAACAAACATTTCTCTCTCAGGCTGCACCCAATTTCACCCCAAGAAATATTACTATCGCAAACATTGCCGAGGATTCGGTGGTAATTTCTTGGCAAACAAGCTCTGCAGCTTCCTCTTTCGTTACCTTTGGTCAGAGTAATCCCGGAGAACAAACAGCTTTGGACGATAGAGATACTAATGTTCCAAAATCTCGTTTGACTCATTATGTAACTCTGAAAAACCTCCTTCCTAAAACAAATTATCAATTTAAAATTATCTCCGGAAAGTTTACTTCGGATATTGCAAAATTCGAAACTGCAACGCCTTTGACAAATCAAACAGGGCTTACACCAATAATAGGTTCCGTATTAGATGGTGATTCCCCTTTAAGAGACGGTATTGTCTATTTATCTATACCGGAGGCTGCAGCCCAATCTGCTTTGGTTAAGGAAGGGGGTAATTTTTTGATTCCTCTTTCTCGGATCCGCAAAGCTGATCTTTCTGATACATATCAACTAACCGAGGGTGAAGTTGTCAAGCTAACGATCAACTCTGATAAGGGTAACGCAAGTATGCTTTTTACATTAAAAGCGAGTTCCTTACCGCTCCCTCCAATAAAATTAGGTCAGAATGTAGATCTGACCACCACGGAAGAAACCCTTATTACTACCAATGATCTGGATAAATATGATTTAAATAGTGATGGGAAAACAAACGCAGCTGATAATGTTATCATCCTGCAAAATTTGGGCAAAAATCCCAAGAATACAAGGGCTGACATCAACGAAGATGCAGTAGTTGATCAAAAAGATTTAGATTTAATGTCCCAAAAACTTAAAGAACTCGGCTCTCAGTAAACTTCCTTCCTTTTCGTCTTTCAATCATTTCTAAGAAAGCTTCTACTCTAGTTTTGACCCCCGCGATGCCTGTTTGCTCATCAAACATTAATCTATACCAAGGTATTATACATTTCACAATATTTGCATCCACAATTTGGGGGAGACAATTGTAAGGAAACATTTCAATTACAGCGTCATAACGCGCCCTCCCTTGATTAATTAGAGTCGCAAGTTCGGCTGTATCTAAACTATGTCCGCCGGCATCACGCCTTAACCCTGCTTCTGCAGCTGCATCTCTCTTGTGATCTTTGTGAAAAGGGTTTATTTTTCTAATACAAAACCCCAGTAACCTTCGTAAATCTAACCTAACTTTATGGGTATAATGGCTGTGGCCCACGGTTTTTTCATAGTAATATCCCCGTTTCCCCAATTCCGAGCCGAGATCTGCTGCTGAACTCCCCATTTCTTCAACCAGAAAAATCTCACCCGCAATAGCAATTTCGCCTTTTGGGACTTCTCTTTCTTTTGGTAATTCGTTCAATCTTTGGCGCATCTCATTCAAAACAGCATCTTTTTTATTATCTGGTAAATGTCCTGATGCCAGCTCAAGTCTTGCTCCTTGCAATATCCTTTCAGCCTTATAGAAATCTCGCGCCGATATCAGACTTTGGGTATACCTTACCTCTCTTTCAAAGCTTTCAGCCAGATCTAGCCGTTTAATCGCTTCATTAATAAGTTTTATGGTACCAATAAAATTAGTAATTCTTGTAAATCTATTAGCTCCGATATTTTTTCCTGAAGCATCAAGAAGAAAAGATACAAATTCCGCCACTCCTTGAATAGAATCCTTAAGGATGTAAAAATCAAACTCGGCATGGCCGAAATTTTGCATATAATAATCTTGGAGACGCGCTTCGGCCAATCTACCATAGGTTCGTTCCCTGCAAAGCCCGGTGCTTTCATGAGTCATGTAGACTGGATAAATGGCATTATGCCCCATTTTTTCTCGCAACTGCTCAAATCGTATCGCACTTTGCAAAGTATAACCCATTAATGGTTTAAACGGATAGCAAACTCCTTCTGGAGAATACTGAGTACCTAGACTTTTTGTATGATTGTTTATGCTAGGTGGATTCAGCGGTTCACTTGCGTCTATTTCTCTCTCAAGTTGAGTCAAAGTCCTGATACCAAATCTTTGAGCAAACCACTCCAGCGCTATCCAAATATTTCCTAAAGGCGGGTACATAAATATCGGCTTAGCGCCACTTTCTATTTGTCCACAATGTCGGTGAAAATTTTCGCCGTCGATGTAGGTTATCCCTTTGATGGATCCTGAAAAGACTGGGTAAGATGGGCGCAGTTCTGTTTTTTCCATTGCGCTATTCTAGCACAGGCACAATAAGGATCAAAATGCAAATAGGTTTTTACTTAAGAAATTTATTGACTAGCAAAAATTCTGCTTGGGACTGCTCTAACAAACCACTCTTTATTTTGAAATCAATCTCCAAAAGATCCTTATAGAGATTCTTTACATCCTCCATACTAAATCTGGTTCTTTGTCTAGCTAGTTTCTTGCGGACAAAATCCGGGGCATTTTTTGGAGTCACTGCCAAACTCCTGAGCAAATAGAAAGCCATAGTTAAAAGATAGTGAATATCAAAACCGGCTTTTTTAAATTTCTCCATTTCCAAAAAGGCTTTTTGGTCTTTTGCAGCTAAAAAATCTAAGAATGGAAATACCGAAACTTCTTTGGCCTCAGGAAAAAATAGCGGTTCATAACCGGGCCACTTCTTGACATCTACCTCACGATCAAACCAGAGAACCATAGTAGCTGGTAGTTGGTCATTGGTAGTTGGTAGCGTAAAGACTTCCGAAGGGTTCTCCCAAATAATCAACCTTTTTTCAGAAAACATAGGCACTGTCAAAAAATCAGCAACTACTTGCCCTGCACTGGCCTCCGAATCAAAGACCACCACACTATCTAGGTTAAACTGTTTCTTTAATTCCTGAAGTTTTCTTCTAGAAGTTTCAATTGCTGGTCCGTGCAGAAGCAGTAGCTTCATATTCAGTTATTTCTCCTTCGAGTATCTTTCTAACATAATCTTGTACAATAGAAAAGTCATCGTCTTGTGATGTTAAAATATATGCCCCTCCGTAATCTGAAGCCGGAGGATGTATGAATAATGACTTCCGACCATCAGGCAAGCCAGATTTTGGAGAATCGTCCAAGACAAAATTATAAGTTTTATCTAATTTTTTTGACAATTTGTAAAACTCTATAGCCTCTTTAACAGAGATATCGGTATCTATACTTTTACCCAATGCGGCAGTTAAATCCGTAACTTTCTGAGGGTTTACTAGAGTTTCTATAGATAGCAATTTGTTCCTTACTGCTTCAATCACTTTTTGCTGTCTTTTTGACCTGGCAAAATCTGATCCCTCACCGTTTGTACCGTGTCTTGAACGAGCAAAGGCTAAAGCAATGCTTCCATTCATATTCATTTTACCCTTACTGAAGCTAACATGCTCATATCTACAACTAAAATATTTAATCCCTTTATCCTCCTGGGCCGAATCAGTAGCAATTTGTCCCTCGGGAGTAATTAAAACTTTTCTTTTGCCTGGATCTATATTCAATTTTGCTGCTTCTTCTTCGCTAAAATCCTTCTCCTCCTCAGCATTTCCACAAAGGTCGTTTTCTTTCCCCGTAATTGGATACAGATAATCATCAAATGACTTTTCAACTATTACTTCTACCCCATCTATTGCGTCAATCGCTTGTACAAATCCTCTAAAATCTACCCTCAAACCATAATGAATTGGTATCCCTAAAACATTTCCAAAAACTGTTTTAGCTAGCCCTAAACCACTGTCTTGCGAAAGACCGATTTGGTATACTGCGTTTGCTTTACTTCGCATGGCCGGTAACCACAAATCCCTCGGGATGGAAAATAAATATACTTGATTAGTTTTCAAACTATACGAGGCAATCATGATTGTATCAGTAAGACTCGCTCCGTCATGAGCACCACCGGCAATCCCTAAAAGCAACACATTAACCCGCCCAGCGGATGAATGAAGTGATGTCCCCGAAAATATGTAATTCACGTAAGAACCAGTACCCGACAAGGTGATTAGAAAAATGGCGAGCGATATTAAAATGCCGGTTACCAAGACTAGAGGTATTAATCCCTTAATAATATTCTTCGCTCTCCTGAATTTAAAGAACTTATCCTTCTGATCTTTACCTAGTCTTAAGGGTCTTAAGTTATTCACTTGATTTTTACTGCGAGGCAAGCTTGCATATTTCAATGAACTCCTCCACATCTAAAGAAGCATTACCAACCAAGACTCCATTAATATTTTCTTCAATCACAAAACCTTTAACATTACTCGCAGTCACGCTACCGCCATATATCACTTTTAAGTTTGATCCATACTTTTGTTTAAGCAAACTTGCCATTTTATTAGCACCCTCTGGGGTATCTGCCTTTCCAGCCCCGGGTGTGTTCGTTAAACCAGTACTGATGGCCCAGGTAGGTTCATAAGCTACCATTTGGCAACCTTCAGGCATCGGAGTCTCTTCACCCTGAATACACACCAGCGGAGTTATATTGTTTCCCAATGCCTGCTGTGTCTTTTCCGCTACCATCTCGTCTGTTTCTCCAAAATCTTTTCTCCGCTCGCTATGGCCCAAAATTGCCAATTCAACCAGTTGGTTTAACAGCCCGGCCGACTCCTCCCCGGTATAAGCACCTGCTCCAAATGGTGACAAATCCTGTGCTCCCAAAAGTATGGGAAAATTACCCACAGTAATGGCTTTTTTAACTTCCGAAAGGCTGCTAAAAGTCGGGCAAACCACGATTTTTAAATTATCCTTTTTAGGAACTTTGGGACCCACTTGAGATACCCAGTCCAAAGCCTCACTTATAGTTTTATTGCTTTTCCAGTTAGCAATTATCCAAATATTCTTATCCAAACCAGCCATACTTCTCCAAGTTTATCATGAAATCCGATGAAACTTCTACGCCTTCATGTTCAAGTAAAACTTTCTGCAGCTGCTTGGGATGATCAAGACATTTAGTAGAGATGAACCCATGACGGTTGACTATTCGATGCCAAGCCAGTTTATCACCTTGATAATGCAAAATTCCTCCAACTAGTCTCCCACCTCGAGGAATTCCAGCTAAAGTTGCCACAGTACCGTAGGTTGTAACTTTTCCATAAGGAATCTTTTTGGCAATTTGCAAAACTTTGTCTTTAAAGTTCAACTTTGAAGTAACTTCAAGAGATCGGTTTTAACAGTTACACCAATTTTTCTACCGATCTCCTTTCCGTCTTTTAAGACAATATAGGTGGGAATACTCATCACTCCATGCTCGGCTGCTTTAGCTTGATTTTCATCAACATTAATCTTTTCTATCTCAATTTTACCGGTAAGCTCTTTCTCCAATTCTTCCAAAACAGGTGCCATCACTTTACATGGTCCACACCAAGGTGCCCAAAAGTCTAAAAGTTTAACCATAGGTTAATATGATAACATATAACGCAACTATGCCCTCTCTCTTGGATGACTTAAACCCCGCTCAACAAGAAGCTGTTAAAGATACCGAGGGTCCGACCTTAATTTTGGCCGGGGCCGGTTCCGGAAAAACTAAAGTTTTAACCCACCGGGTGGCTTACCTAATTCAGGAAAAAGGAATACCTCCGGAAAATATTCTTATGGTCACATTCACTAATAAAGCGGCCGACGAAATGCGGAAGCGCATCTTAAGGCTTCTTAACTATCCCCTAGACCCTATACCCTATACCCTACCAATCATGGGAACGTTCCATTCTTTTTGCGCCAGAATCCTCCGTCGTGAGGGTCGAACCCTAGGACTCCCCCCAGGATTTGCAATATATGATGAAGGGGATGCTTTGGACACAGTCAAAGAAGCTATGGGTAATTTAAATATCCCGACCCAAAAAACTTCTCCCGTCTCTGTTCGAGCTACCATATCGGGAGCTAAGAACGAACTCATTTCTTCTTTGGAATATCCTCAATACGCCAGAGGGTATTTCCAGGAAACAGTAGCTAAAATATATCTGGAATACCAAAAGATTTTGGAACGAAACCATGCCCTAGATTTTGATGACCTGCTGCTTTGCGCCATTAGATTATTTCAGACCGAGCCCAGTATCTTAACCCGATACCAAATCCAATTCCGCTATATATTAATAGATGAATACCAAGACACTAATCCTGCCCAGTATTTAATAAGTAAATACCTATCTAACCGTCATAAAAATATCTGTGTAGTTGGAGACGCTTCACAGTCGATTTACAGCTTTAGGGGCGCTGATTTTAGGAATATTGTTAATTTTCAGAAAGATTATCCAGGGGTAAAAGTTTTTAATCTAGAGCAAAACTATCGCTCTACCCAAAATATCTTAGATGCGGCTTTTGCCGTCATTTCCAAAAACAGATCTCATCCTATTTTAAAACTTTGGACAAATAAGGATGGTGGCGAAAAGATAAACGTAGTAGAAGTAAGAAATGAGGTAGAGGAAGCTTTGTTTATCTTAAATACGATAACCCAACCAAAAGGCGTCATAAAGCTATCTGACTTTGCTGTTTTATACAGAACTAATGCTCAATCAAGAAGTTTAGAGGAACAGTTTTTAAAAACCGGCATTCCCTATCAATTGGTAGGTGGTATCAGTTTTTACGCCAGGAAAGAAATCAAGGACGTCCTGGCATATCTTCGCCTGTTGCAAAATCCTAAAGACTCTGTTTCTCTAAAAAGAGCAGAAAAAATTGGTAAAGGGAGACTTTCAAAAGTTATGGAACTTTACACGGAAATTGAGTCCAAATTAGACCAATATGTCACACTAGACTTATTGGATTTAATTCTAAATCGCACAGGATACCTCTCGTACCTTGATGACAAAACTGAAGAAGGTAAAATGCGGGTGGAAAACGTCAAAGAACTGCGTTCAGTAGCAGAAGAATTCCCTAATTTAACTGATTTTTTGGAAAATGTCGCTTTAGTAGAAAATGGTAACCTCCCAACCAGACGAAAAACCGCAAACGATAAACAAGATGCCGTCACCTTAATGACTTTCCACTCAGCTAAAGGCCTGGAGTTTCCAATAGTTTTTATGGTTGGCATGGAAGAAGGTTTATTCCCTCATTCCAGGTCTATGTTGGATGTCACTGAACTGGAAGAAGAAAGAAGGCTTTGTTACGTAGGGATCACCCGCGCTAAAGAAAAATTATATTTAACTTACACCAGGCAGAGATTATATTTTGGGCAACGAAGTAATAATTTAGTTTCCAGATTCTTAACAGATATTCCCCAAGAGCTAATCGTTTCAAATAATAATTTTGCCGATCAGGATTCGCTTAAGGATGAGGTAAACCTTGATAAAGATGAAGACGATTGGCTAAATACTTAAAGTGATTATGGAGAAATACTTAGGGATTTTATTAATACTTGTCTTAACATTTTTTGCTAAGAGCTTCTTCCAAAATCCTGCTGTTTTAGGAATATCCACTCCCTCTCCTACCCAAATCCTACCGGTCAACCAACCAGTTACTACGCAGTCTTCTTTTACGGAGAAGCTACAAGAAGAAACTGAAAGTTTACCTAAGAAAGTAATCTATCAGGATGATCCTGAAACAGAAGCCGGAGAAGAAAAAGTTTTAGAAGAAGGAGAAGATGGTAAAAAAACCAAGATATTTAAAGTCACATATTCTACAGATGGTGAAGAATACTCCAGGGAAATTGTTTCCGTAGAAACAACTTTAGCCAAGGATAAAAAGATCTTGCGGGGGACAAAAATTATTTGGAAAATACTCGACACGCCAGATGGGGAAATTAAGTATTGGAAGAAATTGAGGGTCTATGCCACACATTATGACTCCCGCTGCCCGGGTTGCAATGAATGGACAGCCATTGGGATGCGAGCCGGCAAAGGGGTAATTGCGGTTGACCCGAAAGTGATAAAACTTCGCTCAAAAGTTTATATCCCGGGATATGGCATGGCGGTTGCCGGTGACACCGGAGGTGCCATTAAAGGAAATATCATTGATTTAGGTTTTGATGATGCCAAAACAGCAGGGTGGAAAGCACGATTCATTGATATTTATCTATTATAAATCTCGTGCCTGAAAACCCTGAGCGAAGTCGAAGAGCTGGCGAGCAAAATTTGTGGACATTTATTTTTTATAATTGTCCACCCTGAGTGAACCTGTACTGAGCGTAGTCGCAGTAATCGAAGGGTAGATATCTATCTACTCTGATGTCATTCTGAGCGATGAGCGAAGAATCTAATTTTTATCTAAAAATTTAAAAGTAGAAAGGATTTTGTTTAAGATATTAACAAAAGCATCTGCTTGTTTTTTGCTTGTGTTAACTCCTATATATGATAACCAAAGAATAAATGGTTTATTATTTTTATAAATCCATACTTGATAGGTGTCTGGAGTATTATCATCAGGTAGAGAAAATATCTCACGTTTTGCATTATAACCAGATATCTTTATATTCGTTGTTGAAGTAAGCACTAAATCTCTTCCTAAATCCGCATTTTCACTAGGAATATCACTCGTAAAAATAACAGTTTTTATACAATTTGCAGAGAGTTCATTAGAATTAGCATTTACTGGTGTACTGCAATAATCAAAAGCATTATCCCAGTCAGGTGGATACTTTAATAAAAATCCTCTTTCATTATCAGTATATGTTTTCCAGTTGGCAGTTTCATCAGTAATAGTCGGTGCAGGGCTGGAAGTTGGAGTTGGA
>MFCP01000005.1:0-20160 GCA_001776635.1 Candidatus Daviesbacteria bacterium RIFCSPHIGHO2_01_FULL_40_11 | reverse complement strand
GCTTTGGGGCTGGGGTTTTGGGGTAGCGGTCTGTTTACCCACATAAAAAGCCCCGGCAGCTACAACTGCTAAAACTACTATCCCTAAAATAATAAACTGTACAAAGCCTTTTTGTTTATACTGAACCCCTCGGCTTCGCTCGGGATAAACTGCGTCGAAGTACATTAATTTTATCTTAACATAATCAAACGTTTTGTAGAAGTTCAAAATAGCGTTTCCTGGAAATTCCGGCAGTCTTTAAATTGTTTTCAATAATAAAAACCGGAATGTCTCTATATTTGGGAATAACTATCCTTCTTTTAGCGCCAGCCTTCTTGAGTTCTAAATGGTCTCCTGTTTGACCAACCAATATACAATCCTCAAGCTCAAAAATTTTTAGAAGTTTGCGCCAATGGATTGGCGTTATGCGGGCCATATCTGACGGGACTGCTCTGAATTGAGTTGTAGAGTAAATTTGTCTAAACTAACCTTAGGCGGCTTCACTTTCGATTTATCAATCTCAAACCCGGATTCCAAAAGCAAATCTTTTAAATTCCCATCTTCCGCTGCACCTCTTAATACAATCCCCACCGCTTCGGCTAGGTTTTGTTTAGCCTTTGCAACTGTTGGACCACAAGAAGCCACATCTAACTCCGGTGTATAAGCTACCCATGGAGCAGATTTGGATTCTCTATCCTTCATTAATTTAATAGTAACTGGAATCTGTATATTCATATTTGTATTATACCATCCCACTCTACTGGATGGTATGCTCATTTGAATGACGAAAATGGTAAAATCTGCCTATGGTTAAAACAGCGTCACTCCATGCCAAAATTACAGGATTAGTGAATACGTATGACCCCATACATTTGCTAAGCATGGGTTGCCCTGAAGATGAATATAATGGCGAAGTCAAAAGAATCATTAGGGGATTAAAGAAAGCATCTAATCCGGAACAATTATGTAATTTGCTGCATGGAATTTTTGTTGATATGTTTGACGAAAGACTTGCCGGACCAAAAGAAAACTACCAACAACTCGCCATTGACCTATTTAAGTTAAAGTAAACAATCTTCACAAGGTTATCTTATCATGAGAAGTGGTTTCAAGAATGCCAAAACAGCTGGCTGGCGGGCAAAATTTGTGGACATTTATTTACTTTAGTATTTTCCCAGACATTTATTTAGTTCCTCAGTTGGCGTCCAACCGCATTTACCATCCTGTTGCCTCTCGCAAATAGCATCTGTATAGCAACCATACTCACGAAGGAATTCACAGGTAGTAACAACATCTTTATCTGAGCATATTTGCCCGCTACAACCCGTTATCTTGCAATCACTATTATCTTCTTTGTCTCGATTCGAAACTAAAAATTTAAAGGTAGAAAGAATCTGGTTATAAATTTTTCTTGCGGCAACATTATCACGAACTTGATTATACTCAATTTCTAGGTCATAAATCGAATCCTCAAGCTTAATCCGTGTTATCGTGTACTGGAAGCCGGAGTTACCACTGACTTTCCCTGTATCAATTTCTGCCTGCAAAGCATTATGTCCTCCTAAAGAAATGCTACTTTCCTTGACTAGGATACCTCTGGATTTTTCAGCGAAAAAAGAAAATTCTTTAGTAAATGTATTCATGATACTGATAGCAGAAGATCCACCCGCACAATTAACACCATCTTCATCCAAGTAAATACCTTCTGGAACACCACAAGTTTGCAAGTCCCAAGAAGGGGGATACTTAAAGCTGAACTTAGCAGCCGTATATGTTTTCCAATTAGCTGTTCCATCCGTTATATTCGGTGCAGGGCTGACGCTGGCAGTTGGAGAGGGGGTAGTCTGAGGGGTTGCCATTGGATTAGAGGATGCATTTTCACAAACTAAAATTGGGTTACAGGGAGCCTGAATGCACTGGACTTGTTTATAATAACAACCCGGCGGAGCAAATCCGGGGATCTGGATTATTCTGGTATACCAAGCTCCGACTACTCCTCCTATTACTAAAATTCCAATTAAAATAGGGACTATCACAAACCCTTTTTGCATAAATTTAGTATAACACTCCTGGTTTATTTTGGAGTATAATGTAGTTATGAAAAAGGTTCATTCTGTGGTTTGGAAAGAAAATAAATGGTATGTGGCTAAGGCTCTGGAAGTAGAAGTGGCCAGCCAAGGCTTGAGCCAAAAAGAAGCTTTAGAAAATCTAAAAGAAGCCTTAGAGTTGTACTTTGAAGATCAAAGAGAAATCGAACTTACCCCAGTTAATAAACCAAAACTTCAGGATCTCGCCATCCAAATACATGCCTAGGCTGTACTCCGCAAAGAAAATTTTAGCAGCGCTACAACGAGCAGGCTTTGTAATGATTTCTCAAAAAGGCAGCCATATTAAACTCTATAAGAAACAGGGATTAAAAGGTCTAACGGTCATTGTTCCAAATCATAAAGAAATTGCCATAGGTACATTCTCCAGCATTCTCAGGCAAGCAGATATGACCAGAAAAGAGCTGGAAGGGTTTATCAAATAAAAGGTGTCCGCACCATCGGCTGCAGTGTAAGATTACTGAGCTACACCTTGAAAATTAGGACAGTTAGCTTCTTTCCATTCAATAGCTTCTTTACTGCACTGTTTTTGGGCTTCCGGAGTTAAAATCGGCATACAATTTTCCCACCCGGTCTTTGGGCAGATAAAACCATTATCTTCTAAATTATTTAAAAACTTAAAACTAGATAAAATTTTCTCTCCTACCTCTCCTATTGCCCTAAACAAATACATCTTTTTATCTTTCGATATATATATAAATTTCGGAGAACCGGGTTGGTAAGAAACAATTTTATACTTTGCCATCTTGCCGCTGATCGTGGCTTCTTGATCAAGGGCTATATGGCCTTTGGATGTATAATCGAAAACCCCCCAAAGGAAAGGATAATACCAATATTTATCAAACCAACCATCAGTTGTTAAATTCTCAGGATTATCAAAAACCCAAAGCGCAAACGGGTTAGTGCCATAATTTTCCTCTTTTTCCAACACCACTACAGCCCCCAAAACTTCTGCCGGTTCGTACCCTACATAACCCTTAAAATTTTTTCTAAAATCCCCATTGCCTCTTTTGTTAAACTGCTCTTCTGAATCTTCTTTAACAGAAAAATCTTTGGGATATTCAAATTCAAAGCCCAGGGCTTGATTTGCATAAGTCAAAATCTTGGGGTCAGGTATCGAAGTCTTAGCCGGGGCTTGAGAAACTTGCGGAACTGGAAGAGACGATGGAATCGGTAATTTTAACAACCTAAAAGAAAAAATACCGATTGATACGGCAATTACTAAACCTACTAAAAGAAAAAGTGTGGCAGAACCTTTTTGCACATATTAATCATAATTTAACTATTGCTAAAATACAATTTTTTCTGTTATTATCGGTCAATGGCCAAAAATCTTCCTGCAAAAAACAAAACAAGTTCGTCTCAAAATAAATCAGATGCCCCGTTTAGCAAAGTTAACAAGTTGCTGGACAAATTATCTTCTTATAAGAATTTCCGCTCCTCAAAAAAATTCTATATCATTCTTATAGCTGCCGGGTTATTGCTTCTTTTTGTCTATAAGAAAAGCTGGTTTGTTGCCGCCACAGTTAACGGCTCTCCTATTACAAATTTAGAATTACAAATGAAACTTAATAAACAATTCCGTGATCAGACTTTAACCCAACTGATTAATGAAAAGATTATTCTCTCGGAAGCAGCCAAAAATAATGCCATAGCAACTGAGGCGGAAATTAACAAGAAAATCTCGGAGATAGAAACCAGTGTGGGAGGACCGCAAGCTCTGGATAGCTTACTTTCTCAACAAGGACAAACCAGAGACAGTATCAGACAACAAATCAAGCTGCAGTTAAGCATTGAAAAGTTATACACAAATGATGCGACGGTTGCTGCAGAAGAAGTTACCAAATTTATAGAACAAAATAAGAACCAACTACTAGCCACCGATTCCGCAGGGCAACAAAAAGAAGCCTTTGATGCTATCAAAAATCAAAAATTAACTCAAATCTTCTCTCAGAAATTCCAAGAACTCAAACAAAAAGCCAAAATCCAAACCTTTTAGTATAAGAACCCGTTTGCACTTCGTTTTGTGATATTATACTTCGTGCTCACAGAACCTTGCCTTTCTGCTGTGCAGAAACGTAATATTCGGATGGATGTTCGATCAATCACTGATAAACAAAAAACTTCTTACAATAAATTAATCACTCATGTTATCCAGTCCTGGCAGTGGGGCGAGTTTAGGAAATCATTGGGAATCCCAGTTCTAAGATACGGGATATACGAAAAGGGCAAATTATCAAAAGCCTTCCAGTTAACCTTACATAGAATTCCGTTTGCTAATCAGTATGTCGGATACTTACCAAAAGGGCCATTTCCGGACAAAGCATTAGCAAAGGCTTTAAAAACAATCGGCCAAGAGCGAAACTGCGCATTTATCAAGGTTGAACCAAATATCGAAATTGAAAATTATAAATTGAAAATTGAAAATTCTTTTAAGTTATCGTCAAAACCCTTATTTACCAAGTATAACTTCATCCTAGATCTAACTAAATCAGAAGAAGAACTTTTAAAAAATATGCATCCTAAAACCAGATACAACATTAGGTTAGCCCAAAAACACGGAGTCAAGGTGGAAGAACATACAGACGACCAGGCTTTTGAAATTTATCTAAAACTTTATTTTGAGACAACAAAAAGACAAAACTATCATGGACATAATGAACATTATCACCGAAAAGTCTGGCAAACTCTGAAAGCTGTCGAAATGGCAAGATTGCTGATTGCTTTTTATAAGGGCAAGCCACTTACTGCCTGGATGCTGCTAAATTTTCAAGACACCCTTTATTACCCTTACGGCGGTTCTTCTAAAACTCATCCGGAAGTTATGGCCAATAATTTAGTTGCCTGGCAGGCTTTAAAATTAGGTAAAAAATTAGGGCTTAAAAAATTTGACATGTGGGGAGCATTGGGTCCTGATGCTGATCCAGAAGATCCTTGGTTCGGGTTTCATAAATTTAAACAAGGATATGGAGGACATTTAGTTGAATATATCGGAACTTACGATTTAGTCTTTAACTGGCCAGTATATATGCTATTTACAATAATAGACAGACTTACTCCATTCAAAGTATTTCTGTTAAAGTTACTCGGAAAATAATTTTATATGGATTTAGTTCTCATTATATCTGGAGGCATTTTAATAGGATGTATGCTCGGTTTATCCTGGTTTGCCGGGTCTGATGCACCGTATATTCCAACCAAAATGGATCGAATAAAAGAAATCTTAAAACTGGCTGGCATAAAAAGGGGTAAAAAATTTTACGAACTCGGATCCGGCGACGGCCGGGTGGTTTTTGAGACGGCAAGACTTGGTGCAGAGTCTTTTGGCATAGAACAATCCTGGATTAGAATCTTATATTCCAAATACAAAAGTTGGAGGTATGGACTTAAAAAAACTAAATTCTTTCACGGAAATATCTTTTCAAGAAATTACGAAGACGCCGATGTAATTTATATTTACCTTTTACAAAAAGCGGTCAACAGATTAGAAGAAAAATTAAAAAAAGAATTAAAAAAAGGATCTGTGGTGATCACCCAAACTTACCATTTCTCAACTTGGAAACCATATAAAAAATTAGAAGGCTTCTGGCTATACCGCGCCTAAAAACCTAACACTTCATTAACCAAAATTAAAGCAATCCTTTGAGGTTGAACCTCTTTATTAATAATTAAAATTTTATTTACCGACGAACCCGGCACGCCGTAAGCTTTTTTGGCTCTTTCGCTCTCTAGGGGTAGACTATGTTCATAAATACGTTTGAGGCCTTCTTTCGTATCTTTAACGATTTTTTGCGCTCCGACTACCCAGAGCACTGTTAATGCACCATACGCATAGGCAGGTAGTTGACTACCGGTATTTGAGGCTATTAAAACATGTCCATCTTCCGTCACGGCATGAACGCTTCCCAATACATACTCCGGTGCGGCTCCTAAACGGTTCATCTCTTGGGTTTGGGTGGTCCGATCCATTGCATAAAGTTTATCCCTAACCGGTTTAAATTTGCTTTTTTTCCGATTTATTTCCCCGGACAAACCAATAGTCTCCAAGGTTGTCGAAGTCATTGTCATTACTTCGCTACCATCAGGAACAAACTCCAACACTAATCTCTTAGCTTCTTCCCTATTTCCCACAAATCTGGCATCAATACCATTTTTCTTTAACGCCTCGATAGTATTATCAATTGTTTCTTTATTTGCCAGTTGATCCCATTTGCTCATAAGTAATTTAGGAAAAAAATTATATAACAGTTAATTTCTTTTGTGAATGGGTCAATTGTCTTAAACCGCCCTTTTCAAAAACTAACAAATCTTCAATTCTGACTCCGCCGATTCCAGGCAAGTATATTCCCGGCTCAATCGAAAAAACCATTCCCTCTTTTAAAATCTCTTTGCTTTTGGGAGAAAGGCTGGGGTGTTCGTGAACTTCCAAACCGATTCCATGTCCTAAGGAATGAGGAATTGCAGGATACTTTCTGGAAATTATATAGTCTCTAGCAACCTTATCCACTTCAGCAGCCTTAACCTCCTTACCGGCTACAGTGGCAGAATTGACAAAATCTACAGCTTTTTGTTGAGACTGCAATACTGTTTCATACATAGTTTTTTGTTGGCTGGTTGGTTTTCCGAAAAAAACAGTCCTGGTCATATCAGAACAATAGTCGTCATATTTTACCCCGAAGTCGAGAAGGATAATTTGTCCTTCTCGTCCTGAACTTGATTCAGGACCCAAAATAGAATCTCCTGTTTGATGATGCGGTATTGAAGAATTTTTGCCAAAAGCCACAATTGGAGGAAAAGAAACTACAGCACCTTTACCTCTGATGAAATTTTCCAACTCCTCCACCACTTGCTTTTCGCTTATCCCATTTTCAATCTTTTTTAAAATAAATTCAAAGGCCAAATCTCCAATCTTACAGGCTTTTTCTATTTTACTAATCTCTTCTTTAGTCTTAATACTCCTTAAGTTGCCTACATCAAAGTGTTTAATTTTTTTAAAATGCCTACTTAAAATTTTATGTTCCGCCACTGTTAAATTATCTTCTTCAATTCCTAACCATTTAATTTTCTTTTGGTGTTTTTTAAAAAGGTCTTTGGTTGATTTTTTATGTCCTCTTTCAAAAAGGGTTAAATAGGGAACTTGCCTTTTTATGGCTTCCGTATATCTTTCATCAGTAATGATATAAGCAAAATCTTTACCAATGAAAATATAAGCTTCCCGCTCTTTTTCGGAAAAATTTGTAAAACCGGAAAGGTAAGTAATATTGAAAACAGAAGAAACCAAAACTGCATCAGTTTTTTCTTTATTTAACATCTGTTTTACTTTCTCAATTCTATCTTTTAACATAAATTATTCTAATTAATTTTCCGAACTCTTACCTTATATGTTTTTTCCTGTTCTGTAATAACTAAAAAATCCTTTAGATTTCGTTTTCTAGATAAAATTACTTTTAATGCCCTAATTTTATTTTCTGAAGATTGGTCATTTAATCTTAAAAAGATTATTCCTCTATGGGGAAATCCTTCCTTAAAAACAAGTTCTCCAAAATCTTTGTCTGATGTTATCAAGATTGCGTCTTGGGAAACAGCGAAATTTAATACTTCGTAGTCTTCTATTCCTGGATTAATTTCCCGTAAACGGTAAGTTATATAGCCTAAACTCCTAAGAAATGTTGCTATTTTATTACCGATGTTTTCGTCGAGTAAAAATTTCATGAGCAAAAGCTTTTTGAGGAGGATATTCCTTTTGTATGCTCTTTCTAGCATATTTTATCGCAGCTTTAATCTGATCCTCTGTTAAATCATAATCATCCATAATCTCTGGGATGGTCTGCCCATGCTCTATCAAATTGAGGATTAACTCCACAGCGATCCGAGTCCCCTCAATAGTTGGTTTACCGAGTAATATTTTAGGATTAGTTACAATCTTTGCCATAATCGTATTTTATCACAAATCAGATTGGGCGTTTTCAATCTACGCTCAAACATGCACCCATTTTACCATGGTTTAATATCAAGCTTCGGCAGGGGAACTAATCTGGAGACGGAAACCGAGACCGTCAGGACGATCGTCCGAGTGCCAATTGGCGACGCAAGACAACCCGCCGTAATCAGAAAAACCACCAGCGAGACGAGTACCAAACCCTAACCTATCTATCAACCACCCGAAGAACGTATCTCTAAACCACCCGAACCTATTTCTCAACCATTCGGCGGTATTAACTTGACCAAATTCAGGATGAGCAAGATTGCCGACGTAATTCAAGACTGCGTATGGAGGCGTGGAAAATTGTTCAGTTTTGCTACCTAAAATAGCAGCAACTGCCTTGGCAACAACGGCTTTGTTTCCGTCAATCTCTTGTGATGAAATGGCAAAACGCGAATCTTTTCGAACATGTCTGTAAGAACGAGGAACTGCTATTTGGCCTTGCTCCCTTAAATCAGCTAACATTTCTTTAAACCTGGGTGTATCGGGATACATTTGTTTGCCGTTATCATAATATGGTCTTTCAGCCAGACCAAGGAGCATCCAGCCCTCCGGCAGCCGGTCTGCATCGGCATCTACTCTTCCTTCTCTTGTCCGAATATATAGCCATGGATCAAGCGGCCATTTTAAGCCTGGAAAAGATACACCTTCAGCCAAATGTCTTCTGGGAAGGTAGAAAGGGCGCAGTGCATTAACATCAAAAAGTTTTTCTTTTCTATTTCTTTCTATAACTTCGAATAACCAATCATCTGGTTTTGGTGGTTTTGGGATTTCCATGCCAAAGAAACCGGAAATTGCTTCTGACTGTGATTTTACTAATTTTTCTGCATCTAATATCTCTGCTGTCATAATTCTGGGTACTCTATCGTCTTATAGGTTGTTTGTCAAATCAATCTTTGAAAATGTATAATCCCCTTGATGAAACTACTCCATTTTTCAGACCTTCATATCGGCATGGAAAATTATGCTAAATTGGATCCGGAAACCGGACTTTCTACCAGGCTACTCGATTTTTTCAAAACTTTTGATTTTATAGTGGAAACAGCTTTCAAAGAAGATGTCGATGCAGTTGTATTTGCCGGAGATGCCTATAAAACCCGCGACCCCAACCCTACCCAACAGAGAGGTTTTGGTGAAAGGATCGCCAAATTGGCCAAAAAAATCCCGGTTATTTTGGTGGTGGGAAACCACGACACCCCTAATGCAGAAGGCAAAGCCAATACTTTGGATATTTACTCTGCATTGGAGATAGACAATGTCTGGGTATCCAGAAAGCCGGAAATCTTACAAATTCCCACCAAATCAGGCGAGCTTCAAGTAGTAACTCTCCCTTGGCTTCATAAAAATGATTACAAGGTAATTGCCGAAAAATTAAAACTTTTGTATGAAAAAATTAAATCCGACTCCCCTGCTATTTTCCTATCACATGCTGAAGTGGAAGGTGCATCATATGGATCTGAAAAAGGACTGGCTATTGCCAATGATGTCACTATTCCCCTGCCGCTTTTGCAAGACAAAAGGCTTTCCTATGTGGCCTTGGGGCATATTCACAAACATCAAGTCCTTTCCAAAAATCCTTTAATTGTTTACTGCGGATCGCCGCAGCGGATAGATTTTGGAGAGGAGAAGGAGGAAAAGGGGATTTGTCTTGTAGAAATTCCTAAACCAGGAATAAGTAGTTTTCAATTTATCCCAACAAATGCCAGGCAGTTTTTAACAATCACAGTTGATTTAAAAAGCCAAGACCCAGATCCAACTCAAACCATACTAGATGAAATCAAAAAACACGACCTGGAAGATAAAATTGTCAAATTAGAAATAAATATTCCTGCAGAGCTGGACAGGGATATCAAGATGGATAGAATAAAAAAGGCATTGTATCTTGCTCATCTGGTAGCCGGAATCTCCAGAAATGTGGAAAGGCAAGAAAGGGAAAAAATAGATTTAGGAAAAGCTGTTGAAACCTTAACCCCAATTGCGGCTTTAAAAAAATACTTTGAAGCCAAAAAATACTCTCCTGCAAAACAAAAAGAATTGGAAACTTATGCTGCCCAACTACTAGAATCATGATACCGGTTAAACTAAAATTATCTAACTTCACCAGTTACGGCGAAAATCCACCCGAGCTCAATTTTACAAAATTTCAACTAGCTGCCATCTCGGGACTTAATGGAGCTGGTAAATCATCTCTTTTAGATGCCATCACCTGGTGCATTTGGGGGACTTCCCGCGCCGGCGACTCTGCAGATTCGCTAATTCATTCGGGCGAGAGCCACATGTCTGTTGAATTTGAGTTTCAACTGGATAATCATCGCTACGCTATCAAAAGGGCTCGTCTTAAAAAGGGCGGCGGCACTACTGCTTTAGAACTTTGGTCTGGTACCCATAACCTAACCGAGGGTACCATTAAAGCCACTCAGGAAAAAATTATTAATGCTTTGCATCTGACTTTTGAAACATTTACCAACTCGTCTTACCTGCGCCAAGGCCACGCCGATGAATTTACCACCAAAGGTCCCACAGATAGAAAAAGGATTTTGGCGGATATTTTAGGACTGGATCACTATGACAAATTAGAAGAGAAAGCAAAAGAAAAAATAAAGGAAATACAAAGTAAGCTCCAGCTTCTGGAATACCAGACTTTAGAGATCGAAGCCGAGCTTTCCCAGAAAGAAGAAAGGGGGAATATGAAAAGATTAGCAGAAGAAACAATTTTTAAGGTAGAAGAGAAAATTAAAAGCCTTGAGGAAAAAATAAAAAATCTCCGTGAGCAAAGGGAAACTTTGAAAATTTCCTCCGAGCAAAGAGATAAACTGAGTCAAAATTTCCTGCAAAATAAAAAAGAACTGCAAGAAATTATCTTGCAGGGAAAAACCAGAAAAGAAAAAATCGATACTCTAAGACTGGAACTGGAAAAATTAAAAGGCACGGAGTCAGAACTTTCTAAATTGAAAGATTTGCAGGAACAAAAAGAAAAAATGGATGAGATAAGGGAGAAGAAACTGGAACTGGAAAGTAAATTTTCGCAAATCTTAGGACAACTTAACTTAAAAAAACAAAAAGCACAAGCTTTAAATCAGGAGATAGAAAAATTAAAAATGCAACTGGCAGGAGCTGAGAAACCCGGAGCCAAATGTCCTACCTGTGGACAAGAAATCGGCAAAGGTGAAAAGAAACATGTCCATAAAAATTTGACCAACCAAATTAATAGCCTAGAAAAAGAGCTATCTAAAATAAATTTTAGTCCCGAAGAAGACCAAGTCAAAAAAATGGAAACAGTCCTAAAATCCCTAATTTTTGATCCGAAAGTTTACCAAGCTATTTGTTCCAAGTTAAAAGACCTCGAAAAAGCTCAAACTGATAAGGAACAAATGATAAAAACTCAAGCCACCCTGGAATCGGAAGAAAAAGTGGTTGCGGAAATGAGAATTCTTTTTCAAAATAAAAAAGCTCAAGTTGATACCTTGGAAAAAGAAGTAGCCGCTCTTCCTGATTTATCTGAAAAATTATCAAGAATTGACCAGAAAATTCTAGAGACGGAGCAAGAGCTTACAAAAGTGAGAAGTGAAGAAAAAGAAGCCAGAGGTACTTTGGGGCAAATCCAGCAGTTAATATCCCGAACTGCCCAAATGGAAAAACTCTCAAGACAAAAAGCAGAAGAAAAAAATACCCTGCAAAAAACAAAAGAGGCTTTTGAAGAACTTGAGCGAGCTTTTGGTAAAAAAGGGATACAGGCGATGATTATAGAAGCCTGTATTCCAGAAATTGAGGAAGAGGCAAATAAATTACTAGCTAAACTCACGGAAGGCCGAATGAAAGTTACACTGCAAACTCAGAGAGAAACCAAAACAAAACTCGCTGACGGAGAAAGGGGGATTGTTGAAACATTAGACATCATCATTTCCGATGAAATGGGTGAGCGACCTTATGAGATGTACTCAGGCGGCGAAGCATTCAGGGTAAACTTTTGCATACGCCTTGCTCTTTCAAAGCTGCTCACCCACAGGGCTGGTGCAAAACTGCAGTTTCTGGTCATTGATGAAGGTTTCGGTTCCCAGGACGCACCGGGAAGAGCAAGACTCATTGAAGCAATAGATGCAATTAGAAATGATTTTGAAAAGATTTTAGTGATCACTCATATTGAAGAATTAAAAGAAGAATTCCCGGTCAGGATTGAGGTTTCCAAAAACTCCGCCGGATCTACTTTTGAAGTAGTAGGGATTTAAGTTAAAATGAATTCATGTCCAAAATTATTTTTAAGACTTTTCCTGCTTTAATTTTTTGGGGAAGTTTTGTATTTGTAGTTTTACAGATTCCCTATCCGGAGAGTTTAACTCAGGCAAACTCTATTCAAATTTTTCCCTTTTTTGTCTCTTTATATTTAGCATTGATATTTACCCTTAATATCTTTCTAAAAAATATTCTCTTTTCATCTTCCATCTGCTTAGGTCTAATTGTAGTGTTAATCCTGAAGGCTTTGGATTCTTTAAACATCGTCACCGGCATCTTAACTGTTGTAGCTACTTATTTACTGGCCAGTTATTTTAGAAAAATAAGAAGAAAAGGTTTGACTAAACAACCAAAAATCACTAAACTGACGAAGAGATTATGAACAAATTCTACCTTACTACAGCTATTCCCTATGTCAATGGCCTGCCACACGTTGGCCATACGCTGGAATATTTTCAGGCTGATACTGTGAGAAAATACCATCAGTTAAAAGGAGATGAAACTTTGCTTCTTTCAGGAGCAGATGAAAATGCCCTAAAAAATGTCCAGGCTGCTGAAAAAGAAGGTCTCCCTGTTCAGCAGTTTCTAGACCGAAACTCTAAAATCTGGCATGATACTTATGAATTTTTAAAGGTACATTTGGATGTTTTCCAACGGGGTTCTGATTCGGAAAAGCATTGGCCCGGAGTGCAAAAATTATGGAAACTCTGCGAGGGAAACGGCGATATTTATAAAAAAGAATATGAGGGTTTGTATTGTGTCGGATGCGAATCTTTTAAAACCAATGAGGAACTAATTGATAGTTTATGTCCAGTCCATCAAATAAAACCAGAACTCGTAAAAGAAGAAAACTATTTTTTTAGACTATCAAAATATCAAGAGCAATTAATCCAACTAATAGAAAGTAATGAATTAAAAATCGCTCCGGCAAATAAAAAAGCTGAAGCCTTATCTTTCATAAAATCCGGTTTAGAGGATTTTAGTATTTCAAGATCAAATGAGCGCGCCAGAGGTGTTGGAGTGCCGGTTCCTGGAGACCCAAGCCAAAAAATATATGTTTGGTACGATGCTTTAGCTATTTATATAACAGGGATAGGTTTTGGTTGGGATGAGGAGAAGTTTAAAAAATGGTGGCCGGCGGATTTACATATTATCGGTAAAGATATCAACAGGTTTCATACTGTTTATTGGCCAGCTATGCTTTTATCAGCCAGATTACCACTGCCAAAACAAATCCTGATTCACGGTTTCGTTAATCTGAAAGGAGAAAAGATTAGTAAATCAGTGGGGAATGTCATCTCACCCCAAGATGTTGTTAAAGAGTTCGGACTGGAACCGCTTCGCTACTTTATGCTATCACAAATCCCAATAGATAGTGATGGCGATTTTACTGAAGAAAGATTTAAAGAAGTTTATAACGGCGATTTAGCAAACGGTCTGGGAAATTTAGTAGCCAGAGTTGCAAGACTTTGTGAAAATGAAAACTTTACATTAGAACCCTATGAAGAAATAAAAAGATTTAATCCTTTTGTAGAAAAATACTTACAAAGGTATGACTTTATGGGAGCTATTGGTTGGATTTGGAGATCAGATGTCAAATGGGGTCATATATGGTTAAACCAGGGTAAGATAATACAGGATGAAACTGGGATTAATAGCTTAAAACTTTTGGATCAAAATCTGAACGAGCGTAAACCATGGGAACTTAAAGATAGAGATGAAAAAGAATTATTATTAAGTTTATATGTTATTAACTTAAGACGAGTTGCTTTTAACTTACAACCTTTTTTACCGGAAACGTCAGAGAAAATCTTAAAACAATTTTCCGGCGAAATTAAATCTGCCCCGCCACTTTTTCCTAGGCTATGAATGAAGACATATTCCATCTCGGCATAAAAGCAATTACTAGAAACAAAAAAGGCCAGATTCTAATACTGGAAAATAATCCCAAAAACTCATCCAGCTTAAATCCACCCCATTGGGATTTACCAGGTGGCAGACTTAAAAAGGGGGATAGCATAGAAAGCACTCTTCAGAGAGAGTTAAAAGAGGAGATTGGTATAAAAGATGTAAATATAATTAAATTCTTAGATGCTTCTATTTCTAATTTCAGAATGCCGGCCGGAAAACAAATAGTCGGACTAATCCTCTTTACTTATCTTTGTTCTATTAAAAATCCCTCCTTAGTAAAACTAATTGATGATGAACACTTACAGTTTAAATGGGCTAATCCAAAAGAAGCTGCAAAACTGCTAAAGCTAAAGTTCTCAAAAGAATTATCTGAAAAGATTTTAAGTTTATAAGCTATGTTAATTGATACCCACGCTCATCTTTACTGGGATTCATACGAAGAAGATTTTGATGAAATGATCCAGAGAACTATAGATGCTGGCATCTCTACAATATTAAATGTTGGGGTTGATGTTGAAAAAAGTCAGGAAGCTCTGAGACAGACACAAGAAGACTTGGCTGATATTTCAGAACTTAATACTTGTTCCACCATTGGTGTCCATCCGCATGAAGCGATTGAATATTCTTCTAATCCAGATGTGTCCATACATCAAGACATAGTTAGACTGGAACAAATATATCTTTCTAATACAGCAAAGGTTGTCGCTGTTGGAGAATGTGGTTTGGATTACTTGTTTGACCCGGAGTTTATTCCATCTTCCCTTACTACAGACCAGGTTAAAAACCTCCAGAAAAAGCTTTTTCAAGCCCACATTGAATTAGCTAAAAAGTTAAACCTGCCTTTAATCGTCCATTGCCGTGATGATAGGTCAAAAAACCCCACCAACTCCGAGGCCTGGGATGAAGTACTGAAAATGGTTGGGGAGCATCCTACCATCCTACACTGCTATAGCGGCCTCCCCCATACTACCAACTACTTACTACGTGCTGCCAATTTATTCGTTTCTTTTGCCGCCAATATCACTTACCCTAAAAATGAATACCTTAGAGAAGCAGTTAAAATCCTACCTCTGAACAAAATCCTTCTGGAAACAGACTCCCCATTTCTGGCTCCGCAGAGCAAAAGAGGCCAAAGAAATGAACCGTCATCAGTCAAAGAAATTGCAGAGCTGATTGCAGATTTAAAGGGAATATCATTTAAAGAGGTCGCCGACCACACTACCCAAAACGCCAAAAAGATATTTAATATTTAAGTAAGCGCGGCGGCTGTTATATTAAATCGATCAAAAGTTTGTCTTCTTTCGCTTCTCCAATTACAAAGCCACCTGCATCCCTGACACTCTTTGGACTCTTTTTTTACAGCTCTATAGAACTCCTTGGTCAAGAGAGGATTCTCTTTACCTATCAAGGAGTAGGCTTTTCCCCGCAAAGAGTTATCGTTACAAACTGCAAGGTCCCCCTGGTAATTAACAGAAATTAAATATTTGGCAGGATCTTTGCAGTGCCACTCAGCAATCGGAGTAACTACTTCTTTCAAATAATCTTCTTCAACATGGAGGTACTCTGCAAAAGGTCCACGCTCTCCCCTAAGACTTCGGATGATTTCTATATATTCATTTCTCCCTCCAGCATCAAGTGGATGGAAATTACCATTAGGTGATGCTGAAATTTTACCACCCAGGGCAACTGCCGGTACTGCCTCATAAAATACATTGTTGTTCATACACGCTTTACCTATGTTTTTTACAAACCTTAAATTATCTCTAGTAACCACCGTTCTTACCTGGGCGAAAATATGTAAAGTATTAACTAAAAATGCCGCCAACTCGATAACTCTCGAATCAGTTTTTTCACCTATGCCATCATAAGAAAAAGTTGCTCCAAACAAACCAGATTCTGCTAACTCGCGCCAATAAAGTTTTTCTTTATCTAAGTCGTCTTGTCTTATTCCTCCATTTGTATTTATTGTAGTTTTCATTCCTAATTTATGTGAATATGCGACAAATAAAGGCAAGTCTTCCCTCAGAAGCGGTTCTCCTCCTGAGATATCTACCCATTGGATATCTATTTCATCTAATCTATCTAACGCCTTGCAAACCTCTTCAGTTGTCAATTGTTGTAGTTCTTGCCGACTATCCCTTATTTGTTTTACATTACAACCGGCACAATCGAAATTACAAAATGGGGTAACTTGAAAAGATGCATATCTCGGAGAGTAACCAGTGCGTGGGATTGACAATGTAATACCTTGTGAGATTTCCTGTCTTAAAGGTATATACCCTCTATAAAGTAGCACGGAAGAAGCATTGTCTAAGTTAGCACCTATGCCTTCAGCTCTTACCCTTAATATATCTGGCTCAATCTCCATGACGCTAAATATACCACAGGCTCACAGGCACATCAATTCATTTGCTTTCGGAGGCTAAAAAAAGTACACTTAACAACACACCATGCGAATTTTATTGGTCTTTTTTATTGGATTCCTGTCTTTTTTCTATTTTGCGGAAATCCTAAACCGAGTAACCAAAGGAGTCCGCTACAGCTTTCTCGGAATAATCTTTGCGTTGACAGGATTTTTGGTTGGTTTTCTTGGCCAATCCACTCTCAGTGGGGCTTTAAATGTCTTGATAGCTTTTTCGCTGGTGGGTGCAGGTCTTGGTCTGATTGTACATCACCTGTTGTCTCAACGCTTTATTTTTTTTGAAAAGACAGAGCAGGAGTTTGTCTTAAAGCATGAGAATGGTTTTACAAGGTTTTTGGAAATCCTGCCCGGCAGCTTAACCTGGCTTGCGCTAACCTCTCCTATTTGGCTCTCTTTCACGTTGCCTTACGCCGTAGCCTACTTAATTTTGATAGCCGACGTCTATTGGCTGCTGACAGCTTTCCGAATTGCCATTCTAATCTTAATCGGCTACAAAAAAATGGACTCCGCAAAAAGGGAGAATTGGCAAAAACTTTTGCAAAAAGATTTTTCAGAAGACGCTAAAAAATACTATCAATTAATACTAATCCCAACTTATAAAGAAGCCTTATATATTCTAAAGCCGACTTTTGATGCCATCGTAAACTGCAGCTACCCTAAAGATAAAATCCTTATAGCAGTCGGGTTTGAGGAAAGGGATGACCCGGAAAAAATCAAAGAAACGAAAGAGTATCTTAAAAGAATCGAAAAGAAAGTGGCTGGTGTCTTTACCACAATCCACCCTTATGGACTGCCGGAAGAAGTGGCAGGTCAGGGATCAAATAAAAACTGGATGATCAACCATATAATGCCAGAGCTTAAAAAAAGAGGTATTGAGACTCAAGATGTTTTTGTAACCACCCTAGATGCTGATTTTGTCATCCATACTCAGTTTCTCTCCGGAGCCCTCTACAGATACTTATCTTTACCCCAAACAGAAAGAGATAAAAGAACCTTTACCGGGGTATTTTTGTATCATAATAACTACTGGCAAACTCCAACACCTATGAGGCTGATGGCAACCGGCACCAGTTTTTGGCAATTGGCCGAAATGGTAGGCTCTGACAAATACATGAATTATTCTTCAATGTCTTTAAGCTTAAAAGCCTTATTAGACATCGGTCTTTGGATACCGGATAAAGTAAATGATGATAATGGTTTTTATTGGAAAGCTTATTTCCATTTTAATGGAGATTACAAAGTCATACCTCACTTTTTACCCCTTTCCGCTGATGCCGTTCAAGACACCACGCTTTTAAAAACCTTTCAAAACCAGTATTTGCAAATCAAAAGATGGGCATACGGAGTAGAGCATATCCCATTTATTGTTAGACAATACTTTACTCGCGAGATCGACTTTTGGGACAAAACCGATCGGGTGCTTTTTAAGATCTGGGGGGATTTAAAATGGGGATTTTTGGCAATCTTTATCACTTTTGGCAGCTTATTAATTCCTCTAGTCAACCCCAGTTACAGGGCATCTGTACTATCGGTCAATTTGCCAATTGTGTCTTCGTGGATATTAACAATTACTTTCTTTGGACTTTTTGCCACTATCTTTGTTCACGAAAAATTAGCCCCCAAAAGACCCCAGAGTTGGTCTCTGTTTAAAAAAATATGGTCATATATCCAATGGCTCCTGATACCGCTCATCCTAATAACCATTTCCTCACTTCCTGCAATTGACGCTCAAACTTCTTTAATGTTCGGGAGGAAGTTAGAGTTTCGTGTTACCAACAAGGCAAGACTTCTGGAGAAAGCCTAACAAATTTATGTCTAAGAAATTACATCTTTGGCTAATACTATCCCCATTAATCTTAAGTTTAGTGATAACTGTGATTATTGCAACTGTCCTAAAATTTTTACCTCCCAGATTACCTCTTTTTTATTCACTGCCATGGGGGGACGGACAACTTGCCACACATCAGCAATTTCTAATCATTCCAGCCAGTATCACTCTGATCACACTTTTAAATCTAGTCGTCTCTTGGCAGTTGCATCCCTCTCAATATTTTTTTAAGAAGGTGCTACTTACCTCATCGGCCATAGTAAGCTTAATATTGACTATTACCTTTATTGAAATGATCCTGAATTTTATTTAAATATAGACGTGGACTATAATAGTCTTTACCTATTATGAATTTTCTTTTGCCAGCTATCATTTCGTTTCTGATAACTGTCGTAGCAATTCCCCCTACTATCAAACTCGCACAAAGATTCAAGCTACTAGATAATCCGAAGATCCGACCGCACCCTGCCCATACTCAAAAAAGGGTTGTACCAAGAGCAGGAGGATTAGCGGTATTTTTAGGAGTTTCGCTAGCAGTACTAATCTTTACTCCTTTTGAAAGATATACTATTGGAATTCTGGTGGGACTTTTTATCCTACTGTTAGTAGGACTTCTGGATGATAGAAACATAAATTTTTCACCGTATTTGCGACTGGTGACACAATTTATTGCCGCCGCAGTCGCCATAGGCAGCGGTATTGGTATTACATTTATCACCAACCCTTTAGGAGGAATCATCCATTTTGATACAACCCCCCAGATCTCTTTACTGGCTGATTTTTTAGCTCTGATTTGGATAGTTTGGGTAATGAATATGATGAACTGGTCAAAGGGGGTCGATGGCCAAATGCCGGGTATTGCCACCATTTCCGCCCTGATATTAGGACTCTTATCCTTGAAACTAGGCTTATCAAATGACCCTACTCAAGTTAATGTTGCCAAATTATCATTCATTACCGCAGGAGCAGCTTTTGGGCTTCTGATTTTTAATTGGCATCCGGCCAAAATTTTCCCGGGGTTTTCCGGATCAACAATTTTAGGATTTTTAATTGCAATTTTGGCAATTCTCGCCGGAGGAAAAGTTGCAACAGCAGGACTCGTGCTTTTAATCCCGGCAGCAGATTTTGCCTACACTTTCATAAGAAGAATCTTAAGCGGCAAATCACCTGTTTGGGGAGATCGCGGACATCTGCATCATAAGTTACTCGAAAAAGGATTTTCTCATCAACAAATAGCCTTGTTTTATATTTTGGGATCTGTTATCTTAGGTGCAGCAGCCTTGAATCTATCCTCCACAGGCAAACTGTTTGCAGCAGTCCTGGTGGGAGTAGCTCTTTTAGGAGGCATTCTATGGTTAAACTTTTTTGGGGATTATTCAGGGCGTCACGCCCCAGACAATGGATAAAAAATTTTGCTGTTTTTGCCGGTTTGATCTTTTCCGGAACACTTTTTGACCCTACTAGTCAACTCAAGACCCTTGAGGCTTTTTTACTCTTTTGTATTTTTTCATCTGCCACTTACTTTTTAAATGACGTATTTGACATTGAAAGAGACAAGCTTCACCCATTTAAAAGAAAGCGTCCAATTGCATCAGGGCTAATTCCTATACCTTTAGCCGTAACTGTGTCCCTTGCCGCAATTGTAATCTTCCTGCCCCTCTCGTACAAATTATCTCCTGCTTTTTTCTTCGCTGCTCTTACT
>MFCP01000004.1:48316-49605 GCA_001776635.1 Candidatus Daviesbacteria bacterium RIFCSPHIGHO2_01_FULL_40_11 | reverse complement strand
CTGGTGTAGAAAACTGTGCTGATCGTGGTTCCGGCTGGAATTGTGCTGACGGAGCATGTGTGCAAAGTGGTGGCGGTGATGATGGTTCTTGGTGTACCACGGGTAATCATAAGTGTGGCAATGTTGGTACAATTATACCAGGAGGCTGTACAAAAGATGGGAAAACGTGTACGAAGTATGAAACCTACCAATGTAATTTTGGCGGCGTCAATTATTGTGGTCCAAATGGACCAAACGCGGAATGTAAAGAGCCTTGTGGTTCTGGATATATAGGTCCTGTAGGTACTGTAGCTTGTAAAACGCCTCTGACACCAACTGAGCTGGGAATTAATAATTGTAGTGTCTGCGATAGGCTGCATGAGTATGTTTTAGTAGCGCCTATTAGTAAAGGTGGAGGACCAAGTGACTGTTCACCAGCCAATAACAATAGTTGTACAAAAAATTCAGATTGTCCAGAAAATAGAGATCAGCCAAATCTTATTGTCCCAACTGGAAGTAATTGGTGCTATGGTTTTAAAGACGGCGCCCGTTGTCTAAAACTTCGCTACAAAGGAACTGGCGCTGAACCAAGCTGTGGTCCGGGTGATACACCCAGAGATCCAACAACATGCGATGGCGGTGGAGTTTGTGATATCGACGGTCAAACTCCGGATATGGGTTTAAATTGTGCTAATTGTTTAAGTACCCAGACCTCTCCTACTAATGTCCCGGGGGTGATTACTAACATTAAAAATATGAACCCCACTAAATTCAGTGCTTGCAGTAATCAGGAAATTTTGAATAAGTGGTGTAATGATTTTGGGGCTACAGCGGCCCAGCAGTGCCTAGAGTTAAAAAACGGGGTTTGTGCTACTTCCTGTGGTGGAAGTTCCCCGCCTCCATCGGGATCGCTGACAGCCCCTGCTTGCGCTTCACCTGCCAGTGGTTCAACAGTTAGTCCTAACAATATGACTTTCAGCTGGGGTTCGGTTTCCGGAGCTTCAGTCTATCATTTCAGACTGTGGGACTATAATACCGGCGGGTGGAATGATGCAAACTGGCTCAAGGAAAGTATTATAATTAATGATTTGACAACAACCTCTTATAGCGGCTCAGGGGGAAGATTCTTAAAGAATGATTATGGATCTCCCATTAACTTACCTACCGGACAAAACTACCGCTATCGCGTTGCTGCCGCCAATTCTTCCAATGTAGGGCCATGGGTGGATTGTAACTTCGCCGTGTCTTCTGCTGCTACCCCTACCCCTACCCCTACCCCGTCCGCTGCCTTTACTGTTTCATACAAGTGG
>MFCP01000004.1:1123-48299 GCA_001776635.1 Candidatus Daviesbacteria bacterium RIFCSPHIGHO2_01_FULL_40_11 | reverse complement strand
GCTGAATGCCGCAGAGTGGAAGCCCTATGATACTGAACCGATCAAAATTGACGATTTTAAATTTAAAGACAGCACCCCCGGGGTGAAATCTATCTTTGTCCAGTTCAAGGATTCCAATGAGCGAGTTTCCTGTGGTGAAAATAAAGACTATTGTACTGCCCAAATCAGGATTTTAGGTCCTGAGCCAAAAATCACAGGCTGCGATTTAAATTTTGAGGGAAACAACGCCATTTTGAATTTGACCGGGGAAAATTTCGGTTCAACTAAAGGAGTAGTCAAAGGCGGCGGCGCTGACTTGCAAGAAGTGAGAGAATGGGTAAATAGTAGCATCAAAGTAGTCTGGCCAAATGCCCCGACCGGACAAACGCTTAATCTGACTTTGACTACTCAAGACGGGCAAAGTGCCGAAGGGTCTTGCAGTGCTATCTCGCAACTTGCTTTGGGGGCCAGGATTTTTTGCCGGCAGCCTTTTGCCCAACAGACCGATAATGTGGAGCTAGTTTTGGCAGGCGCTTTTGAGGGAGGGACACTGATCAAACAAACAGTGAGTATTGACAAAGATGGTGTGATTCAGGGCTTAAAAGACGTCAAATTAGAGGCAGGTAAAAGATATATCCTGTCACTTAAAGCCCCTAAGTCTTTGCGCAGAAGCATCTCGTTCATAGCAGAGGAAGGTACCACTAACATTTCCGGTTTTGTCCTGCCGGTGGGGGATATTTTCCCGGCAGCTGCCGGAGACGGGAAAATCAACGCTCCTGACAAAAGTGAGCTAAATACCCAGTTTAGTCTGACCAAAGATGTTTGTACAAGATCCGGGGATTTCAACAAAGATTGCCGGGTTAACTCCATAGATTGGGCCTGTATGAGGGTATCAATGCCTGACGCTGCCTGTAGCGGTGATAACCCGGAACCTGTGGCCGGCCCACAAGCAGAAATTCCCGCCCCGACTTGCCAAATTGTTATTAGCGGTGGTGCTTCTCCCTCCCCCCGTCCAAGCCTAAGTCCCAGCCCAAGTCCATCTCCTTCACCATGACGGCGCGGACTGGTAAAAGTTTTAAAATTGTACTACATTATAACTATGGATAATTTAAAGGTTTATACAAATATCCGGATGAGCAGTCAATCGAATAAGCGGCAAATGTTGGAAAAAATTAAAAATCTTTTTTCCGGGCCAAAAATTATTTTTACAATTCTGGGAATTGTAGTTTTATTAGAGGTTGTATATGCCGCTAAGGTGTTAACCTCTCCTACCCCCTCTCCCCCACCCACCGGCAAAAGCAGAGCCGGTATTCAATTATCGGCTGGAAAAATTTCTTTAATAACTCCTAAAACAAACTATCAAGTTGCAGAAGTAGTGCCTGTTTCTGTAATGATTGATACAGGTTCACATACAATCGATGGGGTTGATTTAATAGTTCGCTTTGATCCTAAAGCTTTAGAGGCAACAACGGCAGGGTTAACAAAAGGGGGTATTCTGAACGAGTATCCGCTTATGGCTGTGGATGCAGAGGCCGGTTTGATTTCTATTTCAGGGACAGGTAGCTCAGATGAGGGTTTTACAGGTACAGGACAATTTGCCACCTTAAATTTACGAGGTAAGATACCTGGAAGAACCTCTTTGACGATTGATTTTATTAAAGAAGGCGTCACAACAGATTCCAATATAGTGGACTTCGTCACTTCCAAGGATATTTTGGGCAGTGTAGCTAATTTGGAGTTGAATATAAAGTGAAGTTTAAAAGTATAATTTTTATAATTTTTATAACCGTTATTGCAATGGGTTTGCCTACTTCGGCCCTGGCAGCTACTTTATCATTGGATCCTGTAAACGGAACTTTTAATCGAGGCTGTAACTTTTCCTTGAATGTGAACCTGGATACTCAAGGTGGACAGACAGACGGGACCGATGCGATTTTAATATATGATCCCTCCAGGATGACCGCTCAGAGCATCACGAATGGTATCATCTATCCTGATTATCCCGGGAATACTATAGATAATTCTACCGGAAAAGTTAGCATCCTAAGCCTTGCCTCTGTAGACAAGTTTTTTTCCGGCAAAGGTACCTTGGCTACGGTGAACTTCACAGTTCAAAGCACTGCGCCCACTGGGGTAACTCAAGTGAGTTTTGACTTCGATCCCAATAATAAGGCTAAAACTACCGATTCCAACGTGGTAGAGCGAGCGACTATTTTGGATCTTTTAAGTTCGGTGGTTAATGGCAATTACATTATTGGAACCGGATCTTGCGGTGCTCAAACTTCCCCTGCACCAACTATCGGACCCGGGACTTCTGGAACTGTGGTAACACAATTCCCCGGAGGAAGACAAGGGACAGTGGTTGTAGGTACTCCTCCGGCTCAACCTAAAACCCTTGATCAATTTGTTGACAAGACCGGTGAGGGACCTGGTACACCGCAGCTGACTTTTACGCTAGCCATTATTGGTTCAGTTCTTACTGTTTTGGGAATTTTGGGACTGGCACTACTATAATTTTAATGCAACTGTCCAATCTTATCACCGATTTTTTAGAATATCTTGAACTTGAACGGAATGTTTCTCAGCTAACCATCCGCAATTACGACCATTATTTGAAGCGATTTTTGGAATTTAGCGGTGATATTGGCCCAAAAGATATAGATTTAAGTCTAGTAAGAAAGTATAGGCTGTATCTCTCGCGGTGGACAGATCCAAAAACAAAAAGGCCCTTAAAAAGGATCACCCAAAACTATTTTATGATAGCACTGCGGGCATTTCTTCGTTACCTGGCTCGCCAGGATGTTAAAACATTATCCCCGGAAAAAGTAGAGCTGGGAGAAACAGAGGCCAGGCCACTCAAAGTTTTGGATGACACGGCCCTCAAAAACTTGCTGGAGGCACCGGATACGGCTAATAAATCAGGTTTGCGCGATAAAGCAATTCTGGAGCTCCTTTTTTCCACTGGTTTGAGGGTTTCCGAGGCAGCATCGCTAAACTGTGACAGCATCAATTTAAGCAGGCAAGAGTTTTCCGTAATTGGCAAAGGTTCGAAAGAGAGGATAGTCTTTCTTTCAGACTCGGCAAGCGAATGGTTAGGTCGCTATCTAGATGCCCGAAAAGATACCTTTAAGCCCTTATTCATCCGTTTCCAGGGCCGGATAGATCCGAGTAACAGCGGTGAAGCAATGCGGTTGACTCCCCGCTCGATTGAGAGAATTGTAGAAAAATATGTAAAAGCAGTGGGTTTATCTGTTAAGGCTACTCCACATACACTCCGGCACAGTTTTGCTACAGATTTGTTAATTAATGGCGCTGATATCCGTTCGGTCCAAGAGATGCTGGGACACTCAAATATTGCCACTACTCAAATTTATACCCATGTCACCAATGCCCACCTAAAAGATGTGCATAAGGCTTTCCATTCAGGTAATAAATGATTAGGCAAGATGCTCTAAGAACTGTAATCAGGAAGTTTTTGCAGATGCTAGTGAAGATAAAAATTTCTGAAGATTATTTTTCTGGCTGGCCGATAAGATAGGTAGAACTTTCTCAATATATCCCATAAATGCCTTTTCTGTTACTTCCTCTAAAGCTTCAGTGTACTTTTTGATACTGAAATATTTTCTAATTATTTCCTGGAGTTTTTGGGAAGAGTTACCTTGAGAAAGTTCTTTCTCCAGCTCTTCTCTTTTGTCTTTTGGTAATTTTTGTATAAGATTTAGAAATGCCTGCTGCTGGCAAAGATTGAGAAATTCTTCTGCAAATTTGTCCCTGTCATCTGTATATCCTATGATTGTTAGGGTTTCTAAAAGGGTATCTTTTGGGTTTTTATTCATTTAGGCTGATTGCTCTTGTTAAAGATAGCAATCAACTTATCCGCAGCACTATACATCCCCTCAATAAACCCATTCATGTCTTCATAGGCTTTTAACGCTATGGCGTTTGTTTTTTTCTCTACTTTTGGATAAATAACACCAAATCCTCCCGTACATACACCAAAAAATCCTGCAGTATCAATAAGTGTTCCGGCGCTCAATAACGTACCGTTATGTGTGGCAAGTCCTAATCCGGTTAATAGAATTCCTACACCAAGACCAACAGCACCCCACTTGACCATTTTCCTCATGAACCTGAGGTAGTCATTTGATGCCTCGGTAGGAGTCTGCCCTTCTTCCTCGGGTGAAAAACCTCGGTCTTTGCCGTTCTCCCTGTTCATGTTCAGGGTAATATACCAAATTCCTCGACAAAAATCAATTTCGTCTCGTTGTCATTTCTTCAATTTACCCAGATCCTTGAGCAATGAATCCAAAACTGTTGAGACAATTGATAAAACAATTGCCCCCAGTATGGCCGGGAGCCATCCGTTAACCGTAAATCCTGGCACAACTGCCGAAACTAAAAATAAGACCACGGCATTGACTACAAAGGCAAACAGTCCAAAAGTGATAATTGTCAAAGGCGCTGTTATAAGTTGAAGCACAGGTTTAATAAAGGTATTAATTACCCCCAAAACTATGGCAGCGAGGAGTGCTGTAGTGAAACTGGCGATCTGGATTCCCGGGACAATGTAGGCTGTTACAATAAGGGCTAGCGCATTTAAAATTAAACTCAAAATAATTTGCATTTTCTATCACCCCCTCTATATTCATAGTGAATTAAATTTTTTCATCTGTCAAGATTTCTGTTAAACTTAAAAGAATGGATCGGAAACTGAAAAAACTTATCTTAAAAACTGGTGTCTTTATTTTATCTTTAAGTTTTGCATGGTGGCTTATAAAAAGCGGTTATCTTCAGGGTTTAATTGAAGCTATTATGCCCTTAAGATTTGTTTCAGAAATTTTGGCTGGTTTTCTATATACATCTTTTCTGAGTGCGCCTATATCTGTGGCTATGTTAATTGTCTTGGCGCAGGAAAATAACCCAATTGTGACAGCACTTTTGGCAGGAGTGGGGGCGGCTTTGGCAGATCTTTTGATGATAAAATTCTTTAGAGGACAGCTTTATTCGGATCTAAATCAGATTTCAAAACAACTGGGCTATAATAAATTTAATATTTTCCTACAAAAGCTTCGCTTGGGATTCATAGTACCTTTAATAGGGGCAATTATTGTAGCTTCCCCTTTTCCGGATGAGATTGGTTTATTCATGTTAGGGGCTTCTAAGTTAAGATATCAGGAAGTTGCGCTCTTAACTTATATCTTGAACACTGCCGGAATATTACTTATAGTTTTACCCATTAACTTAATCTCATGAAATACGGATTAACCAGGGAGCAGGCAAAGCAAGAATTAAACAAATATGGCCCGAATCAGCTGCCAGCCAAACAAAAAACCTCTGCTTTCAAGGTTTTACTCAAGCAGTTTCAAAACCCCCTTTCTTTCCTGCTTTTAGGCGCCATCATTTTGTCTGCCATGATTGGTGACAGATTGGACACCTTTTTGATCGCCGGGATTTTGGTACTAAATACCATTTTGGGTTTTTGGCAAGAATATAAGGCTTCCCGGGAACTGGAGGCCCTCAGAAAACTTGAGGTTGAATACTCCCGTGTCGAAAGGGATGGTAAACAAATTGAGATTGGGGCATATGAGATTGTCCCGGGAGATTTAGTGATTTTAGAGTCCGGAGACAGAATCCCGGCAGACGGGGTGGTTTTGGAAAGCTACTCTTTGCAGGTTAGTGAGTCGATTTTAACCGGTGAATCTTTGCCTGTAGCGAAATCAACAAAGGAAGATGAAAATTTAGTGTTTTTCGCAACTACTGTTACTTCAGGCCGGGCTAAGATTGGTGTTTTACAAACTGGAATAAGAACTAAATTCGGATCCCTGGCAGAAAGTTTGAGCACCGTGGAGGATGAGCAAACCCCGTTTGAGCGGGCTCTGGCAAATTTAAGTAAAGCTCTGGGACTCGGAGCCCTGGTGGTGGCCGCCTTGATTTTTATTTTAAGGATACTGCAAGGCTATGATATCTCATCTATGGCTATCTCAAGCATTGCTTTGATGGTGGCGGTGGTACCGGAGGGTTTACCGGCTGTGGTGACAATAATTTTGGCAATGGGGATGCGCAAAATGTACCGAAAAAAAGCTTTGGTCAGAAAGATGATCGCGGTTGAATCTTTGGGGTCGGCCACCGTAATTTGTACGGATAAAACCGGGACTTTAACCAAAAATGAAATGAGAGTACAAGAAATAAGCATTGCAGATTCCAGGAAAGCCGATCTGCTAAAGTGTGCAGTGGTGTGCAACAGCGCCAGTTTAGTTTTAAAAGAAGATGGAAACAGCTTTGATATCCTGGGTGACAGTACCGAAGGGGCGCTTTTGCTTTTTGGGAGGGATAATGGGTTAGATATTGACCTGATGAAATCAGAAGGGAAATTAATTGAAGAAATACCGTTTAATTTGGAGAAAAGAAAAATGACTGTAGTGTGGCAGGAAACTGACAAAAGAAGCGAATTTAGTAAAGGTGCCCCGGAAGTACTAATTGCCGAATCTAAATTGTCCGAGGATGCGAGAAAAAAATGGGATTTGGAGTATCAAAAAATGGCCAAAAAGGGCCTTCGGGTTTTGGCATTTTCCAAAGATAGGCAATTCTTAGGGTTAGTGGGAATCGCGGATGAGGTACGCCCCGAGGTAAAAGCTGCCCTTAATTTAACAAGGAAGGCTGGGATTAAAGTGGTAATGGTGACCGGCGATAACGAACTGACAGCCAAAGCGGTGGGAGAAAAAGTAGGGCTTTTATCGGAAGGTGATGAGATTTTAACCGGCAGCCAACTAAATGACTTAAGCGAGGAAGAACTTTTGCAAAGAATCGGCAAGGTCCGGATTTTTGCCAGGATCACTCCAGAGGAAAAATTTAGGATTGTTAAAGCTTATCAAAGCCTAGGTGAGGTGGTGGCTGTCACAGGAGATGGGGTTAATGACGTGCTGGCCCTAAAACAGGCCGAGGTGGGAGTGTCCATGGGTAAAATTGGCACCGATGTCAGCAAGGAGGCATCAGATATAATTTTAATGGATGATAATTTTGCCACCCTAGTTTCAGCTGTTGAACAAGGGAGATTAATTTATAGCAATATTTTAAAAGTGGTCAAATTCCTGCTCACCGGAAATTTATCGGAGGTAATTCTTATAGGAGGAGGTGCTATTTTGGGATTGCCTGTACCCCTTCTGCCTATCCAAATCCTGTGGATTAATTTTGTGACGGATGGGCCGCCGGCACTGGCTTTAGGTTTTGATAGCGCCTCGGCGCACCTGATGCAAACCCAGCCCCGAAAGCGCCTTAGTTTACTGAGTAGAGATTCGCTACGCTTTATAGTTTCCGGCGGAACCGTTATAGCTTTGATTTGTTTATTAACTTTTTACTTTGTGTTTACTACCATGGGTCTTCAAACATCCCGCGCGGTTACTTTTACCATCATGGTAGTTTTGCAGATGATTTTGCCTTTTGTGATGAGAAGGCATCACGGAATTTATTCTAATAAAAAGCTTTTTGTTTCAGTGGTGATTATCCTGGTAATACAGCTTTTGATCATTACGCTTCCCCCACTCCGGTCTCTCTTTAAAATCTAATTCAGATTGACAGAAAGAGCGAGCTCTTGTAGTATTTAGGGCGTACTGCCCCGCTTTTATGTCTGAGATAGTTTTTAACGCTCCCATAACTTCCGGTGATTTACAGACTCAAGTTGAAAGCATGCAGACAACTTTAGCATCATTAAATCAGCAAGTAATAATTTTGCAGGAGGCCTTGCAAGAAAGAGATCAAAAGATAAAGGATCTGGAAATGAGGTTATCGGAATGTAAGGGTGTGAAGGATAAAGAAAAGTTACATACCGATAATACCTTGACAATAGTAGGTGTTCTTATTAACCTATATAAGTTTCTCTTCCCGCCCGGAAAGGCTGCATGAATTGGTTGGTGGTTTTGATCCTCACTACTTTGAATGAAGCCGTTATTGAGTATTTAGTTGGCAGCATCCAGGCTTTGAAGCCCTATATTCCCTTGTTATCTTTAGTAATTGCAATTTTACTGACTTTTGCTTTTCAAGTAAGCCTGTTTAACGTACTTTTAGGTACAGAAATAAGGAGTCCTTTCTGGGAATTTCTCCTCTCAGCCCTTATCATTGCCCGGTTATCAAATTATCTTAATGACTTGGTCCAGAAATTCTTGGGAAGTAAGTAATCTATATAGGTTTGCCGGCGAGGCCGTAGGTCAGAAGGTCTCTGGTAAAGCCGATTACCTGGAAGGGCCAGGTTAAAATGACGCTATAAAATCCCGGCGATAAAAAGGATAAAAATGGCCAGCGGTAATATAGGGCAAAAGCCACAGAAAAAACAAAACCAATCATGAAGTAAACTATAGTTATAGTGGAAATTAATTTATCTTTAGACATCTAATTGATTATGCCTTTTCTTTTGAAGCTACCACTGTCGCAGCTGCCACCTTTTCTCCCGGTCTGACTCTCATCAAAATTACACCTTGAGTTTGGCGCTGCAAAATAGGCACTTCTGCCAGATTCATTTTGATAAGTTGCCCCTTTGTAGAAGTTAGTACTAAAGTATCCATTTTGCCGTCAATGGCTTTGGCTGTAACAATGGGTCCGGTTTTTGCTGTTACTTGAGCAGCTTTGACTCCTTGTCCTCCTCTCCCCTGCCTGTTCCAAGCCGAAAATAAAGTTTTTTTACCCAAGCCATTTTCCATGATTACCAAAAGTTGGGCATCTTTTTGGACGATATTTAATGAGACTACTTCGTCATCCTTCCCGAGTTTAATCCCTCTGACGCCGGAAGTATCCCGATGGGTTGGCTTGACCTGGGTTTCAGAGAAGCGGATTGATTTGCCCGACCTTGAGACAATAATCAGGTCATCTTTGCCGGAAGTAGGAGCTACCCAACCAAGCTCATCCCCTGAGTCTAACTTAATCGCCACCAGGCCACTTTTTCTGATATTGGCATATTCCTCTAAAGAGGTTTTTTTGACCGTACCCTTTTTGGTACACATAAAAAAGTACTTGGCGCTCTCTCCTTTTTGACGGGTGGTCAAAACTGCCGTGACTTTTTCTCCTTGTCCAACATTTATTAGATTGACAACTGCCTGGCCTTTGGCTGCGCGTTGGGTTTCCGGAATTTCCCAGACTTTAATTTGAAAAACTCTACCTTTATCGGTAAAAAAGAGGATGCTGTCATGAGTTTGGGTATAGAAAATATGGGACACGGCATCTGTTTCTTTAGTGGAAATGCCCATCACCCCTTTGCCGCCCCGCTGTTGTGTCCTAAAAGACATTGGGGATTGACGCTTGATATATCCACCTTCAGTAATAGTAGCAATGGTTACCTCGTTTGGTACTAAATCTTCTTCGTTAAACTCTCCGACCTTTTGTTTGTAGACTCGAGTTTTCCTGTCGTCACCGTATTTTTCTCGCAATCTTGTTAGTTCATCCTTAATCACTTTTAAGATTTTTTCCGGGTGGGCTAATAAATCCTCCAAATAAGTAATAGTTTCACGGATCATCTTTAGCTCATCTTCGATTTTTTGTCTTTCAAGTGCGGCTAACCTTCGAAGTTGCATGTCCAAAATTGCCAAAGCCTGAATTTCGGTGAGTTTGAATTTAACCATTAAATTCTGCTTTGCAGCATCGGCGTCTTTGGATTTCTTGATTGTTTCGATAACCGCATCAATGTTATCAACGGCAATTTTTAATCCTTCCAAGATATGCTCTCTAGCTTTGGCTTCCGCCAGTTCAAATTCCGAGCGTTTCCTGACAACAACTTGCCTGTGGTGAATGAATTCCTCCAAGATGTGTTTTAGGGTCAAAAGATGTGGTACGCCGTTTGAAAGAGCCACTAAGTTTACGTTGAAAACCGATTGCATGGCTGTATGTTTATAAAGATTGTTTAAAATTGCTTGAGGTTTGGCATCCCTTTTTAGGTCAAAAACAATCCTCACCATTTGTTTGCGGTCCGATTCATCGCGCAGATCTGCAATGCTTTCCAGTTTTTTGTCTTTAACAAGTTCTGCAATTCTGGCGATGAGGGTTGCTTTGTTAACTTGATACGGTAGTTCTGAGACAATAATTTGCATCTTTCCCGCCGGGGTTTCATCGATTTCGGCTTTAGCCCTCATCACGATTCTTCCTTTGCCGGTTGCATAAGCTGCCAGAATTTCTGTTTGGTCGTAAATAGAAGCTCCCGTCGGAAAATCCGGGCCTTTAATAAATTCCATGAGATTCTCTACAGTAGCTTTCGACTGAAATCCGTTACTAGCCGGTTCGTCAGTTATTTCTGTTGTTTTGTCTGCACTTGACTTCCCCGTCTTCTCTATTGGGTTGTCTATCATGTAAACCAGTGCATCACAAACCTCACCTAAATTATGTGGTGGAATTTGGGTGGCCATACCAACAGCAATACCGGATGCACCATTTAAAAGAAGATTTGGTATCACCGAAGGCAGCAGTATTGGTTCTTGGGTGGTACCTGAGTAATTGTCTACAAACCCAACGGTGTTTTTATTAATATCTCGCAGGAGTTCCTCGGAAATTGCCGATAGTCTGGCTTCGGTATACCTCATGGCAGCTGGTGAGTCTCCGTCAATTGACCCGAAATTTCCCTGGCCATCAATCAACATATATCTCATGGAAAAATTCTGGGCCATTCTGACCATGGCTTCATAAACCGGCGCATCGCCGTGCGGGTGAAAATTTTTCAAGACTTCTCCGACTACGGCAGCCGATTTTTGAAAACGGGAGGTGTGGTGTAAGCCCTGCTGGTGACAGGCAAAAATAATCCTGCGCTGGACCGGCTTTAGGCCGTCGCGGACATCAGGGAGAGCCCGGGAGACAATAACAGACATAGCATAGTCCAAATAGGACTTCTGCATTTCTTCAATAATGGGGGCTGGTTGAATTTTGCCAATGTTGCTCATAAGGAGATACGAAAAAGGAGCTTTCGCTCTAGGTTAATTATACCTTTTTCGCAATGTTAAAAACAAGATTGAAAGTTGCTTTTAAGACCTATAGTTGATAAAATACAACTCTATGTTGAACAAAGTAGATTTTTTCCATTTAGATTCCGAGGATGCTAAACTTGTGGCTTTCGAAACAAGAAAACGTCTCCACATTAATGTTAGGCCATTAAACCTGGATTGTAGTCCGATTAATCCACAGAAACCGTTCATTATCTATAATGGCGATGGTTATCTACATCATTTAACGCGAAGAATAGTCAAAGAATTAAGTAGCAAAAGAAGAACGATTCAACTTCCACCCTTTTCCTATTTACATATTGATGGTCATGATGATTTAGACTCCATTAACGGAGATAATAACACTTTTAGGAGTTTTGTTCAGGGTATCATGGGTGATCAAAGTTGTGACGGAGTATATTTTCTTGAAGAAGGACTCACCGGGAAAAGAAGGAATAATCCTACACTCTTAACGCCAAAAATAGAATTAAATCGGCTTGATTGGAGTGAAGATCCTGAAGGGGTGAAACAGGATGAGGTATATGTCAGTGTTGATTTTGATGTTTTAGATAAAGGCGCAGGTATTCATCATCTTTTTCCTCAATCTCCAATTGGTTTTGATATATACAGGTTATTATGGAATCTTGAAACTTTAGGACAAAGGTATAAATTTATTGGAGTTGATTTGGTTGGGTTTTCGACAAAAGGAACCTCGAGAGAGTATTTAGAAATGTCTTTGGATAATATAGCGTTAGTTACTAGATCACTATGTAAAGTTCTTACTGCTTCCTAGATCGTAATTAGCCAAAGGATGTTTTTTGGGCCAGTTGCGCCAGGTTTCCTTGTTTCTGTATAGCGGAAATTCCTGTTCCTCTACCCAGTGTAATTTATCAGGATTTTTGATGTGATCTATAAATATTTTTCCATCCAGGTGGTCAATTTCATGTTGAAAAATCCTAGCTACATAACCTCTATGTTTTTCTTCTACAAATTTAGCCCTCCATTTTTTAGGAGCAAGAGTAAAAGCTTGGATTTTAATGGAGATTGGGCGGGAGACAATGCCGCAGATTCTGTCTGTGGAATAGCATCCTTCATACCACTCCTTTCCCTTTTTAGATTTCCAGATTATTTTTGGGTTGATGTAAACTCGTAGATTCCCAACTTTACCCTTTCCATTAGCCTTTACGTCTACTAAAATCATTCTTTTAGAAATTCCAATCTGTGGTGCAGCCAGTCCGACTCCCCTTTTGCGTCCTTTCTGCTCTCCTCGGATTATTTTTAACATGAGTTCGCAAATCTTTTTAATTTGGGAAGAATTTAATTGACCCTCCGAAATTTCTTTGGCAGTTTTTGTCAAAATTGGATGACTAGGTCTGACAAAATAATTTTTCATTTAAGTATTATACCTCGGTGTTTGATTGTTTTGACTTCAGAATTGAAATAACAGTATAATGCTGGAAAATGCAAAAGCTAAAAATTGGATTGTTTTTCGGGGGAAGATCGGTGGAACATGAAATTTCTGTCCTAACCGCTCTTCAGGCTTTCGAAAATATCGACCAAAGCCGTTATGAAATAATTCCTGTTTATGTCAGCAAGAAAGGCGACTTCTATACTAATCTTAAATTTTTGGACTTAAAAAACTACAAAGATGTAGATTCCTTGCTTTTATCCTCCACCAAAATCACACTGGGCAGAAAAGAAAATCGAGGCGGATTCCTTAGGCAAGGTTTATTTGGTAAGTTTGTATCCCTAGATGTAGCGTTTCTTTCCTTTCATGGGTCTTTCGGGGAGGATGGTTGTATGCAAGGGTTACTAGAAATGTATCAGATTCCTTATACGGGATTTAACACTTTGGCATCAGGGATTACTATGGATAAAGCCATCTCAAAAGCTGTTTTTAAAGAATTGGGGTTGCCGGTTTGCAATTACATAGCGCTCCGCAGAATTGATTTTTTAAAAAATCCCCAAAAAATTTTGGAGCAAGCCAAAAGGGTTTTGAAATTCCCCATGTATGTAAAACCCGCAACAATTGGTTCTTCAATCGGAGTAAATAGCGCCAAAGATGAGGATTCTTTAAATTTTGCTTTGGAGGTGGCATTTACATACTCTGAAAAAGCCTTAATTGAAGAATCCTTTGAAGATACTATTGAAGTAAACTGTTCTGCTTTAGGTTACGAAGAAGTTAGGGCCTCTGTTTGCGAAATGCCGGTTGCCACATCTCAAGTTCTATCTTTTTCTGATAAATACCAAAAAGGTGGAGGCAAGGGTAGTAAAGGTATGGGTATGGCTTCTCTTTCTCGGATTATTCCGGCCCCAATTTCTGAAAAACTAACACAGGAGATTAAGGAGGCCACAATAAAAGTTTTTAAGGCTTTAGACGGATGTGGAGTAGCCAGAATAGATTATTTTGTGGATAAAAAAAAGGAAAAGTTTTGGATTAATGAGATAAACACTCCTCCTGGATCTTTTGCATTTTATCTTTGGGAAAAATCAGGGGTTAAATTTTCTAAACTTTTGGATATGTTAATAGAATTTGCTTTGAAGAGAGCAGAAAACCAAAGCAAAACCCAATATACTTTTGAGAGTGGTTTATTATCCTCCATGGCCCAAAAAGGTGGAGTGAAAGTTTAAGAATATTGGTCAGGGAGATCGTTTTCTAACAGTATGACTACTTCGGTATCATATCTGGCTATCCATTCAGTCAGCTCTTTGGCTAATTGATAGGCCAAATCTATCCCTTCCTGTGTAGAGTTTACAAAGTGAACTTTTTCTTCCGCATCTTGCCAAACTTGTTTTATTCCTTTTAATAAATCTTTTTTGGCATTCCCCCCAACAATTATTAGCTCATCAGCAATACAGGCTATATTATTGCCGAAATTTTGATTTTCACCTGCAGCCTCTTTCCCTAATTCCACAAATCCTGGGGTAATAACAATTTTCCTACTGTCTTTGAAACTTGCAAGCAAATTTAAAGAGCTTTCTGCAGATATTGGATTAGTATTATATGAGTTGTCTATTAATATCATATTTCCCATTCTTCTAATTTCCATTCTGTGTGGGGTTGGCAATAATAATTTTGCCCTTTCTTTAATATCCGCAAGTTTTAAGCCTAACTGTAAAGCAGCTGCTGCAGCAGCCAGGAAATTTTGGACATGATGCTCCCCTATTAGGGGTATATGGATATCTGCTTCCCCTTTTGGTGTATGTATGGTAAAAGATGTCCCTTCAACCCCCGATTTTATATTTGTTGCATAGAATGGATCGCCTTCTGTTCCGTAAAGATAAGCCTTTGCACTAACTGTTGAGGCTAACTCTTTAATCTTCTGGTAGTTGCTATTTAAGATTACTACTCCCCTTTCTTCCAGAGATTGGGGCAGTTCAAATTTTGCTTTGGCAATATTTTCCAAAGAGCCGAATTTTTGCAAGTGTTGCGGGGCAATTGCAGTGATAATTCCTATTGTTGGTTTTATTAAACTGGCAATTTTTTTAATCTCCCCTATTTTATATGCCCCTACTTCACAAATGAAAACCTCCGTATTTTCTTTTATATCTTCTAAAATAGTTTGAGCAATCCCTAAAGAGGTATTAAAGCTTTTGGGAGTTTTTACAACGTAGTATTTTTTCCAAAGAAAGGTATAGAGAATATCTTTTGTAGAAGTTTTGCCAAACGATCCTGTTATTGCCACAACTTTTAAATTAGGTAATTTTGATAATTTTTCTGCTGCTTTTATTAATATTTTTTCTTTTTGATATAATTCCAGCGGTGAGATTAAAATCTGGGCAACTATTAAAAACAGTGGGAAGTAAAGAGTTTTGATCGGTAACAAAATTAAACTCCATAGAACCCCCCCACTTAATGTATAGGAAGTTACTGTCGAATCCAAAATAAGTAAAGTTATGCTGACGAGTGCTAAAAGTTTTACCTTTTGGGTCCATTCAAGTTTGTGCTTTTTTTGTAAAGCCCTTTTAAATGGGTTTTTCAAAAACCATACTAGAAATTCCCCCCAGTTATACTCTAGCAGTTGGTAAATATAAAGGTGATCCAGTATTGGAAAAATTTTAGACAAAATCTTTGACAAAGTAGGCTACCCTTTCCGGCCATTTTGCGTGAGGAAAATGACCCATATCCTCAAGTATTACCAATTTGGAATTTTTAAGTAACTGATACATTTTTTTGCCATATTTTAAAGGGATGGCTCTATCTCTTTCTCCCCAAATCAGCAGAGTTTCTGCCTGTATTTTAGATAAATCAGCTGTCAAATCTTCTTTTAAAGTATTTAGAAAAATGTTTTTCATCCTTCCTGCCTCAGCATAGTCTGACTGAAGTTTTTTATAAAGTTTATTGCGGATTTTGGATCTAGCATGAAAAATATCTGGCAGCAAAAAATGAGCAATTTTGACAAACGGAAAAATCAAGGAATGAAAAAGATTTTTTTCCGGTTTTATGCCGGAACTTCCCTCCAGTATTAATTTATCTATTAAATTAGGATAAACTTTGGCAAGCTTTATTGCGATCTTTCCACCATATGAATGCCCGAAAATTGCGGGTCTTTTTATATTATTTTCTTTAATAAATTCTGCAATTATTCTTGCAAAATCCAAAATTGAGAACTCCTTTGTGGGCAAATCACTTCTGCCAAAACCCGGCAAGTCAACAAGCCAAAGAGTGAAGTTGTCTTTTAAAAAATCAATGAGTTGCCAAAAGCTTGATACATCTGTTCCCCAACCATGGATTAAAATTAAATTCTTCCCTTTCCCAACCTTTTGAAAATAAATATTTTGTCTGTTTACAGTGGAATACATAATTTAAACGACTATTCTTCTGGTTGTTTCGGCAAGGTTTACCAAGAGATCATAGGGAATGGTTTTACATCTTTTGGCGCAGTTTCCAATTGAATTTTTATCTTCCGGATTACCGGAATATACAATTACCTCCTGTCCCACTTTTGGATTTGGGACTAACTTTAAGTTAATAATGTTAATATTCATGCAGACTCTTCCGAGTACTGGACATTCGATATTGTCCACTAAAAATATTCCTTTATTGGATAACCTGCGGTCTACTCCATCATAATACCCTATTGGCAAGACTCCAACGAGCGTATCTTTTTTGGCCGTAAATGTTCCTTCGTAGCCCAATTTCTCTCCTTTTGAAACCTTCTTTATTTGAACAATTTTACTGGTAAGACTTAGGGCTGGTTTTAGGTTTTCATCAAAGGTGCTTGAAGAGAAGCCATATAAAGCTAAACCTGCTCGTGCAAGGTTGGAAACACCGGCTATAATCGGTCGGGTTTCAGGGTTAACAAGGCTGCCTGTTGCGCCGATATGAAACCATTTTGGATGTACCTTCATTTTCTTAAAAATTTCCTTTGCTTTTTTAAATTGTTTGATCTGAGCTAGAAAAAGCGGATCAGTCCGGCTTTTTGACGAGGCAAGATGTGACATCAGCCCTTCGATTTTAACATTAGGCAGTTTTAAAATGTTATTTAAAAAGTTCGGGAGTTCCTCGATTGTTACACCTTCTCTGCGCATTCCGGTATCTACAAAAATATGTACCCCACAGTTTGGTTGAAACTTATTTAAAACTTTGACTGTTTCTAAATCAAAAACTGCAAAAGAGAATGGCAATTTCTTGAACTTCAAATTTTCCGGATTAGTATAACCTATCACTAAAACAGGAGTTTTAACCTTAGCTTTTTGTAACTGGTAAGCCTCAAATAAGCTGTCTACACAAAAATACGGGGTATTTTTGGGATCTAGAATCTTAGCCACATTGATGATTCCGTGTCCATAACCATTACTTTTGACAACGGGAGCAATTTTTACTTTTTTATCTAATGCGGCCACGTAGTTAAAATTTTGTAATAAGTTATCACGCGACACTTTTATGATATTTAAAGTCTGATAACTTTTCCTAAAAAAATTTAAAAATCGGTCAATCATATGAAGCTAAAATTATACCCCAAAAGGGAATCAATATCATTTTTGAGGTATAATTCATACCACAAATGAATTTTGATGAACTTAAGGATAAACACAGACAGTTAATTTATGAGGATTTTAAGATTTTATCTGAAAATGGAAACTTAAAGATTACTTTTAATTTTCTGCTGACCCCGAATATTAAATTTATGCCAGAACTTACTGTGCCAAATGTTTCGGAGGGAAGACTGAAGGAAATTGGTTCTGGGGTTTTGCAAAATTTGGTGTTTAACTTAGGGATGATTGAGCTCTTAAGTTACTGGAAAGCTGCTTGTTCCCCTCAAATCATTATTAAAGCCGGTTTTCTGGATCAGGATCAAATTGCTTTTTGGAAAAAGCTTTTAGTAAAAGGTTTAGGTGAGTTCTTTTACAACAATAAAATAGATTTTACCCAAAAAGATTTAGTGGAGTTTAAAATTGAGAATCGACAGAAACTTAGCTTGTATTATGGTGAGTTAAAGGATCGGGATTTAGTCTTGGTCGGAGGAGGAAAAGATTCTGCTCTGACTCTGGAATCTGACAGCCAAAAAGGAAAAGAGTTTCAATGTTTGGTTTTAAACCCAACTGAGGCAGCAATAAAGATAGCCAAGGTGGGCGGATGTAAAAATTCAATCATTATCAAAAGAATAATAGATCCAGCACTTATAAAACTAAATGAGCAAGGTTATTTGAACGGTCATACCCCCTTTTCCGCTTATTTGGCATTTCTTTCTACCCTTGCAGGAGTCTTATATGATTACAAGAATCTGGTGGTTTCTAATGAAGCCTCCTCTAATGAAGGAAATGTGAAATGGATGGGCCAGGAAATTAACCACCAGTACTCCAAAACTGGCGAATTTGAACAAGATTTTAGAGATTATTCCAAAAAGTATTTATCTCCCTCCGTCAATTACTTTAGTTTCTTAAGTAGCTTGGGTGAACTTCAAGTAGCTGAATCCTTTTCTAAAATGGAGAAATATCACAAACTGTTTAGAAGTTGTAACAAAGGCTCGAAACAAGGCATATGGTGCGGTAAGTGCCCAAAGTGTGTCTCCACTTATCTTCTCCTCTACCCCTTTTTGGGCAAGAAGGTAGCAGAGATCTTTGGAAAGAATTTATTAGATGATGAGAATTTAATACCCATTGTTCACGGATTGCTTCGCGAAAATGATCAGGTGAAGCCATTTGAATGTGTGGCTACGGTTGAAGAGATAAAACTCGCAATTTCTTTAAGTGTTGAAAGAGCAAAGAAAAACGGAGAGGAAATCCCTAAAGTTTTACAGTCCTTCCAAACAATTTTAATTCTGGGATTGGGAAGAGAAGGATTGTCGGTCCTTAAATTCTTAAAGGAAAAATTTCCCTTTAAAAAAGTGGATGCAGCAGACAGAAAAGAGTATCTTAAGTTACCAAAAAATGTGGGTAAAACTTTTTTTGGAGAAAATTATTTAAGTTCGTTAACTAGTTACGATGTTATTATCAAATCTCCCGGAATCCCTTTCTTTGCAGACATTCAAAGAGCTAAAGAAGAAGGAAAAATTATTACCTCCCCCACGGCAATATTTTTAAAAAACTGCAAAGGCAAAGTTATTGGAGTCACGGGAACAAAGGGTAAGAGTACAACCGCTTCTTTGATTTATGAGGTATTTAAAAAAGGAGGCCTTAGGGCTCATCTTATTGGTAATATCGGAGCTCCGGCTTTGGATTTTTTAAAAGAGGACAGCAAAGACAGCATTTTTGTTTATGAGCTGTCTTCTTTTCAACTTGAAGATCTAGATGTTAGCCCTTATATAGCAGTAATGACTAATATTTATCCCGAGCACTTAGACCATCACGGAAATTTTTCAACATATGTTAAGGCAAAAAATAATATTACCAAGTTTCAAACACAGAAGGATTACCTGATTTATAACAAAGATATTCCGGGGCTAAAATTAATTGCCCAGGTTTCTAAGGCTAAAAAGATTTCATTTTCAAAAGAAGATAAACAAATAGTCGAAAATTTAGTACACAAAGACACTATCCCTCTTTTGGGAGAATTTAATCTTTTAAATATTATGCCAGCTATTATTATAGGAAGATTATTTAAAATTCCAGATGAGAAAATTGAAGAGGCAATAATAAATTTTAAGCCTCTTCCTCATAGGCTGGAATTTGTTGGTGAAGTTTCCAGAATCAGATTCTATAATGACTCACTGTCTACCATTCCGGAGGCAACAGTCGAGGCGCTTTCCGCCTTAGGTAGAAATGTTGCTACTTTGATTGCCGGAGGATTCGATAGGGGTTTGGATTATTCTATTTTAGGTGAGGCTATTGCAAAATCACACATTAAAACTTTGATACTTTTTCCGGATACCGGCATAAAAATTTGGGATGCCACCAGTAAATATTCCAAGAAACCACCACAAAAATTTGATGTTGAGTATATGGGGAAAGCTGTAAAAATAGCCTTTGAGGTGACTGAACCTGGAAAAATTTGTCTTCTCTCCCCTGCTTCAACCAGTTTTAATTTATTTAGAGATTTTGAAGACCGGGGAAATCAGTTTAAGGATTGGGTTAGGAAGTTAGGAGCGGACTAGCTCTTTAGCTAATTCATCAGTATCCCCGGCGCTCATAAAAAAGACAATATCCCCTTTTCTTATCTCCGGTTTTAGTTTGTTTAAGGTTTGGTTTTTGCTTCCTATATATACGATAGCTGGTACCACTTTTTCGCTATTGCGAAATTTTGGTTCTATTTCCTTCTGGATTGCTTTAACCAACTGATGGCTGCTGACTAGCTCTGTGTCGACTTCCCGTGATGGATAGATGTCTATAATATAAGTTTTATCAGCAGGTACCTTCTGAAAAACTTTTACGAAATCATTAAATAAGGTTTTGGTTCTGGAAAACATGTGTGGTTGGTAAATTAGTAAAATTCTCTCTTTGGGAAACTTTTCCCGGACAGCTTCCATGGTTTTCGCTATTTCTGTTGGGTGATGGCCAAAATCGGAATAAACCTTGGCGCCTTGGTATTCCCCAATATATTCAAACCTTCTGCTCGCCCCTGTAAATCTTTCCAGGCTTTGTCTGGTTGCTTGAGGGTCAATACCTAATATGAGTCCCACTTGGAATGCAGCAGATGCATTCATGATATTAAATTCTCCGGGGATTTGTAATGTAAAATCTATAAGATGTTTTGAGTAATCAATAATTGTATTGACATCCTTAGGGTGGATACTTAAAATTTGATTTACTACAGGATCTGAGAGATTGGCTACCACAGTTTGTTTGGCTTGTATTAGGAACTTTTTAAAGCTGTCTTTAACTGCTTCAAGATCCTTGAAATATTCCGGATGGTCCATTTCGATATTGGTTACCACAGCAATATCAGGTTTGGTGGGTAAGAAGTTGTCATTAAATTCATCAGCCTCTATGACAAAATATTCTTGGTTGTGAACTTTTTGTCGGGGTATGCGATAGTTTGTCCCCCATTTTGGTACTATGGCTCCAAGAAGTACTGTCGGATCCAGTCCGGCATCTTCCAAAAGTTTAGCAATCATGGCAGTGGTGGTGGTTTTACCGTGTGTTCCGCATATGGCAATAACAAATTTATCTTTGGTTAGGTACTCTCCAAGAAATTGTTGCCAGGTCATGATTGGAATATTTTTTTCTTTGGCCGCCAAAAGCTCGGGATTGTCTGGATCAAGAGAAAAAATGGCCGGAGTTACTGCCAAGATATCTACCCCGATTGAATCGGGGGCTACGTTCCCACTTCCGATGTGGGAAGCTAAATGTTGCGGGCTGTGACCGGTGAGGAGCTGGTTGGGTTTGAAGATGGTGGTGAACTCATTATTAGGTTGCAGATCGCAACCTGTTACTTCAAAGCCCTGAGCTTCTGCAATCGCCGCCGCCCCTGATGCCCCACTACCCCCTATTCCTAAGAAATGAACCTTTTTAGCCATAGTATAAATTATATGATTTTTATTTGATGATTGCTAATTAATTTAGTGGAGATTCAATTGGTTGAGACCCGGTAGTTATGATTGCGCAATTAAATAATGTAATACCTCTTTCTGTAGCTGCTTGACCAAGTGCAGTAAAAGAACATCCCTATATGAATTACTGTCCCATTTTGGGGGATGCTTTGGCATCGAACCGATGATTTCTCTTCCGAGGGCGTAAACATAATGATCTGGATATGTTTTCTGAAATTCCGGAGTTTGTGCTAGTGTATGTAATCCCTGGATATCTCGTTTAGTTCCCCTAAAAGATTTTTCGTAGTAATGAACATTTCCTATTTGTATTGATCGTCCATGAGTTTCTGTGAATGCTGCGCGTGCTTTTGCTGCTTCAGCTGAGACTGTAGATTGTATTTCTAGTGCACCAGGCATATTTGTGCTTGATTCTAGCGCCACTGGAGTTGAAAGTCAATAATACTATATATCTAAGGTAGCGAGCTTCGCATGAGTTTGGATGAAGCGTTTGCGGGGTGGGACTTCATCGCCCATCAGCATGGTGAAAACTTCGTCAGCTGCTACAGCATCTTCAATAGTAACTTGCTTCAAGACTCTGTTTTCCGGATTCATGGTAGTTTCCCAAAGCTGGTCAGGGTTCATTTCTCCCAAACCTTTATATCGTTGAATAATGATTCCTGTCATTTTGACCTGCCCGTCTGTTTCCGGGGCTACTTCAGTTTCGGTAACTACGTCATCTGTTTTAACAGCAGCTTTACCGGTTTTTATTTGTTTCAAAATCCCATCCCTTTCCTCATCAGAATAAGCATAGTGGATCTCTTTCCCCTTTTGGATCTTATAAAGCGGCGGTTGGGCGATGTACATATAACCTTTATTGATTATTTCCGGTAAATACCTGAAGAAGAATGTAAGAAGTAGGGTTCGGATGTGTTCGCCATCCACGTCCGCATCAGTCATGATAATAATCCTGTGATACCTGGTCTTACCATAATCAACCGTATCCCCGATGCCTGTTCCCAGAGCAATTACCAATGCTTTAATCTCTTCAAATTCCAAGACTTTGTCTAGTCTGGCCCTTTCAGTATTTAAAATTTTTCCCCTAAGGGGTAAAATAGCCTGGAATTTTCTGTCTCTCCCCTGCTTAGCGCTACCTCCGGCAGAATCGCCCTCTACTATATATAGTTCCGACTGGGAGGCGTCTCTTTCCTGGCAATCTGCCAATTTTCCAGGGAGTGTCATTCCTTCCAAAGCCCCTTTCCTAATGACAGCATCCTTGGCTGCTCTGGCTGCTGCCCTAGCCCTGGCTGCAAGTAAAACTTTTTCCATAATCCTCCTGGCGTCAGTCGGGTTTTCTTCAAAAAACATATCCAGTCCGTCTCTGACTACCTGGGATACAAGAGGCTGTAGTTCGGCATTGCCTAGCTTTTCTTTTGTTTGTGATTCAAATTGGATTTTATCGGAATCCATCTTTATTGATATGACAGCTGTTAAGCCTTCTTTGATGTCCTCGCCGGTTAAGTTTTCATCTTTTTCCTTTAATGCTTCAATTTTTCTGGCGTAGTCATTGATGGCACGGGTCAAGGCGATCCTAAACCCGGTTAAATGGCTTCCGCCTTCCGTGGTAGGCACTACATTGGCAAAGCTTTCGACGTTTTCATTAAAGCCGTCATTATATTGGATTGCCGCTTCAATATCTACACCTTCCACTATTCTGTGGATCAAAATGGGCTCGGGGTGAATTAAGGCCTTATTTCTGTTTAGATGCTTTATCAGCGTCGCGAGACCTGATTGAAAATAGAAATGTCGCTCCTGGCCAGAACGTTCATCATAAAGGTGAAAAAAAATTCCCGCCACCAGGTAGGCTACTTGTTTAAGTTGTTTTTCCAACCTTTCAAATTCAGGGGTGATGGTAGAAAAAACTGTGTCATCCGCCAAAAACGTGACTTTAGTGCCGCTTTTTACTTTCCATTCAAAATTTGTTTTAAAAGGGAGCTTTGGGTTACTTGGAACAGGCGCTACTTTACCTTTCGCTTTACCTTGTGAGTATTCTTGGAAGTGAGTCTTCCCTTCTCTTCTAACTTCCGCCCTTAAATATTTAGACAGCGCATTAACTGCCGAAACTCCCACGCCGTGCAAACCTGTGGATACCTTATACCCCCCATCCCCAAACTTGCCTCCGGCATGAAGGGTGGTCATAATCACTTCAAGCGCCGACACACCAACTTTGGGATGGATTTCAACCGGTATGCCTCTCCCGTCGTCTGCCACCGTTACAAAGTTATCCTCATGTAAGGTCACCCAGATATTTTTGGCATGGTCTGCCAGTGCCTCATCAATAGAATTATCAACCACTTCTTTAATAAGGTGGTGAAGCCCACGTAGATCTGTTGAGCCGATGTACATGCCGGGACGTTTGCGGACCGGTTCTAAACCTTCGAGGACTTGTATTTGTTCTGCAGAATACTTGTTTTTGGACATTTCTACCTACCTCTTTCTGGTGATAAAGTAGTACTACACGCTCCGCTGTCTAGCGGTACGAAATGTCCATCACGATCTATCTCTCGCGATGGACGATAAAAATATTATATCATATTTCAGAAGGCATAACCAGCATTAAATATTCCAAAATTGCCCGAGTGTTAACATTCTGTTTAGCCCACTCCTCCGCTTGCAGGAGCTCTTGAAGAAATTGTCGGGTCGGGCCTAAAGGGTACGACCTTTCGTGGGTGGATTCGAGTAATTGTTGGCGAAAGAAGTTCACCGCAGAATGCAGGAACTGCTCCCTATCCTTAAGCTTTTCAATAAATGCGAAACGCTCTTCGATGGAAGCATTTAATAATCCTTCTAAGTTCTTGATATGTTCACGATGATACTCTGGTGTATCATAACTTGTAGCCTCGAGATGACGGATTTGGCACCTCGATAAAATTGTCGGTAGAAGCTCGGCATCGGATCCCGCACCTAAAATTAAAATTGCTTCTTTTGGTGGTTCTTCTAGGGTTTTTAACAGGGCGTTTTGGGCCTCAGGGGTCAAAACTCCCGCATCTTCTATGATTACTACCCTTCCGGAGGCAGAATATGGCTTTAAGGAAAAATGTTCTTTAATCTTTCTGGCCTCTGCAATTCCCAGTTTTTCCCCCGTTTCAAAATACAGCACATCTGGGTGATTTGTATTCCCACCTGCCTTACCGGCCCGCCTGCCGGACGGATAGGCAGGTAGGCTTCCGATGTGGGAAGCTAGTATCTTTTTGATCGCCTCTAACCTTCTTTCAATATTAGGTGAAATTAAAAGTCTTGCAATCACAGGGAGATTTTAACATAATGGATATATGCCCATTAATCTTGCCCAAATCCCACAAGATTCTTCTTTGGAAGACATCCTTTTTAAAGAGGGGTATTTAAGCTCAGATCAACTCTCCGCCATCAAATTGGAAAGTATTAACTCCGGACAACCGGTTGAGAAAATTCTTCTTCAATACAATCTGGTACCGATTGATAAAATAACTCAAGCTAAAGCATGGACTTTAAATGTTCCCTATATCAAGCTTGAGGGAAAAGCCATCGCGGCAGATATCTTAAATTTAGTCCCAGAGGCGGCAGCCCGCCGTTACCGAATAATTCCATTTGAGAAAAAGGGAGATGAACTCTGGGTAGCAATGGCAGATCCTTTGGATATTCAAATCAGCCAGTTTATCGAAAAAAGGGCAGGTTTGAGGGTCAAGCCGTTTCTGGCGCAAGCCGAGGATATCTTGAAAGCCATCTCCGATCAATACGCTCAAAATTTAACTTCGGAAGTAACATCAGCTTTAAAAGAAGTTGCAGCTGTTAAACCGGCGGAAGAGGGTCAAGCCGGACCGGAAATTTTACGCGAGGCTCCTGTTTCCAATATCATAGACCAACTTTTAGAATACGCCATAAAGAGCAGGGCATCCGATATTCATATTGAGCCTCAGGAAGATAGAACCAGAGTACGATATAGGATCGATGGGATCTTACAGGAAAAAATTCTTCTCCCAAAAGGAGTACACGATGCTCTTGTGTCAAGAATTAAAATTCTTTCAGTCTTAAAGATCGATGAGAAGAGACTACCTCAGGATGGCAGATTTACTTTTACCTTCCGACAAAATATAGTGGATCTGCGTATCTCCACTGTGCCTACTATCTTTGGAGAAAAGGTCGTAATGAGGCTGTTGCCTAAATCAGTGGGGGCGCCGTCCTTTTTGGAATTGGGATTTAGAGGTAGTTCTTTAAAGATTTTGGAGAGCCAGTTGTCGCGGCCTCATGGAATTATCCTGATATGCGGTCCAACAGGCAGCGGAAAAACTACAACTCTCTATTCAATACTCACTAAAATTTCTACCACAAAGGTTAATATAGTTACAATCGAGGATCCTGTTGAATATCAGATTCCTGGAGTTAATCAAGTTCAAGTCAACACTCAGGTCGGTCTAACTTTCGCTTCGGCTCTTAGAAGTTTCTTGCGTCAAGACCCCAATATAATAATGGTTGGAGAGGTGAGAGATACTGAAACTGCTGATTTGGCAATTCAGGCCGCTTTGACCGGACATCAAGTTTTTTCCACAGTCCACACAAACTCCGCCGCCGGCGCCCCGCCCAGGCTTTTAGATATGGGAGTTGAGCCATTTTTGCTTACTTCTGCTTTAAATGCTGTTGTCGGACAAAGGGTTGTACGTAAAATTTGTCCCAATTGCAAAGTGGAATTTAGAGCTCCTGCGGAAGTAATTGAAAATATCAAATCGGTTTTGGGAAAGTTTTTGCCCGTTTCTGCTTATGCTTCTTTAAGACTTTTCAAAGGAAAAGGATGTTCTTATTGTGCAAATACCGGTTATTTGGGGAGGATTGGTATTTTTGAAGTGTTTCCTATTTCAGAACAAATCGCCAAATTAATACTGGAACATGCCTCCTCCGGTGCCATCGAGCAACTAGCTATTACATCCGGTATGGTTACTATGAAGCAGGATGGATACTTAAAGGTTTTAGAGGGAATAACTACTATGGAGGAAGTACTGCGGGTAGCGCAAGACTAGATGGAATATGAATATCCAACAACTTTTAGACCTAACTATTCAAAGAAATGCTTCGGATTTACACTTATCGGTGGGTTTTCCACCCACCCTCCGAATTCATGGCGAACTTATAACTGTACCTGGCGAGACACCTACTTCTCCCGAGCAAATCGAGAGTTTGATTAGGCCTCTTCTTACAGATCTTCAATCAAATATCTATAAACAGGTCTTTGAACTTGATTTTTCTTTTGAATTTGAAAAGAGAGCCAGGTTTAGAGTTAATTTATTTAGACAAAAAGGCTACCCTGCCGTAGCTTTAAGACTTATTCCTTATCGTATCCCAATCATGGAAGAATTGGGTTTTCCACCGGTTGTAAATAAACTGGTAGATCTGAAGCAAGGTTTTATCTTGGTTGCAGGGCCAACCGGTCATGGTAAATCTACAACTTTAGCATCGTTTATAAACAAGATTAATCAAATCCGAGCGTCCCATATCATTACTGTCGAGGATCCTATAGAATATGTATATCCACCAGGTAGATCTTTAATCGAACAGAGGGAAATGTATTCTGATACTAGGTCTTGGAGTAATGCGTTGCGCTCGGCCTTACGGGAAGATCCGGATGTAGTTTTGATCGGTGAGATGAGAGATCTAGAGACTATTGCATCAGCTATGACTATTGCGGAAACTGGCCACTTGGTGTTTGCAACTCTACACACCAACTCGGCCGCGCAATCCGTAGACAGGATCATTGATGTTTTTCCTGAACTACAGCAGCCTCAAATAAGACTTCAACTGGCAGCAACTTTGGAAGTAATTCTGTCACTTCGATTAATACCGACAATTCAACCAGGAAGAACACTGGCAAGTGAGGTTATGTTTGTTACACCCGCTGTCCGAAATATTATTCGGGAAGGCAAGTCATATTTAATAGATAATACAATTGAAACATCAGCAGAACTCGGGATGCAACCTCTTGAGCGTTCTCTTGTCAATTTGGTAAAGGCGGGAAAAATTTCTCAAGACGTTGCACTAAGGTTCGCACTAAGGCCTGAGCTATTACTTAAGTTGCTTAAATAGTTCAGATTGGAGTTTTTGGTAATTATGGAATTCAACTACAAAGCTAAGGATTTACAAGGTGTCGATCATGCCGGTAGCGTTCAAGCTCCTGATACTCATTCGGCCGCCACAGTTATACGAAAGAAAGGTTTAATTGTTGTTTCTTTAAGTACCAAAAATCCTCCTGCAAACATGCTTTTAGAGCGTTTCTTAAACAGAGTCAGCTTCTCGGAGTTGGTTATTATTACAAGACAGTTGGCAACAATGGTAAGTAGCGGGTTAGTTCTATCGGAAGCAATAGATATCTTAGAGGAGCAACAAACTAATAAAATTCTGAAGCGGGCTTTGGTTGAAATTTCCCAGAATATAAAAGGGGGTTTAACGCTGGCGCAAGCTTTAAGTAAATACCCGAATATTTTCCCCCATCTTTATGTTAATTTAGTTAAAGCCGGTGAAGCTTCTGGTAAACTTGATTCGGTTCTTTTGCAAATGGCTGATGGATTGGAAAAAGAGAGGGAATTCAAAGCAAAAATTAGAGGGGCACTGATCTATCCGATTGTTGTTGTAACAATGATGATCGCTGTTATCATCATAATGATGGTTTTCGTTATCCCAAAGCTCGTAACTTTGTATACCCAGTCAACAATACAACTTCCACTTCCCACCAGAATACTAATCGCTGTATCCAATCTATTCGTAAACTTCTGGTGGTTGGGACTGATCGTTTTGGTTGGTAGCTTTGTGGGTATCAACAGATGGAAGCGTACACCTGAAGGCAATCTTTTCTTTGGCAAACTGATTTTAAAAACCCCAATTGTGGGAAAACTTGCTGCCAATATAACTTTAACCAATTTCAACCGCACTTTTGGACTTTTAACTTCCGCTGGCATTCCCTTGCTTACATCAATAAGTATAGTTTCGGACTTGACAAATAATCCGGTGTTTAAAAATGCACTCAAGGATGCCTACAATGGTGTTGAAAAAGGCCTGCCGTTTTCAACCCTTCTTACTGCTAATGTTTTTCCGAAAATCGTCAGTCAAATGATCAGAGTGGGTGAAGAAACAGGTAAGGTAGACGAGATATTTTTAAAACTTGCCGATTATTTTGAGTCGGAGTCAGATCATATGATCAAGAATTTGACAGTAGCTATTGAACCGATAATTCTAATTATCTTAGGCATTGGAGTAGCATTTTTGGTACTCTCAATTATTCTGCCGATATACAAACTAACCACATCTTTTTAAATAACACCCTCTTGACTAAATATGTATCTCTGTGAATACAATAGGAAAGAAGGGGGTGAGAAATTTTGAAAAAATCTGCTCAAGTTTTGACCAAAGGATTTACTTTGGTTGAACTTTTGGTAGTTATAGCAATTATTGCCATTTTGGCAGCAGTCGTTGTTTTGATTATTAATCCGTTGGAGCTTACCCGTAGAGGCCGTGATGCGGCTAGGTTGTCTGATCTTGCTAACTTACAACAAGCAATTAATGTGGCAGTTCAAGAAGCAACCGGTTCTGCGGCTACCATTCTCTGTGAGGGTGGTACAGTACCATGTCCTGGATCGAGTAACACTGGTACCAGAAATTCAGACGGAACAGGTTGGGTGAAAGTTAATCTGTCCGCTCAGAAGAGTGTGTCAGTTCCGACCTTGCCCGTTGATCAACTCAATACTGTGGTGAACCATTATACTTATTGTTCTGATGGTAGCGGTTGGGAAATCAACACTGCTTTGGAATCTCAGAAGGAGTCAGGTAAGGCAGGAGCGGATGGTGGTAATGAGGACACTCTTTACGAAGTCGGTTCTGATTTAACTCTGATTGCTGCATCGGGTGGTAGCTGTACATATTAAGTGGGAAATATAATTTTTGTCCTTGGATTTGTTGTAGGCTCGGTGCTAGGAAGTTTTGTTAAAGCGATAGCGGATAGGAGTTTAGGTAAAAAGTCATTCTGGGGAAGGTCGTACTGCCCGAAATGTCGGCACAAGCTGGCATGGTACGACCTTTTTCCTGTTGTTTCCTATATATACTTGCGTGGAAAGTGTAGATATTGCCACAAGAAGATTGGGATAGAGTATTTGGTGGTTGAGGTGATGATGGGAATACTGGTAGGGTTTCTGTTCTGGCAGAGCTTCAAGAATTTTCAATTTTCAGATTTCAGTTTTCAGTCAATTTTCAATTTTCAATTTTCAGTTACTCTGTTAGACCTTCTGCTTAAAATTTTCTTCATAACAACTTTGGCAGTTCTTTTTTTAACTGATCTTAAGAAAATGTTTATTCCGGATAGGGTTGTTTTACCTGCCATCTGGATTGGGTTGATTTTTCTCTCCTTGATTACTCTTTATAAGATAGGTTATCTTTACTATTATTTGTCCCAAAGTCCGGTGGGCAGATTACTGCTTCCCCTACACAGTGAATATTTTCAAAGACACGCAATTATTCTTGCCCAGCCTCTTTTTTATGGAATTTTGATGGGGTTTTTGATCGGTGGATTTTTCTTAAGTTTGATAATTGTAACTAGCGGGAAAGGCATGGGAGGTGGAGACGTCAAGTTGGGAGCGTTTATGGGACTCGTGTTAGGGTTCCCGCAAGCTATATTTGCAGTTGTTTTATCATTTTTGATCGGTGCTATATTCGCAGTAGCGCTCATTATTAGTGGTAAAAAGCATTTTGGACAAACCATACCCTTTGGTCCATTTTTGGTTTTGGGCAGTTTAATTATGCTCTTTTGGGGAAACCAGATTGTTGACTGGTACTTACATATAGGCATATAAAAGCTTATTGAAAACTGACAAAATAAGGGTATTGACAACTATGTTTGTTTATGCAAATAATAAGTCAGTTAATAAAAATCTATGCAAAAATTCCTGCCCAATTCTTCTAAAAGTACTTCCGGTTTTACCCTGATTGAGCTAATGATAGTAATAGCCATTATTGGAATTTTGGCAGTTGTTGTGCTGGGTATTTTCTCTGGAGCTCAAGGTTCTGCCAGAGATGCCAGAAGAGTGGCTGAAATTGATGCCTTAGCCAAGAATATTGAATCAACTAGGGATCCCCAGACAGGATACTATTATTATCCACAGGCACGATTTAATACAGATTATCCTGTCCCCGGTCTATCTGATCCAGTCAGTAGTAAGGTGTATTGTCAGATAGGAAGTACATCCTCTAGCGCATTTTCTGGCCCTACTGGCAATCCTACTCCTTGGACTGGACCCGCTTGTCCTATTGGTGGCTGGGCATCTATTACTGGGACAACTATTAACGGTGTGCTTGGTGCAGGTAATGATATAACAGATAGCGCTAGTATTAGAGGCTGGAAAGTTTGTGCAACACTTGAGAGAAGTAACACAGTATTCTGCAAGAGCAACCTTATACAATAATCCTCTCTGAATTTTAATCTAACTCTTTAGATATTTATTTTACATAACCATAGAGCAATTTGCTGTGACTCATTGACAGTTCGTTTAAGGTATGCAAATAATAAAAACAGTAAACAAAATTTAATGAAAAAATTCCTGCCCACTTTTAAAGATCCCCGTGGTTTTACCCTGATTGAACTGATGATAGTAATTACTATCATTGGGATTTTATCTCTGGTGGCTGTTGGAATGTATAATAGTGTTCAATCCAAAGCCCGTGATAGTAAAAGGAGAGGTGATATTGATGCTATTTCAAGGGTGTTGGAGGTTAATAAGGGAGCAACTGCTTATCAACCATTAGCTAAGACTCAATTTGCAGGTGGTGTAGTGCCAACTGATTCTTCTGATCGTACGCCTCAATATTGTATTCTTGCAACAAATAACACTATTCCAAAGCCTACTGTCTGGGATAATACGCAGTGCCCGGATACCTTTTACGCAATTTCTAGCGGGCAACCCGATAATAGTCCAACAAATTTCCAGGTTTGTGCATTACTGGAAATTGGTACTAACCCTGATAATATCTATTGTGTCTCTAGCCAGCAATAATGCATAATGAAACTGATGTCCCGTTGCCGCAGTGGTTTTACTTTAATAGAGCTTCTTATAACAATTAGTATTATTGCCGTACTTTCCCTAATCGGACTGGTTATTTATTCTAGTGTTTTAAAACAGGGACGAGATTCAAAAAGGCAATCGGACTTGCGGTCCATCCAATCAGCCTTGGAGCAATACTTTGCAGACCAATTCGATTACCCGTCGGCAATTACATTTAACGGTGGGGCGCTATCTGCCGGTGGAAGAACTTATCTTAATACTATTCCCAGCGACCCCCAATCTTCGCCTAACTATTGTTATCTAGCGTTGCCAAATAATCCCTGTGATAATTCTTCTACAAATAAATGCACCAGTTATAAACTCTATGCCAAGTTAGAAAGTCAGCCTAATGGTTCTTATAGCTGTGGCTCTGTTTCTACTTATAATCTCGAGTTTACTCCACCATAAGGGAATGTACAATGTAGAATTTACAATGTACAATGGAAACAAGATGCTGAAATCTGCCCATGGTTTTACTCTTGTTGAGCTGCTGGTAGTTATGGCCGTTATGGCTATTGTAGGAGTCTTTACACTGGCAAATTATAAATCTTTTGGAGAAGACCAGAACTTTAAAAATGCTGCCCTTGACGTACAAAGCTTTTTGCGCTTAGCCCAATCTAATTCGACTTCAGGTTTAAAATGTCAGAGCCAGGATACTCTTGGTTGGATTGTGGTATTCACAAATGCCACAGAGCTGGATTTGGAATGCCAAAATTCATCCGGTATAACGAGCTCCTTAAAAAAATTATCGCTTCCGGCAGATATTTCTATTAGTGGTATTACCACAGGAATTTCTAATTGTCCTTTTGGTACCACAGTTACTTTCGCACCACTTTATGGCACAATGGTATCATCTTGCGGTTCAAGTTCGATAATCATTACGCTGCTAAATTCCAAAACAAGTAACACAAAGCAAGTAATTGTTGAGCAAGGAGGGAGAATTTATGCGCAATAAATTAGAGAGCGGACAAAGTTTAGTAGAGGTAATTGTAGCTAGTGTTGTAGGGATCTTTGTAGTTTCGGCTTTGACTTTTACCACCATTTTTTCTCTCAGGAATGCTAATTTTGCTAAGACTTCGGCCCAAGCTACAAAATTGGCTCAAGAAGGAGTAGAAAGCGTTAGGACAGGGAGAGACAGGAATCGGGCTATTACCGGGCTTGGAGGAGATCCTACGTCATGGGATGGTAGCAGTAGCAGTACTTGTTCTGGGTCCGATGCGAAATCTGATTCTATCTGGTGTTACCAAATAGATAGTACTTGTAGTAACCAGCTTAATCCTAACTGCTATTTTAACGTTATAAGTAAAGGAGACGTTACAAATATAGGGGTGCTTAATAATTTGGGAAATGGATCATCTATTCCTACACTTGCCGAACAGATACCGCCCAACTTTAGACGGGTGGTTATCTTATCTGATACTGCAGCAGACTACACTACTCAAAAAAAGGTGACAGTTATTGTTACTTGGACTGATTTTGCAGGTTCTCATGAATCCAGGTTGATTACTATACTGAGGAAGCTATGAAGCTATGATGAATAGAGGCTTTACTTTAGTTGAGATTCTGGTGGTGATTGGCATAACTGCCATTATAGGAACCATAATGGTCGCGATTTTCACCAATACCCTGCGGGGCAGCAATAAATCGCAAATACTTGCGATTATCAAGCAAAACGGACAGGCTGTTTTGGAAAATATGGATAAAACTATTAGGGGCGCAGATAATGTAGTCTGTCCGACTTCCGGTTCGAGTAACACTCTGGTGATTATACAAAACGGCATCTACACCCGCTACAGGATTGTTCTTCCAACTGACAGCACTGGCAGCGCGCCTTCATCTTGCATAGGCACAGGCAAAAATGGTTGTATTATTTGGGAAAATCTAACACTCCAAGCAACAGAAGTTACACCCCAGCTATGTAATCCGACTAATCTGATGTCTGCAGCACAAGTTTCAACTGATACCAATACCCAATTAGGAGTTTCCGTGAGTAGTGGTTCTTTCAGCGTTAGTCAACCTCCAGGTTATAAAGCAGCCGTGACAGTAAATTTTGAACTGGGTGCCGCGGTTGGACTGCCACCGGTGAGTACAAGTCAGATAGATCCGGTAGTTTTTCAGACGACAGTACAGCTGAGATAAGAATTAGATTATAATAATTATATGAGAAACCAACAAGGTCAGATTATTTTAATATTAATTTTGGTAATGACTGTGGCTTTAGCGATTGGTATATCGGTAGTTCAACGTTCTCTAGTGGATGTTTCGACATCTACCGAAGTGGAAGAGTCAAGCCGGGCTTTTTCTGCTGCAGAGGCAGGGATAGAGAAGGCTTTAAGTATTAATAGTAGCGTTGGGCAGTTTGATTTGGGAAACAGTGCTGAGATTTCAGAGGTGATCAAAATTGATAAACCTCAACCCGGGAAAGCTTTGGAACTGGAGTCTTTGTACAAGGAAGAAGTGGCCCAGGTCTGGCTGGCAGACCTGAATTCTCCGACCAACCCACCGGCACAAGTTTATAGCGGCACAACATTGGATGTGTACTGGGGCAGTCCCGGCGCTACAAATAGAGCAGCCTTGGAGCTGACACTGGTTTACTACGAGAGTAATGAGTACAAAACCAGAAAATGGTATCTTGATAATATCTCGGCTAACAGGAATCCGGATAACAATTTTGATATTAGCACCAGTTGTTCGGGACCGCAGGGACCGCCCGGTGGCAATCGGTACCAGTGCTATAAACGATTAGGGGATGGCACTTGTCAGACCAGGTCAGGGACCTGCAGCAATAATGGTCCGCTTCAAAACAACCTAATGTTGCTCCGCGCCAGGCTGCTGTATAACAGCGATAACCAGTCTATTGCGGTCAGGCCTACCTCGGGTTCTTTACCCGTTCAATCTAGTACTTTTTATTCTACCGGTACTTCTGGCAATACCCAGAGAATGATTAAGGTACAAAGGGTTTATAAGGTAGTCCCCTCATATCTTGATTATGCCATCTTTTCTGAAAATGAAATTAATAAATAAATGGAAAAGGGTGTTTCTCTCATTGAATCCTTATTGATCGTTGTAATAATAGGTTCAGTGGTGTTTTTAATTGCCGGTCTTCCCAATGCCATGATGCTGATTGCTAAGAGTAGACACGTCTCCTTGGCAAGAGAAATAGCTGTAAAGCAAATTGAGGATAAAAGGACAATAAATTATAGCAATCTCGTAAATGACAGTTCCCCGATCTCTGACACACGTTTAAGTTTACTGCCAGAGGGTAGCGGAACAGTGGAAGTTACCGATTGCGATCCGTCTATTTGTACCCAGGGAGAAAATATTAAGCAAGTTATGGTGACTGTTAATTGGCAAAACAATAATAAGCTTCAAACGATTACCTTAAAAACCATGATTGGAGAGGGAGGGATTAATCAATGAGGGTAAAAGGATTGACTTTAATAGAAGTTCTGGTGGCCATGGGGATAGCAATGGTGGTTGGAGTTTTGTTAGTTGTGATTATGGTAAATAGTGCCGGACTATTTACGAATCAATCTTCAAAGGTACAACAGGGTTTAAATATTAACGATGCATTGTCGCAAGTCCGAAGTAGTTTAAAGCAAGCAAGCGCGGTGGCTACTCAGTATACCTCTGGCGGATCTACTTATACCACGGGTACCAATCAACTTGTTTTGAAGGTTTCATCGATAGATTCTTCAGGCAATATTATCAGTAATACCTTTGATTATTTCGTTTTCTTAAAGGACCAAAATTTACTCCGTTTTAAAATCTTTCCAGATCCTGGAAGTTCTCGGCAAACTAAAGATCAAATTTTCTCTACATCTTTAGACGATTTAATTTTCAAGTATTTTAATTCCGCTGCTCCCCCTTCTGAAGTTGCGCCAGAAGATGCAACCAAGGTTAGAATCACTCTAACCCTAAAACAGAAAATAGGTGTCAATTATGAAACACAAATCAGCACATCAGAGGCAAACCTTAGGAACAACTAACATGAGAATAAAGACTAAAGAAGGTGGACAAATTCTGATCCTGGTTTTTATTGCCCTGGGTGTGGCACTTTTTACCGTACTATTTATTATTGGTGGGGCGCAAATCTACTTTCAGAATGCTTCATATTCCGCAGATGCCGAGAAAGCGACAGCTATTGCTGAAGCCGGAGTTGATAAGGCGCTAGCTTCTTTGAACAAAACCGGTGGTAGTTACAACGGCGAAGCAGAGACTAGTTTTGGGAACGGATCTTACTCTGTCACAATTACCTCACAAGATGCCGGAGATAAACTGATCCAATCCACCGGTTATATTCCCAACAAGTCCAACCCAAAGGTAAAAAGAGTAGTCAAAATTACCGCCTCAAGAGGGATCGGAACCTCTTTTGTTTACGGAATCCAAGTGGGAGAGGGCGGTTTGGAGTTGGGCAATAGTAATGTTATCACCGGGTCAGTCTATTCTAACGGCAGTATCTCGGGCGGTAATGAGAATAATATTACCGGTGATGTCTGGGTGGCCGGCGGGCCGGCAGGTTCGCCAGATCAAGAAACAGATTGTACAGACAGCAATTGCCAGGATTTTATTTTTGGCAAAGTAGTAAACGGCAACTCGCAACTGGACGTGGCCCAAAGTTTTCAGCCTACTTCTACCGGGTCTTTGAATAAGGTCTCTTTAAAATTATACAAAGTAGGCAACCCGCCGGACATTACTGTCCGTATCACGGCAGATGATAATGGAAAACCGGCCAAAAATAGTGTTCTGGCTACAGGAATACTCTATAGTAGCCTGGTGACGGCAAATCCGCCCGGTTTTGGCTTTGTTGATATCACCTTCAATACTTTACCAAACATAATCGAAAATACCACCTACTGGATTTTGGTTGATACGTCTGCTGATTCAGGAAACTTCTGGGTTTGGCAAAATGATTTGGCCCAAACCTATACTAGAGGAAGCCCGGCCTGGTCTCCTAATTGGAATACTGGTAATCCGACTTGGAACTCTGTAAACGGCGACTTAAGCTTTAAGACGATCATGGGTGGAGGTATCACTTCAATCACAGGAGGCAATAATTTTGTAGTCGGTGGCAGTGTCCATGCCAATACTATCAGTAGCCTTGCTATTGGCCAAGATGCTTATTATCAAACCATCTCCAACTCTACTGTGGGGGGGGTCTCCCAACCGGGCTCTGCCGATCCTCCACCCAAAGTTTTCCCCATCTCGGATGCCAATGTGGCGGATTGGAAAAATCAGGTTGATAAACCAGAAACAACCACAGTAGGTGATATTACCAGTTGTGTTTCAACTTTGGGTCCGATAAAGATTGTGGGCAACGTAACTTTTAACAGTAATTGTAGTGTGGTTATTAAAAGCCCTATATGGATAACCGGCAATCTCATTCTAAACAGTAATAATATTCTCGAGCTGGATCCTATTTACGGTACTACCTCCGGCGTAGTAGTCGTGGATGGTACTGTCACACTCGGTTCAAACAACAGATTGCAAGGGACCGGGTTAGGCAGCAGCTTACTGATGGTACTTTCGACTTATGATTCCATGGCTAATGGCGGTATATCTGCCATAGTGATTAATAATACCGGCAACAACGGGGTCTATTATGCTTCAAAAGGGATTGTTGAACCCGGCAATAATAATACTTACAAGGAGCTGACGGCTTGGGGCATCAAGTTAATAAATAACAGTACTATAAACTATGAAACTGGTTTATCCAGCACGCTGTTTTCATCGGGTCCATCTGGTACTTATTCTCTGGTGAGAGGAACATACCAGGTAAAGTAGGGTTTAGGGTATAGCGTTTAGGGTATAGTTTGTTCTAAAATGATTTTAGTGCTAGTCTTCTAGACCCTAGTGACTAGCCCCTGCTCATATGGCAAAAGTTACTGTTGGTTTAGATATAGGTTTTTCTTCTATTAAAGTAGTATCGCTGTTGAAAGACAAAGAGCAATTTAAACTTATATCATTAGGCACAATTGCCTCTCCGCAACCCGGGATAATATCTGATAATGATTCTGACCTAGAGGCTTTGGCAAATGCCATAAAGCAGCTTTTGCAAGCAGCAAAGATTGACCAAAAAGAAGTAGTTGTGGCACTGCCTGAATCAAAGGTTTTTACCAGAGTTATTGATGATTTACCATACCTTAATGATAATGAACTTTCTTCTACAATCCATTATGCCGCAGAAGAATTTATCCCGATGTCCTTAAGCGACGTTAATTTAAATTGGCAAGTTTTGGTAAGATCTGGGAGTCAAGGGAAGAATACCAAAACAGTGGTGTTGGTGATTGCCTCTCCGAAGAACGTAGTTGCAAAATATGTAAAGGTATTAGATCTGGTGGGACTTCGCCCAAGAGTTTTAGAAACAGAGATAATAGCTGTTACAAGATCTTTGGTTGGTAATAACCCTTTTTCTCCTAGTACTCTGATTATGCAACTTGGTGCCACAACTACAGATTTCGCGACTGTGTCTAAAGGATTAATATGGCTTACCCGTTCGATCTCAACCGGCGGTATGGCTCTCACCAGATCCTTAGCGCAACATTTTAATTTTGAAATTAACCAAGCAGAGCAGTACAAAAGGATTTATGGGTTAATGGAGGATCAGCTAGAAGGAAAGGTATTCGAGGCTTTAAAGTCGGTAGTAGATATTATAGCGGGTGAGGGCAAAAGAATTATTCAATCCTTTGGGACAAAATATCCGGCAGATTCCATAAAGAGAGTTGTTGTTTCGGGTGGCGGAGCAAAGATGCCAGGACTCGTGATCTATCTAGCGAATGTTTTAGGACTGGAGGTTCAAGAAGCTGATCCTTGGTATTCTATTGTTAGAGAAAAGAGCGAAATTTCAAAACTCACACAAGATGCTCCTTCATATTCCGTTGCAGTAGGATTGGCTTTAAGGGAGGACTAAATTATGGCTAAAATTTCGATCAATTTACTTCCACCTGAGATTATAAACAAAGAGTTAAAAAAGACGAAATTTTACAAAATTCAATTTGTCGGGATAGCAATTATTTTAACTATGATCTTTTTAGCTTCTTTAACTGTGGCTCTCAGAATCCTACAAAGTCGCAATATTACAGAGGTTCAAGCAAAGCTAACTCAAACAGAACAGAGGGTTTCGGATCTAAAAAGCACTCAAGCCTCTTTGTTCCTTTTAAAAAATAGACTAACGGTAATTGACAAATATTTGGAAGTATCGTCACAGCAATCGTCAACATATAAGTTGATTGAGAAATTAATACCTCCATCTGTTGTAGTAAATACAATTACTATTAACAAATCAGACGAAGCAGTATTGCTGGCTATGGTGCCTGATGCCGCCACTCTAGATAATCTGGTGAGCGGTTTCACTGTGAAAGAGAATAATGAGGGAAATAATATTCGAGTTTCATTGGAGAGTCTTAACAGAGGTAAAGATGGATTCTACAGAATTAGTTTCATAATTAAACGTCTATGAAGAAAGAAAACTTGATTAAATTTTATTCGAACCATAGATTGTATATCTTTCCGGTAATCGTCGCACTATCAAGTCTTTTTTTAATCATATTTGTGATTTATCCTCAGACGCTTAAATTAATAAATAATCAGAGAGCAATTGGTGATTTAATGAATAAATCGAGATTTTTAGAAACTAAGGTTGCTGCTTTAGAAAGCTATGACGAAAAAGATTTGTCTCGTAAAGTTGGGTTTGCCTTAGCGACTCTTCCCGCAGATAAAGACTTTGTAAATGCTTTGGGATTATTGCAGCAATTGGCTGCCCGATCCGGATTTAGCATCAATTCAATTTCCTTCGGCAGTACCGCTTCTAAATTAGGTGATTCGGATAGCTTTAAGGTTAACTTAGAGATTAGAGGAGCCAAGAGTAGTTTTCGAACTCTTATCAATAATTTAGAAAGCTCACGCCGTTTGATGAGAATAAGTAGTATTGATATTTCATCTAGCCAAACCTCTCAAGCTCTTGATGTAGCTTTGGCGGCAGAAGTTTTATATTCCCAACTGCCTCAAAGCTTTGGAGGTGTAGATTCTCCTTTGCCCGAGCTTAGCCAAAAAGATGAGCAATTAATTGCGAAACTTGCGAGGTTAGAAGAAACAGTTTCAAGTCCTTCAGCTACACAATCGCTACCAAGGGGTAAATCTAATCCATTCGAATAAGTTTTGTATCTTACTTTAGTAAATCGGGCCTAATTTTTTTGGTTTTTTCCAGGGATTTTTGGGATCGCCATTTCTTTATCTCAGCATGGTTTCCTGACAATAAGACCTCGGGTACCTTTTCTCCTTCGAATTCCTCGGGTCTGGTGTATTGCGGGTATTCAAGTAGTCCTTCGGAAAAAGATTCATTGATGATTGCTTCAGGTTTTTGCAGGACTCCGGGAATAAGTCTGGTAATGGAATCAATAATAACCATGGCAGGGACCTCGCCTCCGGTTAGAACATAATCACCTATACTGATTTCCTCGTCAACGTATTTGTCAATAAATCTTTGGTCAATCCCCTCGTAATGTCCACAGACAATGATGAGGTGTTTTAACTTGGAAAACTCACGCGCCTTAGTCTGTTTGTAAGGTTTCCCGGAAGCAGACATAAGGATTATTTTGTGGGAACGTACTTTGTGAACAGCTTTGGTCAATATATCGGCTCGAAGTACCATTCCCGCTCCCCCACCGTACGGTCTGTCATCAACTTGTTGGTGTTTACCTTCGCCAAAATCACGGAGATTAATTAGTTTAAAATTTACCAAGCCTTTTTCTTGAGCCCGTTTAAGGATGGAGGAATTCAAGATTGGATGGAAAACTTCGGGAAATAAGGTAATGATTGAAAGTTTCATATCGCTCCAACATGACTATTCTGATGATGCTTGACTGGCAGGTTGAGGTTCAGTCAATTGAAGATTTATTCTAATATTTTCAGCAATGGCTCTTACTGTTAATAGCTTGCGGATCGCCCTTATTGTTTGTCCGCTTTTACCAATAATAAGTCCCATATCAGATTGATCAACTGTTAGATTAAGGTTGACCGTTCCATCTTCTCTTTGTTCATCAATTACAACAGCTTCCGGTTTGGTGACTAAACTGGTGACAATAAAATTAAGCAGGTCTTTCATCTTTTTCCCCGTTTTCTTCGATGGTCGTCGGCTCGTCTGGTCGCGAAGCACCGCTCGCCTCTCCACGAGGCTCGCTATGAGTTTGTTTCGCGCCTTGCTCCTCACTCGATTCATTAGCTTCTGTGGTGTGTTCAACTTCACTGATTGCTTCGTTCGACTCAGACTTCGCCTCCTTCGTCTCTTCTCCCACAACTTCCTCTACTGGTTCCTCTTTTTGAGCTGTTTTTTCTGAAGTCTGGTCGCTGATAGCTGACGACTCTGTTTTCTTCTCTTTCTTCGGCTTTCTGGGAGGCCTTTGGGGGGCTTTACCAATTATCCGCAAAAATCCGTGAGATAATTGAGCTCCCTGTTTGACCCAATAGTCAATCCGATCTTGTTTTAGTTTAATATCTTTCGGCTCTGTTAAAGGGTTATAAGTACCCAGCAGTTCAATATAAGCACCTGTCCTTTTTGCCCTTTCATCAACAACAACCACCCGGTAGAATGGTTTCTTTTTGGCTCCTATTCTCATTAAACGGATTTTTAACATGGGGATAAGTATATGGTATAAGAGGATCTTAAGTCAATCTTCGATAATCTGCAAAGCCTGTTTGGCTGCTTGTTCTTCGGCAATTTGTTTACTATTCCCCCTACCTCGACCCATCTCTTTTCCGCCTACAAATACTGCTACAATAAATTGTTTTGCGTGGTCCGGTCCGTGGGTTTGCAAAATTTTGTAATGCGGAGACAACTTTAATTTTTGTTGAACAACTTCTTGTAAGGAAGATTTTGCATCTTTTGGCGGGCCCAATTTTAGCTCTTTTTCAAAAAGAGGTAGGAGTGTTTTTTCGATAACTCCTTTGACAACCTCTAAACCGGCATCCAAAAATAAACTTCCCAAAAGCGCTTCATAAGTGTTTGCCAGGATTTGCGGATTATTTCTTCCTCCTGAAATCTCTTCTCCTTTAGAGAGCTTTAAATATTTTCCCAAATTTAGTCTTCCTGCAGCCTCTGCTAATGATTTGGTTTTTACTAGATGAGCCCGTAGATTAGTTAACTCACCCTCGGAATCCGTAACCCTCAAAGCATAGAGGTAATAAGAGATTACCAGAGATAGTACCGAATCACCCAAGAATTCCAAGCGTTCATTAGATTGCATATCCATTTTGACTTCATTTAAATATGATCTGTGTAAGAAAGCTTGCTCAAGCAGTTTTGGATTTTTAAATCTTATATCAAGTAGGCGCAGAAGCTGGGTAAAATCATTGTTTGACATTATTCTAATAAATTATCTTCAATAAGAACAATTATATCGTCTATCCTTTTTAAGTTTTCTATCTCTTCCTGATTGAAACTAACATCAAACTTTCGGGATAAATCGGAGAGCAGATCGTTTAATTCAATTGGACCTAAATTCAACTCCTCTCTTAAGGAGGCATGTCGGTCCAAATCTTCCACAGAAAGACCCAAATGTTCAGCAATTGCTTGTATGATTTTAGCTTCTTGATTCACGTCTTGATCCTTTCGATTTCGATTAATCTTCCTAAAGCGCCGTTGATAAAGCTGGCTGAGGAATCAGAGCCATACTCTTTCCCCAATTCTACCGCTTCATCAATTGCTACCTTTGGAGGTATCCCTTTATCTAATATAATCTCAAAAACTGCAAGACGCAAGATAGCTAAATCAATCTTATTGATTTGGTTAATCGGCCGGTCAGGCGCGGATTTGGTAATCAGAGCATCGATTTTGGGGAGTTTGGAGATTATTTCTTGGATTTTACTTGCCGGTTTCCGATCGCGCTTGAATTCCCAGGAAAATAACTCCTGCATGAGTTTTACTCTTCGCAGGTGCCTTGGGTCAGATTTTCTTTTCATGCCTTGGTGACTTGGACTTTTTCTTTTGCAACAGCCTTCCCGCCATAAAATCCACACTCTTTACAGACAGTGTGGGGTACAGTTAATTTTCCGCAGTTTTTGCAGGCTACTAGATTGACTGCTAAATTAATAGCGGCTCTTCTCACCCGCTTTCTTGCTTTAGAATGTCTTCTTTTTGGTTCCGAAGCCATAGGTAATGGATTAATCAGGCATCACTTCTGATGCGATTTCCTGTAATTTTGCCCTGAGTAACGGGTATTTGTCAAGAGTAGGATCTTGAATCAACAAATCCTTCGCTGCCTGTTTAGTCTTTTCTAGCAATGTGATATTAGAAAAGTTCGCTATTTTAAACTCAAACCTGCCGGATTGGGCAGTTCCAAAAATTTGCCCGCTGCCGCGGATTTTTAAATCCAACTCAGCTAGCCTCAAGCCGTCAAAGGTAGTTTCTAGGTATTTCAATCTTCTTCTTTCATCGCTTGAATAATTTGATGTGTAGAGCAAACAATAAGATTCTTTTCTGCCCCTGCCGACTCTGCCTCTGAGTTGATGAAGCTGGGCTAACCCAAAACGTTCCGCCCCTTCAATCACGATAATTGTGGCATTAGGGTTGTCCATGCCCACTTCTACCACAGAGGTGGAAACTAAAATATTCGTTTTGCCAGAGCGGAAATCCCCGATGACATGCTCCTTGTCGGTTCCTTTCATCCTGCCATGGAGTAGGTCTAATTTAAGGTCGGGAAAAATCTTTTTTAGTTTCTCAAATTCCACCTTGGCGGCTTTGACTGTGGAGAGGGTTTCCGAAGCTTCAATCAAAGGCGTAATGATATAGACTTGATCCCCCGCCGCCACTTTCTTGGCGATAAATTTATAAGAATCTAGCCTCTTTTTTTCCGGTACCAGATATGTTTTAACTTTCTGACGTCCTTCAGGCAGTTCGTCAATGACGGACATATCTAAATCACCATAGAGGGTTAATGCCACAGTTCTCGGTATGGGAGTGGCTGTCATGGTCAGAAAATGCGGGATTTTGGCTTTTCCGCGAAGGAGGGTCCTTTGTTCTACGCCAAAGCGCTGTTGTTCGTCTATGATGACAAGACCGACATTCTCGGTGGAAAGTTTTTCGGAAAGAAGGGCATGGGTGCCAATGATAATGTCGGGTAAAGAAACGTCATTGCGAGCTATTAGCGAAGCAATCTTCCCAGTTCGTGGAAGATTCCCATGGTCGCTTCGCTCCCTCGGAATGACAACACGGGTAAATTTTTTGCTTCCTGTATAGATTCCTACCGTCAGTCCGAATGGTGCGAGAAGTGTGGAAAGTGTCTCAAAGTGTTGGAATGCCAGAATTTCCGTGGGAGCCATAAATAAGGTTCGAAGATTATTCTTGTGCACCAAGTATGCAATAATGGTGGCGACGACTGTTTTGCCTGAGCCTACTTCTCCCTGGATTAACCTATTCATAGGCTGATTTTTTTTAAGGTCTTCCAGGATTTCTTTTAAAACTTTCTGCTGGGCAGAGGTTAATTCAAAGGGTAACTTCTTTATAAATTGGTCCAATTGGTCTAATTTGATTTTTAAGGGCTCAACCAGCGGTTTTTTGCTCCATTCTAAACGGGCTTTTTGGGTGGCTAAAGAAACAAAAAACAGCTCATCAAATCCCAACCTATCTCTAGCTTTTTCTGCCTGTTCGAAGTCTTTTGGGAAGTGGATTTGTTGGATGGCCGGAGCAAGCAGCAGCATGCCGTTTCTGATTTCATCCGGCATGGGATCGCTAATTTGATTTATAACTTGGGGCAGTAGCTGGTCTATTTTTGTCCGCAGCCATTTGGAACTTAAGCCTTCGGTTTCAGGATAGATAGGAACCAGTCGCCCGGTATGCAAACTTTGTGTTCCCACTTGACGAGTGGGAAGCTGTTTCTCGGTGTCAAGTTTCTCCCAGCGTGGAGCTATTATCGAAAGCTTACTTTTGTACTTGGCTATCTTTCCTGAAACCTGTAACCTGTCCCCAGTTTGAATTTGCTTAGTCAGCCAGGAAGAGTTAAACCAGGTCAGTTCTATTGGTGAGGTGCCGTCATTAAAGATGGCTTTGGTGATGATTTTTCTGGACCTGGTGTAAATATTCTGGATAGACCAAATTTCCCCCTGCAATGTAACAGACTCCCCTATTTTGGCTTCCAGTGCTGAGGTAGCATTGGAAAAATCATCATACCTAAAGGGAAAATGATAAATTAAATCCTGAACAGTATTTAAATTGAGCCTTTTAAGTTTATACAAAAGCCCAGGTCCAATTCCTGTAACTTGCGAAAGCGGAGTTTTAGGATCCATAATGAGGATTTTATCTTTTAGCTAAGATTATGTCCAATTTTAGATAAAGAGTTCTTTATTCCTCTGTCGGAATCTCTATTGTAATTTCTTTTTCATCAGGCGGTTCGCCGGCATTTTCTGTTATGAATTTTTCGGCAAAAGTCCTTGTTCTTTGCCAATAATCCCTTCTGGGATTGGAAGTATTTGGGTTGCCACCGCTAATTTTAGTGATCGAAAGCCTTGGGACACCTGCTCCTACAACAAAGTTTTTACTGGATATGCCGGTTGCAAAAATTGTTGGTATTTCTGCCACCTTGACTCCTTTGATAAGCTTATCCCAAGCCATTTGGGGAATTTGCTCAATAACCCTTTTTAGATCATGGAAAAATAAATCGTCTAAATCAAAATCCGGTTTTAATGTTCCGCTTTCGTGCACCTTTTGATACCAAATATCCCTCATGGTATATAAATAGCGGGCTTGATTCAAAATATTTTCAGAGAATATTTTTCTAATTAAAGCTTCAATTATTTTTTGCTGCCTTTTGGCTCTTTCGTAGTCGTTGTCACCATGTCTTGTTCTGGCTGTTTCAAGAGCCTGTTCTCCTGTTAGTGTATTTTTGCCTTTAGGGTAGAATATTCTTTTGATTCCATTATCTTCGGTAGGATATGCATTGTCGACAATATCCTTATCAAATTCGATGTCGATCGTGCCAATTGTTTTATTTATGACATCTTTTAAGACATCGAAATTGGTATGCATATAAAGGTCAACTGATAGAGCAGTGGCATTTTCTATGGCTAATCTTAAAAGCTCTGGGCCGCCTTTGCCTAAAGCCTGGTTTATCCTTGAATTAGTCGGATCTTTTGTTTTATTTAATACCTCAGGGGATTGTAAATCCCTCGGGAAGGCGACGGCATAAAGAGTGTTGGTGTTGGGATCCCACGAAAATAATTGGATAGAGTCTGTTAAAGGGTCATCCTCTCTGCCGCCGGTAATAAGGATATTAATTTTTCCCTCGTTTAATTCCTTGTTTATCCTATTGTAATATTCGGGGTCTTGCGCCGCCCGTTCCGCCCTGATCTGTTCGATTTTGCTATAAATAATTGGGGTTAATTGTTCTCTGAGGATATCTTTTTTAAAGGTTTTAACTTCAGGAGTGGGGGTGGGTTTTGGAGTTGGAGTTTCGGTGGGACGGGGAGTGGCAGTAGAGGTGGCGGTTGGAGATGGAGTTGGGATTTTGGTGGGAGTTGAGGGGGACGAAGCTGCTGTGTTAATTAATGTCTTTTTAACCTTTTCCCTAATTGATTGCCAATAATCCTTGACCAAGTCGTTGGAATAAGGGTTTCCTTCATCCGGAATCAACATCCAGTCAGGTAGTTTTTTCGCCCTCACTTCTTCCAGAAGCCTAGGGTTATCTGTTCTGCCATTATAATTTGGGTGATTAAAGATATTGTGCACTCTTGTGACGCTACCATCTCCGAAAGAAGGATCATGGAAAACTATTTCTTTGTTTCTATCTACCTCTGGAACAGTAAACTCAATGTTTTGTCCCCAGTTATCCAAGAATCTACCGGTTATTCCGAATATTCCCTCAAATGCTCTTGACATTATATTTAGATCAAATTCTAACTCTAGGTTCTTATTTTTGATTTCTCCTTCAATCAAACTTTTAATTTGGTTTAAGTAAGCCACTTTTTCAAGTAGTGATTTTTCCCTAAATTTATCCCTCATGATTTTAATTAAAGCTTCTGTTACTTGATTTTTCCGATAACTTCTTTCATCTTCTTTTCCCTGGGGATTTTTATCTTCTGCCAATATGTAGCGCATCAGTTGCATGGTACTCATATTTTGTTTTCCTTTTTGGATCAAATCGTCTCCATATTGCACACGATCTAACCTAAAGGGTTGGGTGTTATGATCTTTTGGTGCATCAATCTCCAGATTACCATCAGCGAGTTGAGCAATAATATCGCGTAAAACCACATCTTTCATGACCAGTTGATAATCGGCTATCAAACCGGACATTCTGCCAATGACATGGCGCATTTGATTAAATCCTTTTTCACCGGTACCGCCTATTCTGTAGAGACTCCGTAATGCTATTGGCTGGCGTTGTCCTTCTGGTAACAATCGTTCCAGATCTGGTGTGCGGATATCACGGCTGAAGTGTACTATAGCTATCTTGCCTGTTTTTAAATCAAGGGAAAGTATAGACGGAGCACCACCGTAATCCTCATAAGTTTCACCATGTTCTTCTCCATAACCAAACACGACCACATTAAGACGATTTTCGTTTAACTCCTTATCAATCATATGTCGATATTCCGGGTCAGACTCTGCCCATTGTTTTCGCCTTTCCATTGCTTCTTCGGCAAAAGGTTTGATAAATTCGTTTAAAAGATTTTCCGGCGCCTTTAGGGCTGTAGCTGGTTTTGTTTCAAGCTTTACTGGAGACTGTGTTGAAGGACCCTTTTGGGAAGTGGATTGCCCTTTTGACAATTCACCTAAAAACTTACCAATCGGTGCTGCAGGACCTCCTGTACTTGCAATGGATGCTGCTGCGATGAGTCCTGCACCAGTTGCAAGTACCATTTTTCTTTTTAAGCCTGATCTTTTTTTAGGTTTATACTCATTTTTAAGATAAGAAAAATATTTTGAAGTTTTCGGCAATTTATCCATCCCAAAAAAATGGGCAAGTTCAATGCCCTCGAGTACCTTTTTGCCATCCTTTAACCCATCACTTCTATCAATTTCCTCAAGCAATGCTATTCTGATCCGCTTATCGTTACCAACGCGTCTTAAATAATCTAAAGTATTAGGGCCTTTTGTCCCTATTTTAATAAAAAGGTGAAGATCTTGGAGTAAGGTGGGAACATTCATATTGTCCGCTAAACGCTCGTTCGCTATCATCCGTCCTAATACTTCCCTTGGACCTTCAGGAGATCTTAGAGGTTCTGCTGGTTGCTCTTCCAT
>MFCP01000004.1:0-1104 GCA_001776635.1 Candidatus Daviesbacteria bacterium RIFCSPHIGHO2_01_FULL_40_11 | reverse complement strand
AGGATTTATAGAAAAGATCCGGGGTGATTTTTGGGTGAGTTTTTGTTTAGCCTAATCTGAAAATGAGTCTGGCGAGGTCTCAGGGGTAGTAGCGGTTTTGCTTGGGGAAATTTCACCGCCCTGGGAATCCTTGGGTGTAGGTGGGTTTAGACTTAGAGCTTTTTGAAGGTGGGTCTGGGCTACTTCCAGATCATCTGAGCTTGCTGCTGCCCATAGATGGGCTTCCTCAGACGTGGGGTTAATATTCACGGCTTGGGAGAAAAGACGGTAGGCTTCAGCACGATTACCTGCGCCGTTTGCAGCCCGGCCAAGAAGCATTAGTACTACGAATGTGTCTGGACTTGTTTTTGACGAAGAAATGAGATCTGCTTCGTTCTCGGTAGCTGGTTTTCTAAATATAGAGGACAAACGTCCCCAAGCAGTTTTTTTCTCTTCTGGTAGTTTTTCAGCTGGTGAAGGGGTAAGTAAAGCCATCTCTTGAAATCCTTTTAGAATATCCTCCTCTGAACCTGTCATTAGTAGGATAGTTTGTCCGACTGTCTTCTGTTCCTCGGGAGTATAATGTTTTTCCTCAGAATATATGTCCATTACCGAGGTAGCGGCAGCCTCTAAAACTTCCGGTTCATGTTGTTCTGCAACTGACCTAAGGTACTTTAATACATCAGTCATCTCTAGGGCATTGGATGTCGGGTTGTAGACTGCTGCAGCATCTCCTCGTTGATAGAGAATTCTAGCGTCTTTAAGAAAATCTTTTGGGTCAAAAGGACCTGACTCCGTGTCTTGAATAACACGCATCAAAACCTCCTCTGATGTTTGTCTGGAAACCGACTCTTGCTCGTTTACTTGTATCATTAGTTCATTTTAACTTTTCTTTTGCTCACTTGCAAAGTTATTACTGGTTTTCCTTGACAGAATAGCTACAATTTCTGTTAAGATGACAGTAGAGGCCAATATGGAAAATCCCAATCCAGCAGAGGATACTTCTGCACAAGGTTTACTTGCCCAAAAAGCACTAGAGCAACTTAGAAGAAGTCACGGGTCAAGTCAAGAACCGGCAGCTCCACCCCTTGAAACAAACCAAACGGGTGGTCAAAGAGTAGCGTT
>MFCP01000003.1:45214-49276 GCA_001776635.1 Candidatus Daviesbacteria bacterium RIFCSPHIGHO2_01_FULL_40_11 | reverse complement strand
AGTACTGCCTGTTTCCTCTGTATTTGTTTCTTCATTACTTATAGTCTCTTCCAGGGTGGGTTCTGGCGGAGGGGTGGGAGCAGACTGTTCCAGTACCGGCTCCGCAGGAGGGGTGGGAGCGGTTTCTGTTAAGGTGGGTGCCGGAGGAGGGGTGGGAGCAGACGGTGCAGTCGGAGCCTCTAAGGCCACAGCAGGAGCTACTCTTAAAAAGAGTAGTCCGATTATGGATATGATTGATAATATTTTTTTAACTTTTATCATTTTTTCCCTTACTACTTACTACTTACTACTATTCTTTGGGCAGGGTGGTCTCTTACCGAAGTGCTAGTTGAGCACCACCCTTTCCCAAATTCAAAAACCTAACCTAGAAGACCTAGAAGAGCTGATAAAAGATCGCTGAGATCCAGAGAAATATCCAGATCAAAGTCGAAATCAAAATCAGGTAGTTCCAGATCCCCTGCTTCACCAAAAACGTTGACGTTGCCAGAATTGTCCAGGTTAACATCTACATCGGCATTACCCGTTTCCACGGAAGGATCACCTTCCGGAGTTCCGGTATTATCCTCTGCATCGTTTTTACCTGTGTCTGCGTCTACATCAACATCATTGTCCAAACCGCATTTGTCGCGATTCCCTTCACTGTAAGGGCCATCATTCTCTTCTGCGCAATTATCCTGGAAGACAGTAAGGCTCTCGTCTAGATAAGCCTTGATCTTATTTTCAGAGTCAGAGCCATTTCCAGAGATTTTTGCCAAAAGGTCAGACAACAAGCAGCCACAATCCACATCTGCCACATTGAAGTTGACCATATTGTCAACATCAACATCGACATCTACATCGCCGGTGTCTATCATCACATCTCCGCCGGTATTGTCATTGGCATCATTTTTGCCAGTGTTTCCGTCGACATCTACATCATTGTGGATGTAGGCATTATTGGATTGAGCCAAGAATGTTGAGTTGTCTAGATCCAACTTAATTTTGTTGTATGATCCAGTACCATTACCTGTAATCCAAGCGCTGACAGAACCTCCTCCGCTACTGTCATCTCCTATTTGAGCGGAGTTGACATTGCCGGCGTTGGAAATTGCTACCTTGGTATCTACATCACCAGTTGTGACTTCGACACTTCCCCCTGTGTTATCATTGGCATCATTTTTGCCAGTGTTTCCGTCGACATCTACCTTATTGTAAATATAGGCATCATTGTCTTGGAAAAGAGTTGTATCGGTATCTTGATCCAGCTTAACTTTATTAGTTGAGTCAGAACCGTTTCCAGAGATCAATACTTCGGTGTCTCCTGTTGGGCAACAATCCACATTGGCTGAATTGCTGTTCACTGTATTTGAGACAGTTACCTCTGTATCAACATCACCGGTTTCAATTGAAACATCTCCACCAGTATTATCGTTGGCGTCATTTTTACCTGTGTCTGCGTCGACATCAACGTTGTTTGAAATATTGGCATCATTACTTTGTACTACAGTAGTGGTATTGGTGGTGGTAACGGTTGCATCATTATTTGAATATGTACCATTACCAGAGATTTCTATGGTTGTTGCCGCAAATGCCGGTGTGGCAAATGAAGAAAACAACAAAGCACCACTTGTTACTACTGCAGCTATTTTTCTTTTTAATTCCATTGTTTCACCCCCTTTCCTTTTTAGGCTTCTACGCTCATGAAAACTGAACGTAGGCACTCCGTCTACCGTTTTTCTCTTTCTTAAAATAGAAAGCAACAAAAAACGGAGGCCTTCACGTTAATATAAACTTAACGTGATAGCCTCCGTTTGCGGTCGGTCTATCTAGCTTTTTTCTATCTCTTATTTTAATACTATAGATTAAGTTAGCTTGTCAAGAGGCAAGATTTAATCTATAGCATGCTGTCCGGTTTGCGGCTGTTTCTGACCGATATTATTATCAGGGTGATGCACTTTTTTAATAATTCTTTGAGTTATCTGGGTGACTTTCCCTTTTTCAAAAAATATCTCCACACTACCATAAATATTATTTTCCACAACTTTTGCCAATATTTTTATTATATCGCCGTATAAAGTTTTGTATGTCATCATATCCTCTGTTGTCGTTTCACTTAAAAATTTATTGCCACCTCTTCTTTGCCACCGCCTATTTCGCCTACCAAAACTTTTAGATTTTTATCCGCATCATATATGGGAAATCCTAATCTGGTATATTTGGTGGAAATTGCCTGAATCGTCACAGGATCATTGTGAATATCTGCTGCCAGAAGTTCCGTACTTCCGTTAATAGATAAACGAACGTAATCCCTACTGCTGATTTCAATAGATTTATCATATTGATTTGTAATCTTTAAGTTTAAGACAAGAATAGTTCTTCCTTTAATAGTGGTATAACTTTTCCCCTTGGAAACAATTTGGTCTTGTAAAGATGCATCTATTATTGAATAATCAATACGACTGACTTCTTCTCCCTTTTGATCTTTTAGAGGGAACGAAAAACTTTTGTTGATATCTATTTTGGCTTTTGCCTCCGGTAAAGAAACTCTTGAATCTCCTGTATTATTTCCTTGATTTGTAGGTGGGGCATTTTTCAAAATAAAAATAGCCAACAAAATAGCAATAATTACCACACCGAGTAGAATGAATCTTTTATAACGGAAGGAAATAATCCTGCTAAAATCTCGAATTTTTTGAATCATAAAACTTTGGGGCAGATTGGGGGCAGATTAAGAGGCAGAATAAAGTGAAGGAATAATAACAAAGGAATTTTGGATCTGTCAAGTAGCAATAAGAGTTACTGCGATCGAAACTTTAGAGACTTCAGCAGATTTTTCAATTTCCACCCTGACTTCTTTATTTGCTGAGGCGGCCACCAGCTTATTTAAAATATTTCCATTGGTATTAGTCTTGACAAATGATTTGGATTTGAATCCCAGGGATCTAATTTTTTCTTGATACCAATCAGTAATTGTGTTCGGATCGTCACTGCTTTCTAATTTGATGCCATTTTCCAAATTACCAACTTGTGAAGAATTCGGATATTTGAAATCAGATAAATTAAAAGTTTGGGGAGTTGAGGCAGTTTCTTTCACTTCCTGCTTGATAGTCACTTGGGAGTTATTTGAACTATTTGAAGACGGAGAAGGCTTGGGAGATGGAGTAGGGGTAGGAAATGGAGACTGAGTAGATGAGGAGGATGCGGATAAAATCTTTTTTTGATCCTGAGTTTTTTTAAAATCTATCTGGTTAGAAATAACTGCTGAAATTATTAATACTAAGACTGCGGCGATAATAATCATAGTAAACAAAAAGCATTATACACCCCATGTCTACTGGCAAAGGTAATGGGAGGGAAGGTACTTACACCACCAAGGCTTTGGAGATGGAGAAGGTGTTGGTGATGGTGATGGGGATGGGGATGGAGTCGGCGTTGGAGTAGGAGAAGGTGTTGGTGTTGGTTCCAAACTTGGACTTGGACTTGGTGTCGGTGTCGGGGTCGGAGATGGTGACACCGGACTGCCTGCGCAATCCAGGGCTTTACAGGCATTAATCCTGCCATACTTCCAATATGTGCCTGTTCCGGATATTTTATCTGTTGTTCCTTCAATTTGATTCCTAACTTGCAAGTTGCTCCATCCCGGATGGAAACCAAAAAGTAGTCCTGCCAGGCCTGAAACAAAAGGTGTACTCATGGATGTCCCGGACATATAAATATATCTGCCGCCCGGAAAGGTGGAGAAAATATCCAAACCGGGTGAGGCCACATCTACCCAGGATCCATAACTTGAGAAAGAGGCTTTGGTATCGGTTGAAGTTGTAGCCCCAACCGCTATAGCTTGCTGGTAGTATGCAGGATATAGCGCTCCGGAAGAATTCCTATTCCCCGCGGCAGCCACCACCACCACCCCCCTATTCCATGCATATTCCACAGCATTTCTTAAAGTAGAAGAGGAGCTGGTTCCTCCCAAACTCAAGTTAATAACATCTGCTCCGTTATCGGTTGCCCAGATGATTCCGTTTGCAATCCATGAATAATAACCGGATCCTCCGGAATCCAATACTTGAACCGAATAAAGATTGC
>MFCP01000003.1:37528-45190 GCA_001776635.1 Candidatus Daviesbacteria bacterium RIFCSPHIGHO2_01_FULL_40_11 | reverse complement strand
CCTGACCATTTCCGGTGACAGCCGAGGCAATACCGGCCACATGAGTCCCATGACCATTACCATCAGTTGGAGAAACAGCTGCGCAAGAGCGTGTGCAATCAACAGCAGCTGCGATTTTTGCTCCCAAATCAGGATGAGTTCCGTCTATGCCTGTATCCGCTATAGCGATTTTGACAGTTCCCGACCCGTGACTTACATCCCAGCCTCCCGGTGCTTTAATTTTATTTAAGCCCCATTGATTGGGATAATATGGGTCATTTGGAATCTCCTGGGTAAAAGCTAACTCGTCTTTTTCCGCATATTCAACCAAAGGGCTTTTAGATAGGTTGGCCACAAATTCCAATGCCCTATTTTTTGGTACCTGCAAAACTAAAGTATCGGCCAATTTTAAATTTTCAAACTTTGAAAAACCAAAGCTTTTAATCAGGTTCTCCTTTTGTTGTCTAGTAGTAGGTGAGTGAAATTTGACAATAACCCGATCAAACCTTGTATTCTCTACAAGAGCATAAGCTGGATTTGGTAAATAGCCCGAAATAAAAAACCACAGGCTTATGGTAATAACGATAAAAAACTTGTTCATTAACGTAGTGTAACTAGATACTTTTGATTATTGTAACTAACTGCTCAAAGCTTAATTTGGTAGGTTTAGAATCCGGAGCCGAAGCAGAGCCACAAATTACCATATGATGGCTTTGATGCAGAAACCAGCTTGCTTCCGGATCCAAAATTTTAAGCCGATTATAAACCGGTTCTAAGTCAATGTCAAAAGAAGGAGTAAAAAACTGAACCGACTTATGTTTCGGGTTATACATTAAAAAAAGGTCTCCCCCCTGTTCCCTACAAAATTCCCGGTTGATAGTTTCGGAAACTACGGCAAAAGAGCGCCCAAACTTGGTAGAAAATTCCTGTCTTCCTCCCCAATCTTTTAAGCTTTGCTGCTTCCTTTTTAAAACTGCCAAAATTCTTTCCAAGATCTCTACCCCCAGCTCAACTGACTTGTTAGAGGTTTTATGTGAACCATCTTTGGTCCGTATAAAAGCTTGAATACTAAACTCATCAAATTGACTTTCAGGTGCTTTTCCTGTATCTATTAATCTATTCCATTCAATTAATTTTTCCAGAGCTTTTTGACTGATTTCATCTTCAGGAAGATATTTTTCTTTCTTTAAATACTCAAAGACCAAGGAGGTGGCACAAGTGTCCAAGCCTTCTTTATGCTCATCAAACTTGCCTCCACCGGTGCCTAAAAATATTTTGTCTTCTGATTCTTCTTTGGCCGCATCACGGGAGGCGGAGATAAATTCTATTTTTGCATCTTTAAAATCCGGATGGAACTTTTTAAACAGCCAAATGGCGGCAATATCATCCAGATGAGGATTAATGTGAGTGACTAATGTCTTCATATATAATATAGTAATTCTACCATGCTTATTCTTAAAAAACTTACCTTAGCTCCTTTATTTTTAATAGCCTTTGCTCTCTTTGTTTACCAACTTATCCCCCTTTTAAAATCCTATGACCTTATTTTTTCTTTATCAATTAATACCTTCATAAGTTTACTAATTTTATCATTCCTAATCTCCATCTCATGTTTGCTCTTTGTGATATTTGCAACTTTGGCCCAAGACTTAAAAATAGCATTACCGGTAAGCTTAATTTCTGCTTTAATACCAATGCTTTTTCTGGAACCGGCTTTGGGGTTAATATTTGCTGTAGCAATTTTTATAAGTTTTCTCCTCACATATTTATCACTGGACGTCAGCTTAAAAAGCTACTTAACCTTTAAACCCGAGTCTATTCTCGGCCCGTCCATCAGACATCTCTCTGGCTTATTAATACTATCTTTTTGTTTAATTTACTTTTTATCTACCAGCAAAATTATTGCTCAAGCAGGTTTTCAAATCCCGGATTCTTTAATAGAGACTGCTTTGAAAATGACTCCTTTGGATCTTGCTACAGAGCAAAGCTCCCCTGCTCCCCAGTTGCCTGCCATTAGCCAGGAGCAGATCGATTTGCTGAAACAAAACCCTGAGCTGTTAAGGCAATCTGGCCTGGATCCTGCTATCTTAGATACCTTAAATCAACCCCAGTCAAAGGCTGGTTCGCCTCAGAATTTAACCCAGGATTTGATTAAACAAACTGTCAAAGACCAAATACAAAGCTTTATAAAGCCATACGTAAACTTTGTCCCTGCCGGACTGGCCATACTTTTATTTCTAACTCTCCAATCCCTTACCTCACTGATCAATCTCCTAATCTATCCCCTGCTCTGGATAATCTTTTATATCTTAGAAAAAACGGGGTTTGTGAAGTTTGAAACAGAACAAAGACCGGTTAGAAAAATGATTGTTTAACTTGACACAAATCCTCAGAATAAGCTTTACTAATATTAAGAGCAGATTATTAAATGCTCAATCAACGTGGCTTTGCTCCGGCAGTATTGATCCTGCTGGCATCTTTAGGGGTAGTGATATTTATCCTGTTTTCATCAACTTTTCCTTTTAAAGATAAACTATTTTCCATGCTTTACCCCAAACCTCCATCACAGGCAGCCGTTAGCACCGACACTTCATATAATATGGCAGTTTTAGTGATCAAGTATTTCCCCCTGACTCCTGACGGCCAAAACATCGATATTACGGTCACCGGTGATGTGGGGGACCCTTACAGTACCATCAGACAGAAAACTGTTGATGTCACTAATAACTTAAAAAGCGCTTTAGAAAAAGCTTCCCGCTACTTAGGTTATAAAGATACCTCCGCCTTGCCGGCACTAACTTATCAAATATTAGATACCAAAGAATATACTCAAGCAGTGCCGATGTTGGCCGACGGTACCAGGAGGCCCAATTATAACGGTATTATGACCGCCCACAATATCTGTGACTGGGTGGATAGTAGAGGGGTCAGGGAAGTTTGGTTGTGGGCTTATCAGGGTCCCAATAAACCAGATGGACAGCCGTATCTGGCCATCTCCGAATCTAAAATGGCCGGTCCGTATGGGGATATCAGCAACAGTTTCAGAACCAATGATATGCCTGTTTGCCAAAATACTTACCGGGTCTATACCTTCAATTATGGCAGGGGGACGTCTGAGGCGATGGAATCCTGGGGCCACCAGATGGAGGCAGAACTGGATGCGGTGGATCGAATGCTGTTTCGGGATAAGTTTCAGGGCCCCAACTACCCTCAGACTCTCGGTGTTAATGGCCGCTGTGGTTCTGTCCATAACCCGCCTAATGCCAGATATGAGTATGACCGTAGCAACACCACCCCACAAAAATCAGATTGTCTGGACTGGAATCCCGAGAGCCTGGGAGTTTTATCCGACTTAAGTTGTTCTAATTGGGGCTGTCAGGATTATGGTGACAACGACAACCCTTCTTTAAACTATATGATTTGGAACTGGCAAAACCTGCCGGGTAGGAAAAACAGCAAAATCTACCAGGGCCAACAACTTCGTAACTGGTGGGACATCCATGGAGATTTTGATAACGTCATGGGTCAAGATAAGAGCCTATTCCTGACGGCCTCATACCAGGATCCCAACGAAGCATACACCGAACAAACTGCCGGTAATTGGTCCTGTGACAGCGGCGATAAAGCAGCTTGCGCAACTGCCGATGATTCCGTACGAATAAAGGTCAACAATTATTCCGTTAAAGTAACAACCGCCAGCGGCTTTGATTTTTGGGCCTTCTACCCTAAAACAAAAGATGCAAATTGGAATTTGAGCAACACCGATTATCTTACTTTCTGGATTTATTCAGATAATCCCAACCCGAATGGCTACCAGGGCAATTTCCCCATTATTTACCTGAAAAATTCCGCTGGAGATTACTATAAATATACTCCCAACCAGAATTTGTTGGGGGCAGCGGAAAAGAGTTGGAAACAATTTAAAGTTCCTCTTACTGGTGATGCCACCTGGTCTAGGACTTCTTCCGGGGCAGTATCGCTTTCAGATATTGACTATCTGGAAATTCATGCCGATACCTGGGACTATGGATTTACTCTCTGGTTTGACGGAATGTATTTTTCACCAGCACCACCTACTCCTTCACCCACCCCTACACCTTCTCCAACACCAACCCCAACTCCAACCCCCATGCCTACTCCGTCACCTACCCCAACCCCCACCCCCTCGGATACCCAACCTCCGACAGCTCCTGCCAGTCTGACAGTCAATCCTGTTTCCTCCTCTCAAATCAACCTGTCTTGGAATCCATCAACAGACAACGTGGCTGTGACGGGGTATGATGTCTACAGGAATAATATCAAGGTAGCCACTATCACCACCACCTCATATGGAGATACCGGACTCACTCCTTCCACTACCTATTCGTATTTTGTCAAAGCCTTTGATACGACCGGTAATATCTCTCCTTCTTCCAATACTGTTTCTGTGACTACCCAACCGGCTCAAAGTTACGGAGCAATTACCGGTACAACTTATTCTCAATCCGGCAGTGCACTCTCCGGAGTCAGGGTGTCAGTCAGAATTGGTGGCTCAAACAAGAATTATTCTACCAATTCTCAAGGGGTATTTAACATTGCTAATATTCCGGCCGGTACATACTCTTTAAACTTTAAAAAGCCAGGATATTTAAGCCAAACCATAAACGTTGCTGTTAAAAGCGGGCTGACCTCAGTTGTAAATGCGACCTTAATTAAAAAATGAAAAGCTTAAAGAGTCAATCCGGTTTTATGCTGCCGATACTGATATTGGCAGCAGTAGCAATATTTGCCGTTGTAGGCTACCTTTATTTTCGAAGTCTGGAAATAGAAAAACCGGCATTATTAAGTAAGTTTGAGGAGCAGGTGAGTGACAAAGCAAATCTGGACAATTGGGTTAAAACTCCGGCTGAGATAATGATTACCAAAGACGGTTTTGTGCCCTCTTCTGTTTCGATTATGGCCGGACAGCAGGTGACTTTCATCAATCAAGACACAAATGTCCATCGGGTTATTCCATCTCCTCCAAGCACCAGCAAGAGCTTGCCGGAATTTGACAGTGAAGATTTGCAGCCGACAGACTCTTTTACCTACTCTTTTGAGAATATTGGCACCTTCACCGTCAGTAACAATAAAAATTTGGGGGGATATAAGGCTACCGTGATAGTAAATTGATAGCGAGAACCAAAGGCTTCATTTCTCCCCAATTGGGACCAATTTTAAGATCAACTATCACTGGCACAGAAAGTTCCAAGGCATTTTCCATCTTTTCTTTGACCATTTTCGCTGTCTCTTTGACTGATTTGGGGTCACATTCAAAGAGTAATTCGTCATGAACTTGAAGAATCATCGCACAATCGTTTTTCGCTGTTCGTTGTTTGTTTTTAGCGAATGACGAATGACGATTAACGAGTTCCCGATCTATCTCCACCATAGCTTTTTTAATCATATCTGCTGCCGTATTCTTTGATATTACACCTTCGCTGTCGAAACGATGACTTCCAGGAACACTTAAGGTATAGGTAGTCTCAATCTGATCAAGTTTCTCTATTTTTATAATTTCATTGTAATGATAAATGGGTGTTTGCAAATCAATATTATTACGCTTCAACCAAATTCGAAAGTGATACAAAGACGAAGAACCGCCATTCTTCCACCGACTATACAATACAGCATCTGATGCTGTAGCGAACTGGCTTTTTTGAAGATGACCTCCTAAGAACACTGTTTCCTTCACTAGAAATCGTGGTACCAGTCTATTTAAATAACGATTATAATAAGACATTTCTCCCTGCTGTAGCACCTGAGCCAACGCATTTCGATGGATGTCAAGACGGTAAGATATTTTACCGTTGTACATATAAGGTCCTCTAATTTGACTTTCTGTTCCTATAGTCCGAAGTAAGAGTTGTATTTCCTGTAACAATTCTCTTTGGCAAAGATGAATGTTTGGGTTATTATCTTTCTTTACTCCATTATATCCATCAGAATCCATAATTCCTTTAACGAAAGTGCAACGGTTTTCTAAAGACTCGGTAAAAATACGAGAAGGCAAGCGTTTTGTATGGGCATTCCTCCCGCTAAGTAACCCTAAGACTTCAAACAGTTTTCCAATACCTTGTGAATGAACTGTAACTGCATAACGAGTAGATAATTTAACGGCTGGACGATGAATAGTTTTACGCTTAGTAGGATGTAAACCTAGCGATGTAAAAAACTCAATACACTGTCCCAGCTTTTCGCTTTCGTGCTCTCCAAAATAGTAAGTAAGGGAATAAACCCAGGCCCTATTCCAACGCTTGTGTAGATATCCATCCCCAATATAATATCCCAGCCAATACCAGAATTCCTTGTTTAAACTTATGTTCAATGGAATTCCATTATGAACTTTAGGACTATGCTCATAATGAAACTGTTTAGAAGAAAATTCATGAATAGCAGGCATACTAAAACATACTCTCATACCAGCTTTTAGCTCCGGGAATTCTTTCCATTCGTAACCATTTTCATTAACAGTTAAAACTTTATGCCTTACATCACATTTGAATATTTGTCCATTAGAAAATGCAATTCTTGCTAGTCGTGCTTTTCCTCTATCTAATACTTGATACTCTCTCCATTGACTGCCATCCCAAATATAAGAAGGTTTTCCCTTTGCAACATAGAGCTCGCCTATTGGAATATATCCAGAAGAAGTAAGAATTTTTGTCTCCCAAGGAAGACAACCTTGAACCGGATGGTTGACTGCCGCCCGCTCACCTGCTGATTTGATCATCCTATTATCAGCTTTTAGCTCCGGAATATACCTTTTCCTACCCCAAATGGTTTCCACATAGCCATTCTCATAACCAAAGGCCAATATCTCCTCCATCCACTTCCTGACTTTAGGAAACTGCTCAAAATACTCGAGGATATATTGTTGGGCCAGCTCATACGCTACACCCAGCTGCCGCGACAGCGCGTGCGGCCCTTGCCCATAAAGGGTAGCAAAATTCATGGTTTTACCTACCATCCTCTGCTGCTTGGTGACTTTATCGATCGGGACTTTAAAGATTTTTGAGGCAGTTAGAGCATGAATGTCTACTCCTTCTTTAAAGGCTTTTTTCAAACCCGGATCATCTGCCAGATGAGCCATGATCCTAAGCTCAATCTGTGAATAATCCGCTCCTAGTAAAATTCTACCTTTTGGAGCCACAAATGCTTTCCTAATTTCTCCCCCTGCTTCACCTTTTATAGGGATATTTTGTAAATTAGGGTCTTTGGAAGAGAGTCTGCCGGTAGCCGCTCCCTCTACATTAAAAGTCGAATGGATTCTATTATCAGAACCTATGTATTTTGGCAATGCATCTATGTATGTTGAAACCAGCTTAAACAGTTGTCTGTATTCAAGTAATAACGGCAGGACTGGGTGGGCTGTTGCTAGTTCGCGCAGAGTAGCTTCGTCAGTGGAACGGCCGGTTTTAATTTTCCTGACCACCGGCAGTTTCAATTCATCAAATAACACTTCTGATAACTGCTTTGGACTGTTCAGATTAAATTGATGTCCTACTTTTGAGTAAATATCCTTTTCAATCTTAGCTAACCTGGCCTTTAGCTGCTTGCCAAACTTGCTTAAAAATTTCAGATCTACCAGTACTCCTGTCTCCGACATCCTTTTAAGAATTGACTCAACAGCTTTATCTAAATCAGTAGTGTTGTTAGACGAAG
>MFCP01000003.1:29810-37515 GCA_001776635.1 Candidatus Daviesbacteria bacterium RIFCSPHIGHO2_01_FULL_40_11 | reverse complement strand
GAGCTCTAGACCCCGCACCGTTTATGGTGCGGGGCGTATCCGAGGTCCGATCCATATCGGACCGCAGGACGCTTGCGTTAGCGAGCAAGTGAGTGGGGCTGCCGACCGAAGCAATACTCAATAATCTACTTATTAAGCTCTTGAATTCCAGCTCCTCAAATAGTTTAACTACTTTCTCTTTATCAAAGTCATGAACTACGCACTCTTTCAAGTTAATCTTAATTGGCGCTTTTAAATCCAAAGTGGCCAGTTTCTTACTCATGACTGCAGATTCTGCTCCTTCGGAAAGCAGTGTCTGCATGCGTTCAGGTAAGGTTTTCAGGTTTTCTGCTTTGTAAATTTGCTCAATTGACCCAAATTGGTGGATCAATTTGGTAGCTGTCACATCTCCAATCCCAGCAACTCCGGGAATATTATCTGAAGCATCCCCTGCCAACCCTTTATAGTCAGTCAGCTGTTTGGGGAAAAAGCCATATTTGGCCACAAACTCCTCTATTCCATACAGCCCCACATCTGCCATAGTTTTTTTAGGCATAAAAACTTTGATTTTTTTATCAATCAGCTGCATGATATCCCGGTCTCCTGTCGCAATTACAATTTCCAGATTCTTTTTTTCAGCTTGCAAGGCCAAAGTACCAATCAAATCATCCGCTTCGTATCCGGACAATTTAAACTCCGGGATACTAAATGCCTTAACAATCTCGTGTACCCTCTCGTATTGATTGGATAAACCCTCATCAGCCGGCCCCCGGGTGGCTTTGTATTGGGTATAGGCTTGATGTCTGAAGGTTGGTCCTTTTTCATCCCAGGTAATAGCCAAATATTCCGGGTGAAGTTCCGAAATCACCTTTAAAATCATGGAAGAAAAACCATAAACTGCATTGACCAGTTCACCTTTAGAAGTAGTAAAAGGCGGGGTGGCATGATAAGCCCGGTGAAGCAAAGCGTTGCCATCTACTAAAACCAATCTCTTCATAATACAAGTGATTTTAGCAGAAATTCACCCTTTTAGCTCGCTTGGAGAGGTTACTGTGAGGTAACAATGCGAGCACCAATTAATTCAATAGCTACTCCTGCCGGAGCGGCAATAATCCAGGGGTCACCAGGATGCACGAAAGCATAAACTACACCGGCAGCAATAGGCAACCCAAAATAAACCGCTGCCAAAGCTTTTCCTCTAACTGGTCCTGTTTCCTGTCTAAATAATTCAGCTAACCTCATAGGCGCTAACGATATCTCTCTGAGCTCCCTCCTTAAAAATCTTCCCAGAGAAAAAGCTCTTTCCGGACTGTTTGTATCCCGCTCAATTGCCATATGCCGGGATTATATCATACTAAAAGAGCAGTATTTTTAAGCGGAAAAAATATTAAGCTGCTTTGGGCAGGGAGAATCTTCTGGGTATTTTGGGCAACCTTCTATCACCAAACATCAAATCGACATTTCCCCTTTTAAATATATCAATAAAATCACGCCATGCTTGCCTACCTCGTTCTCCTGCCCTGACCAGACTATCCCCCACAAAAAGATTGCTTACCCCTAACCTATTTATGGCCAAAATTGATTGATTTAAACGGTTTCTTTTGTCAGGATTTAGAGGAATATCTTCATCAGCTATATGAATACCATCCAAAATTAACCCATGAACACCTTTAAAAAGCAGAGTTCTGCGGCCAGCTACCGCCACAGCATCATGATACATACCTGTATTTGATTTAGAATATAGTTGCAATAACCCCGGGATTCTCTTAAGAAATGGAACAGTTTTCCCAATGACGGGCATCCCTTCGGGGTTTGGCAATGCGCTATCCATGGTAATTCTCATACCGTTAAATAATCCAATGCTTTCCATCATCGGAGCGCCACAGCCGATAATTTCAATCTCTTTGCCTAACTCGCTGCGGATGCGCTGCCTGATCTCCTCAAAAGTTTGCCTGTAATATTCAACCGAGGTCTTATCTTTATTCTGCAACTGGCCGGTAAATGGCACAGACAGATAATCTGCCTTAAAAACCTCAAACCCCATTTTGGCAAGATCCAAAAACCTATCAGCCAAATACGCTCTCACTTCCGGAATCGAAATATCAAGCGCCCTGGTTTTGGCAATATGCTTTTCTAGAAATCCAACTACAGGATTTGGCAACTTTATTTCTCTAGGATTACCCTTCTCATCTTTCATAAACCATTCTTTAGGCAAACCCTTCCCTTCCCCTGCAACTCTAAAAGGGCATACCCAAATACCCGGCTTCATCCCTGCCTCTTTCATCTTTTGTGTTAAACCCGCCAGATTTGGGAATTTACGTACATCTATCCTGAAACTACCGCTCGCTTCTTCCCAGCCATCATCAATGGTATAAGTATCATCAATGCCTTTTCTGGCTTTAATTTCTTCTTCTATTATCTTTTGGGTTATTCCCGGCCCATAGGCTGCCCAGGAAAAGCCAATTGCCCGATCCTTCATCAATGGAACATTACCTACTAGTTTTAACAGCTCCTTAGAAAAAACCACCATCAAGTCTGCATACTGATTCATGATCTTAGGTTTACCCAGTGCTGTTTCTTGGCGCTCCGGTTTAGCATGACCAAGAAAAATTCTGAAAGTAACAGGCCTTTGAGAAGTTACACCTTCGAGTTTTTTGGCAACTGTTACGATGATATTGTCACCCTCTTGTCGATATCTTATGCCTCCAATACCATCAAAGCTTGGAATCTCACCTAAAACCAGATTTTCTTTGCTTTCTCCATCCCTTGGATCTAGATTTCTAAAACCCAACCAACCATAACTTCTACCTTCTGTTTTGGGAATTTCCTCTCCTCCGGTTCCAGGTTCGATAAATGGGGTTGTTTTTCCGCCTAACGATTTATCGTATGTCCTCATACCAATCAATTTATCAGTCTCACCTGCCGTAGACGAAGACCAGGAACCCCACCCGCCGGGCAAAACTTGTAAATCCCCTTGTTGATCTTTTTTAAATCTAAAATCTAAAGAAGCTAATTGGTCTCCAGCATTTACCGGCACTGTCACTTCTAAAACCTGGCCAATTCTTTGACCTTCTTTGGTTAAAACATCCCTAAAAATAGGGTTAATATTAATTGCGCGGGATCCGTCCGGAGAATTAATTATTGCCTGAGTGGGAGTAACCCATCTTTCAGAAGCCCTAGAAGATTCTTGTTCTGGAATGGAAAGCTCTGGCCCCCCTCCTCCTCCACCTTCAGTCATAACTTTAATTATACCATTTTCTTGACTATAAGTTTAAATAAGAGTATCATTTGCCCCATGGTCGAATCATTTAGAGGAAAAGTCGTTTATCGATCGCAGGCAGAAATCGAAGAGGAGCGTCGCGATCTGGAACATACGAAAACTAAGCAACCACCGAAGGTGCATAGTATTAGAATCCCTTCTTTTAATCCTTTTAAGCTTCTGATGGCCTTAGAAGTAGCGGTTAATCCATATGCAGGATGGAGGAAAGAAGAAACCCGTACCCCACGCTATCTGAACTTCCAAAGAACAGACCCAGATAGCATTAGCATCTGGATTGATCCGAAACCTTAAGTCCAGATTCTACTGAACCATCCCTTATCTAAACAGCGTTTTGGCAAAGTCTAAATATTCCGGATATCCTTGCCTAGCCATGAGATACCACCACTCCACGCCCCAAAGATACATCTCATCAAAGCCGGTTTTTTTGGCATAATTTATATAAGATTCCATTTTCTGTACGGGAAACCGTTTTGCTTGTTGGGAAATATTTGTTAAAGGATCCCCATCTGCAAACCAAGGCTCTGCCTGCAGTTCTATCACTACTACCTTTTGATTACGGGGAGCAAAAATTTTCGCTATTTGAGATTTTAGGTTATAGAAATATGGCAAAGCCGGATAAGTAAAATAACCCATTACCGGGTTGGAGACTTCCCGATAAAGGGTGGTCCCAAATATATCCGAGAGTTGCATGGGTACTATCCAACTGCCTAACTCACCTGAGTCTGAAATAATTATTTTTTTACCATTTATACTTCTGACTAAGTTTGTCTCTGCCTTTAAAAAATTTCCATCAGTAGGGTCGCAACCCTCACCAAAAAATGGCAAGAATGGCTCATTTTCCACTTGCCAAGCCCATACTGCCCGGTGACTATCATACCTTTCTGCGGTTTTTTGGATAAATTGCAAAATTTTCTTCTTTCGCTCTTCCGTACTTAAACTTTTTGCCCAAGCAGGGATATGGCACTCCGGCCAACGAGGTTGTTTCACGCCTAAAACTAAAATGACTCTTGCATTCCTTTTACCAGCTTCAGCGAGCATAAAATCTGTTTCCGCAAAGTCATATTTTCCCTTTTCAGGCTCTAAAATATCCCAGTAGCCGGGGATTCTTAAATTTTTCACCTTAAGATCATCCAGCAACTCTACATAAGTTTTTTGCCAGTCCAAATTCAAATACCTGGCATATTTGGGGGAAAAGGTTATGCCAAATTGAACCTGGGAAGGGAAAGCGTAAGTTTTCTCAAAAATGACGCTGCCTAATAGAACAATTAGCAGCAGCGCCAAAAAACCAACTATAAACTTACCCATACAATCAATATACCTCATTTTGTGATATATTTAGAAGATTGTGAAAATTGCATATTTTACAGATACATTTTTACCTCAGATAAATGGGGTGGCTACAGCTTTAGCAAATCAAGCCACAGAACTTGGGGCAAGAGGCCATAATGTTTTAATTTTTACACCCAAATTAGATGAAATCAATCGCGAGAAATTTAAGGCTAAAAACGTCCAAGTAGTACACCTTCCTACAGTTCCGGCCCTCCTTTATCCTGAATTCAAGCTGGGGGTATTTGGACTACCAAAAGTCATAAAATATCTAATAAAGTTTAAGCCGGATATAATTCATCTCCATTCTCCTTTAACAGTTGGCATGGATGCGGTCATGGCGGCCAGATTTTTTAAAAAACCTCTGGTAGGCACTATTCATGTCTATTTGGCCGAATCTGGATACCTTCGTTGGTTCAAATATAAACTGGCAGTAAAACTTGTAGATAAAGCCGTGCGGCGCTTCTTAAATTTTATGTTTAGCCAATGCGACCTGGTGCTTGCCCCCTCAAAAATGCTGGTTGAAGAACTTAAGATGAATGACTTTAAAAAACCGATTTCCTATCTTCCCAACGGTATTAACTTAACAGAACCAAAATTATTATCAAACAAGCTCAAAGATGCTTTAAAGAGAAAATACGGCTTGAAAGAAAAAGTGGTATTACACTTTGGCAGGTTATCACATGAGAAAAATGTCGACATACTTATCAAATCCTTTCAACTTTTAACAAAAAAACATCAAAATGTCAGTTTGCTGATTATCGGTGACGGACCAACCAAAGAAAAATTAGTCAAACTAGCCAGGAAATTACGGATAGAAAAGCAGGTGGTATTCACCGGGTTCATAGAACACCAAACGCTCATTTCTTCCGGAATTTTGAGTATAGGTGATATTTTTGCAACAGCCAGTACTATGGAGAATAACCCAATGGTGGTACTTGAGGCAATGGTGTTCGGGTTACCTATTGTGGGAGTAAAACAAGCAGGGCTGATAGAACTGGTTTCAACAAATGGTTTTCTGGTTAAACCCGGAGATATCAAAGAAATGGCGGAAAAGGAGGAAAAGATATTATTTGATGAAGACTTGTCTGTCCGGATGAGAGAAAAATCGCTACAGCTTATAAAGCCATACTCCGTTGATAAGGTGATTGATAAACTTCTAAGATTATATCGCACCCTGTAAACATACCTTAGCCCGCTCCGCAAGTACCATTCTTTCAACTTCATTTAAGGCCGAAGAGCTGGCTTCTTTAGAAAAAAGAGAACACACCGGCAGTTTGACGGCAGATTGCACATCAGCCCTTTGGATTACCCTATTCATCGCAGACCTGATCGCCATTTTTGCTTTTGCATCTTTAGCCTCCGGATACATCTGCTCCAGTACTGTAAGATGCACCTTGAGTGCACCTTTGATCTTCAAGCCCAACTCGTCTTTTTCCTGATGCTTATCCGGCAAACGATTTAGTTCTGCCACATATCTTTCCAGTGTCGACTGTATCAGATCTTGACTCACGAAAAGAAGAGTTCTTGCTTCCCTGAGTCTTCTCTCGGCAAACTCCAACTCCCAGAGCATTCTGGTACGAGGGGTACCGGCAAACCTAATTTCTAACTTCTCCCTGATTGCTTTTAAAAAATAAAATGGTGAGGCAGGATGAAGTCTGGAGTAGCCAATATCAGGACCTTGAGCATAAGCCGGAAAAGTTAAAAGTGAAAAGTTAAAAATTGAAAGTGTAAAAAACAATAAAGCAAGTTTAATTGAAAATTTCTTCACTACCCTATTCTACCCTCTTAACTCGCTTTGGGCAATAATCCGGGTAACCAAAATTCTAAGCTGCAACTAAAAGCTTTTCCATTTCCACATCAGGAACCCGATCAACTTGTGCCACTGCCACTACCAGATGAATGACGCCGATAAAAGGTACACCAATACCAGGCCAATCACGAATTTGGAGACCACCGAGACGTACACCACCGACAAAAGCAAACCAGAAACCATTTTTACTTATATCAGTCGGATCCTTTGTTCTGCTATAGACCCACTCTTCACCCTGAGTAGCAGCATATGTAGGACCAAATAACCAAACACCGGTTTGATTCAGATGTTGAAAAGTAATATCTGATAAAGTAGCTGCTTCTCTCGCGATAATTTGAGTTATCCAGGGAAGACCCAACCTTTTACTACGACACTGTCCAGCCTCGGCTACTAATGTCTCTTGTGTAGTAATATCTTTATCAAAACTTCCTTCAACAAAAAACCTTTTTAGGCCCGGGTAAATAGCCATCTCAATTGGTCTTGAAGGTAAATCAAGTAATCCATCTGCAACCTGTGTTTTATACGATAAAGCAGGCTGCCCTTTTTCACTTTGGGCTACTTCTTGTTGTTCAATGGTTAGATATCTGGGAAGATAAATCTTTGCTCCATCTGCCAACAACCTCTCCCTTTCTAAAACAGTAAACTTATCCCTCAAAACCAATTGTTCCGGTGTTGCCATAGTCAGATTTTTAAACTTTAATTTTTCTTCTTCCCCACGATTTTTTCAAACTCGTCACCGTCCAGAGTTTCTTTTTCTAGAAGGACTTTGGCAACAACATCCAGTTTGGCTTTATGCTTTTTTAAAAGATCTTGTGCGCTTTTATAGCAGCTGTCCATGATTTTTTTGATCTCTGCATCCACCGCATCGTGCATCTTAGGTGAAAGTTCCGTCCCTTCATCCATCCCCCTCCAAATTCCAAACATCGGCCTGGGATTAACACTGATTGGCCCCAAAGAGGACATACCATATTGAGTCACCATTGCCCTTGCAATATTGGTGGCAACTTCAATATCGGAGGCTGCGCCGGTTGAGATATCCTTAAAAATTAGCTCTTCCGCTGCCTGGCCACCCAAAGCGGCCGTGATTTGTTCCAGCAAGCGAGATTTGCTCTCGTTTGACCGATCCTCTGTAGGCGGGAATAAGGTATGGCCGCCGGACATACCCCGGGAAACAATTGAAATCCGGTGTACCGGATCAACTTTTTTCAGGAAATGCCCGACAACTGCATGTCCTGCTTCATGATATGCAGACAGTTTCCTGTCCCGCTCCGATTGCATTCTTTTGCGCTGCGGCCCTAACTTTTCCT
>MFCP01000003.1:24361-29800 GCA_001776635.1 Candidatus Daviesbacteria bacterium RIFCSPHIGHO2_01_FULL_40_11 | reverse complement strand
TTCTTCCAGATCTTTGCTGTCTATGGCAGTTTTCCCCTCGCGGGCTGCCAAGATGGCCGCTTCATTTAACATATTAGCAAGATCCGCTCCGGAAAAACCAACAGTCCGCCTGGCTAACTTTTCCGTACTCACCTCTTTGGTAAAAGGTTTACCTTTCATATGCAGCTCAATGATGGCCTTTCTCTCCTCCAGATCCGGCAGATTCAAAACTACGCGTCTGTCAAAACGGCCGGGCCTAATGAGGGCCGCATCCAAAAGATCCGGACGGTTGGTCGCAGCCAGTACTATGACATGGTCATTAGGCGTAAATCCGTCCATCTCCACCAATATCTGGTTTAAGGTTTGCTCTCTTTCGTCGTGTCCGCCGGAAATACCCATACCGCGTTGCCTGCCGATTGATTCAATCTCATCCACAAAAATGATGGCCGGAGCTGCTTTTTTGGCTTGAGCAAACATATCGCGGACCCTAGCCGCACCAACTCCCACTAACATTTCCATAAATTCCGATCCGGCTATGGAGAAAAACGGTACTCCTGCTTCCCCTGCTACTGCACGGGATAAGAGAGTGTTATGGTTTACAAATCCATTTCCTAAAAAACTATGTGTTTCGGGTACCGTAAAATCGTAAACCCTAGCTTGAGAATGACTCTTTTCTATCACTGGTGAGAAGAATAATTTCGCTTCCAGTAAGTTCCTTAAATACTCCAGATGTGGTATCTTTACGCCCAAAGAGTTGGCATAGCTCACATACTCGCTCAGAGTCTGTCGGGAAACCCTGCCTCGCCTTCTCACCTTATCGATGACTTTCGATAACTTTTCATTGCTCAACTTAAGTCTGGATATCTCTCTCCAGGATTCCTCAATTAAAGCTGCAATACCCGGTATAACATCAATATTTGTGTTAACTCTCAACATCTTTTGCGAATGTCCTTCAAGTAGTACCTGTTTCCTGGTTAGCCGAAACCCGACTGTTTTAGAAAAATCTACAAATGCAGAACCTGTTATGCTCAATCTGTAAACATTGCGGTAATATCCATTTTCCGGCTTACCTTTGACATTTAAACCGGCAACTATCCCTAAATTAAGCAATATCATATGTACTTGATGAGCCATTTCTTTACTGACTGTGGTGTACTCAAATGCTGCTTTCTTTTTTTCTACACAGGCATCGGTATCGAAAAGACCCCGGAGAAAAGATATCTGAACTTCCCTGGGAGCCTGTAAAATAGTGGGCGGAATAGTCTTATCAAACGAGAGTAAATATGACATCCCCATTTTATAAAGATATTTTTTAAAATCCCAACTGGAAATTAGGAACGATTGCCCTCTTACAGTAATCGCGCTTTGCGAGTAGTGCTTCTCAATAAACCCCTTAAAGAATTTAATAATTTCATCGTCAACATTAGTTAAACCAATCCTACTTGCATGCGATAAATTCCCATCACCGGTTAAAAGCCCCATTAAATAAGCTGTTTCCTTGTTAACAACCTTCAAATCGCCGAACATCTCTCTTCCAAATTGTATTGCTAATGAATCGCCGTGTTGTACTTGGTCTAGATTTCTGAATCTTAAGTGCCCGTCTGTGGTCATGACTACAACAGGGTGTTCGGGGGTACCTTCCAATGTAAAACCTTGCGCAAGCCTAACTTTTATAGTGTTCTGCTTACCTAAATCATACCAATGAGACGCAAGTCTGCCTTCTGAGCGGACATCATCAACATTAAAACTCGCTAGTCCGGCTCCGTAAACATGGTGAGACTTTGAGTCAACAAAATAGTAAAAAGGGACGTTTTGTATCTGCATTAAGCCTTTATTAGTCCAAATTAAGGTATCTCCTGTAACGCACTTCCCTGTACCAGCTGGACCGACCATCAATACCCCTTTGGGAATTCTTGCTCCCAATGCTTTAAACTTTTCCGGAGTTTTTAGAAATTCCACTACCTCAGATAGCTCCCTTTTGGCCTCTTCCGCTCCTGCCACATCGGTAAATTTGATTTGTGGGGAATCTTTGGTAAAAAGCCTGGCTCTGCTTTGAGCAAAAGAGAAAATACCTTGTGCCCCTTCTCTGGCATTTTTGAAAAGGAAAAACATCAAACCTACTAATATTAAGATCGGCAGTACTGCCGATAATATACCAATCCACGCCTGCTGTATTGATAAATCTTTGACTTCAATAGTAACAGACTTCGGATCAACTCCGCTTGATTCCAAGATTTTATAGATTGATTCACCGGCTTCTTTATGGGAAGTAAGTTTTTGATCGGAATCTTTAACTTCAGCAACGATCTTATCGCCTTCCAAGGAGATTTTGGCAATTTTTCCGTCTTTAGTGTCACTGACAATCTGCGAGATTGGCACCTCGGTATCAGAAGTTGCAGGCCCGCCTGAAACTTGATAAAAGAAAATCAAAGCGGCGAGCGCAATTAAAACATAAACGATCAATCCTTTTAGGATTGGAAAAATCTTTTTATTCACAGAAAAGCTTCGCTTATTTAGGTTAACTTTTCTTTTGCCATTTGCCATAATGGGAATTTTAGCACAACGAGCGTGAAATTGCCAGGTTCTAGAAGTAATCTAATTTCATGGCTTTTTTGACTTCAGCTAAAGTTTTTTGAGCTTCTATTCTGGCTTTCTCAGTCCCCTCTTTGAGTATCCGCTCCACCAGACCTGGCTCTTTTTCTAATTCATCTCGCCTCTGGCGGATCGGATCCAGGAAATTATTTAAAACTTTCACCAGATACTTTTTAACCTCAATATCACCTACTTGGCCTTTCTGATAAAGCAGTTTGTAGTTGGTAGTTTGTGGTTTGTCAGCTTCAGAACCAAATGCATCTAAATAGATAAACACAGGATTCCCCTCCACGTGTCCAGGATCAGTTGGATGGATTCTAGTTGGGTCTGTATACATACTCATTACCTTTTTTTCCACTTCCTCTGGAGAATCTGTCAAAAAGATGGCATTCCCTAAAGATTTACCCATCTTGGTCTGTCCATCTGTACCTGGCAAAGTAGGTACTTCACCAATCAGTGGCTCAGGAAGAATAAACACCTCTCCATATAAATCATTGAACTTTTTAGCAATGTCCCTGGCAAACTCAACATGAGCTTTCTGGTCTTTCCCCACTGGCACCAAATTTGCCTTAAAGGTTAATATGTCTGCTGCCATCAAGATGGGGTAATAAAAAAGTCCCACTGTATCCTGCTCTCCAGCGTCAAGTTTTTCTTTTAAAGCCGGTTGTCTGGCAATAATGGAGCGTGGGGTTAAAACACTTAAAAAATAAGCTATCTCGACAATCTCCGGCACTTTGGATTGAATAAAAATAGTGGTCTTGTTGGGATCTAAGCCAACAGAGAGGTAGTCTAAACCTAAGCTTTTCATATTAGCTTCCAGCTTTTCTGTTTGATCAAAGTAGGTTGTCAAGGCGTGGAGATCCACCAGAGGCACAAATGTCTCGTATTGATCTTGCAATTTAACTGTATTTTTCAACTTGCCAATATAATTTCCTAAATGAAACTTATCAGCAGTCGGCCTATCCCCGGTTAATATCCGTTTCATTCTGCCTTTATTTTACCTGGAAAGAATCTATAACGCAAAAATGTTACAAATATGTCACTAAATCACAAAAAAAACTAATTAAAGAGGGTCAATTATACTAACAGATTTCTTAGTCGAGGTATGACAGTCAGTTCTATTGGAACTTTAACTATATGAAAATCTGTTGTACCTGTCCTGAATTCATCCTCAATCAGAGCAATCACCTCTTCCTCCACAGAGCTTCCATCCGCAAAACCAGCATAATATTTACCCCCATTCGGTTTTTGAATTTGGGCACAACCAACAAACCTATCCGGATGATCAAAAACGATTTCTCGTAATGTATCTAATCTTTCTTTAGCCATGTTTTCTTTAAAACAAAGATGCCTCTTTCAGGCATCAATCTTTGATAATCTTAGATTACCATACCTTGTCAACTATGGCAAGATTTGAAACTTAATGGTATAATTTTAAACTTATAGTAACCCGTATCCTTTATTAAGACGGGGATTATTATTTGCATTTATGAACGCAGAAACAAAAAGTGATTATTTATACTTAAGGGAAGATGTCCATCAACCTCTTCGTAAACCAGGAATGTCTCTGTCTGATTGCAGAAAACAGACAATTTCTTGGTACAAAGGTTTAGATCCTGAGCAAACGATTTTACATACAATGCTAACAGGACAAATTTTTGGATTACTTGGTGTAACTTCCTACCATCAAATACAATCGATTATTGAAAATCCTGAATTAAGACAAACCGCTTCAAATAGATTAATGCGGCAATTGACTAAGTTGTATGGGATTAAAGACCCGGAAACTATGCGAGAAAAATGCGAAGCTTACGGTAGTGATGCTAATGCTGTCAGGGACCATTTACAATGGGTCCTGTCATACCAAGGAAGTACTAGTTTGGAAATGGTTAATGAAATCCGAGCCTATAATGATCCTACTGATTTACTACTTCTGTCTTTAAATGGCAAATGGAGCGAGAAAGCCAGGTGGGATGCGAAGGTCAAATTACAATTTATGGGTTTAGCGGCCTCCATTTATAAAAGAGAAGGAGATTTGAAACTCGAGGATCAATTTAAAGATTTTGTCGACTGGATGAATGAAGAGGTCCGGGATCCGGATTTGCAATTCGGTGAATCCAAAGGCGCTTATCTTATTAGCACCCACGATCCGGAGACTTGGGCATGTACCTCTACTCGATGGATTAGCGAAGAAGAGGGTAGCAAACTTCAACCACAACCATTCCAAAAGAAAACTCATATGCTACGCCGCAATTTCAAAACAAATATGAGAAATAGTATTGACGCCTATGTATCGATTAGGGACAAATCAAGACCGATGAAGATAGTAAAAATGCTGAGGAAAAAAGCCGAAGATCCGGCTATTGCGGTAGATGATGATACCGGTCTTTTAGTCGTAGTCAATAATCATCGCGCTGCAATAAAGTTTATTAGTCATTTAATAGACCGTGGCTATCAGTCAGAACGTTCAATCATTATTGAGGATGTTTCGAACACTCTAGATGGCGGAGAATATAATGGCAACCTCGGAAGTTCCCCCAAACTCAGAATGATGAAGTTTTTTGTCAGACTTGCCAATAATGCCAATAAAATGAGGGTCGAATGTATTATCCATACTCCGGAAACATATGCGGAGAGTTTATACATGAGAGGAGTCTCTCATCTTGAATTTGAAGTTAACCGTCTGGTTGATACCGGTGTACCAAATACGGTCTTTCGAAAGAAATACTTCCCGTACTTTGATACGGATGAAGCCAGAAAACAAGCAATTGCTCGAATCAGAGCAACAATTGAGGGGGCTTGGCGGCATGAATAACTATTTTAATTTATCTCTAAACTGATTATAGCTGGTTTGAGTAGCTTTATAAT
>MFCP01000003.1:18198-24331 GCA_001776635.1 Candidatus Daviesbacteria bacterium RIFCSPHIGHO2_01_FULL_40_11 | reverse complement strand
CCTCAAAACTACACCCGGACCAACCAATGAGCCGGCTCCCACTCTGACACCAGGCATGATGGAAGCATTAACTCCTATCCTCACTCCCTTTCCGGCCATCAAACCAAGTTTATGTCTTCCCGTATCTACACAATCATCCCCTGCCATGATTGTACGATTGTCTAACCTTAAATTAGCAATTACTGCCCCCGAACCCATACCAAAATCCCCCTCAATAATTGAATCACCAACATAATTGGTATGAAACCAGGAATCTCTGCCTATATAACTTCTGGTAATATCCGAGTTAAAACCAGTCACGCATCCTTCTTCCAGATTTGACTCTCGAACCATAGAATTATTGCCAACAATACAGTTTTTTCCAATAAACGCCGGTCCTTTAATAACCGCTCCTTCAAACACTTTTGTGCCTTCTCCTATGACCACATTACCCTCAATGGTTGTCTCCTCCGATACTTTTGCCTCAGGGGAAATTTTTTGTTCAATCCTGGACAATAAGTGCTCTGTGATATCTAAAATATGCCAAGGATATTTTAAAGGTATCCAGACTCCGCTATATTTTGAGCATTTTACCTTAAGTCCGTCTTTTATCATCTGGTCCAAAGCTGTCTCATAAGCATCATCTTTCTCTGTTTGAGTGCGCTCCAGATATTCCACCAACTTCTTGCCATTCTTAAAGTAATCAACAACCAGTTTGACCAGATCAGAAGGCTCATTCCCCTCTCCCGGTTTCTCAACTATTCCGACCACCCTCTCTCCCTCCAGTTTTAAATAACCACCAGGAAAGTATTTTTCCGTCTTTCGTCCTGTCAAAACTACTTCTCCTGAAACCCCCAGAACTGCCTGAAAAACTTTAGGATCCAGGATATCTTCGGCATTAACTATTAATACCTCTCCCTCTATCAGATCTTTAGCAGATAATATCGCATCTGCCATTCCTTTAGGCTCATTTTGAACTGCTATTTGGAAATTTAAACCCAACTCCTGGGCAATTTCTGCAATCTTTTCTTTGCTTTGAGGGTTGGCCACAATAAGGAACTCAGCTTCATCCATGCTTTCCTTAAGCTGTTTTAAGTTGTGGTACAAAAGGGGTTTCCCTAAAAAGGGGATCAAACATTTATCTACCTGAATCGGCCACATCCTCTTGCCTTCTCCCCCAGCCAGTATGATTATCTTCATAATTTAACTATACCTTAAAGTAGCAGCGGCTGGAATCGAACCAGCAACCTATCGCTTATGAAACGATCGCTCCACCATTGAGCTACGCTGCCATAAAGGCATTTTACCATAAAACAGGCTGCTTGACGCCCCCTGACAAACGGTTTACTCTTAAATTAGTATGTTATCTGCTGATAAGTTACTAGAAAAAATGGCTGGAGCTCCGGCAGATGTCTTAGATAAAACCATTGATACCTCAAAAAAAATTACCGAGGTGTTTGTCTCCCGAAAACAAATAAACCAGGCAAGAGATTATTGGAAATCCCTGGGTCCGGGACTGACCACCGGAGCAGCGGATGATGACCCGTCCGGCATTACCACTTATTCTCAAGCCGGAGCAGCTTACGGGTTTAATTTTTTATGGCTGGCCGGTTTTACTTTTCCTTTAATGTCGGTTGTGCAGGAAATGTGTGCCCGGATAGGACTGGTGACCGGACGGGGCTTGGCAGCCAATATCAGGCAATATTATCCTAAATGGGTTTTATACATTGCTACACTGCTTTTATTCTCTGCCAATACATTAAACATCGGCGCCGATTTAGGCGCCATGGCTAAGGCCACCCAGCTACTCTTTCCTGACATCCGGTTTACCACCTTAATCTTAGGCTTTACCATGATTACTCTGGCTCTGCAGATTTTTACCACCTATGAAAAATATGCCAAATACTTAAAGTGGCTGGCTTTGGTGCTTTTATCATATGTCTTCTCTGCCCTGACAGTGAGTATTGACTGGAATGAAGCACTGCAGAAAGCAATTATTCCCACTATTGTTTTCTCAAAAGATCAAATATTCTTGATTACTGCAGTACTGGGTACCACCATCTCTCCTTATTTATTTTTCTGGCAAACCTCGCAGGAGGTAGAAGAACAAATTCTAGAGGGAAAAACTACCTTAAAACTCCGCCGGGAAGAAACCAGCACTAGAGAAGTTAGAAACATGAGAATGGATGTTTGGTCAGGGATGTTTTTATCAAATCTGGTGATGTTTTTTATTATCGCTGCCGCTGCAGCTACCCTTTTTACTCACGGCATCACCAATATCACCTCTGCCGCAGAAGCCGCTGAAGCCTTGCGGCCAATTGCCGGAGAAAGGGTATACTTACTGTTTGCGCTAGGCATCATTGGAACCGGCATGTTGGCAGTACCCATTTTAGCCGGCAGCGCTTCTTATGCCCTATCTGAAAGTTTTGGCTGGAAATTTGGGCTTTACAGGAGACTCCGGGAAGCTAATGCCTTTTATGGAGTCATCATCATCTCCACAGGCATAGGACTGGCCATTAATCTCCTAGGATTTGATTCTATCAAAGTATTAATTTATTCTGCTGTTTTCAATGGACTGATAGCGCCGGTCGTCCTAATTCTGATAGTTTTAATCAGCGGTAATATTAAAATTATGGGCAGATGGGTTAACGGCAAAATCACTACCTTTTTTGGGTGGCTAATTGTAGCTTTGATGACCCTGGCCGGAGCTGCTACTATTATTTCTTTGCTGACATAGTTCCAGCTTCTTCTTTTTGCTCCAGCTTTTTATCTCCACCTCTCTTTTTAAGGCTTCTGAATGTGTAGGTAATTTTTCTTGGTAAATCAGTTTAATCGGTTTGTGGGACCTAGTATATCTGCCTCCCCTGCCATTTTTGTGCTCAAGGAACCTTTTTTCTACGTTATTTGATATTCCGGTATAAAGACTGCCGTCTTTACAAAGGAGAATGTAGAGATACCACATACAGTCTATTTTATGCTACAATATGCCTCGCGGGGAAGTGTAACGGCTGCACACAAGGCTCATAATCTTGAGGCAGGGAGTTCAACTCTCCCCCCCGCAACACGATTACTGAAAAAATACCCTCAACCAACCTAACCAATTAGGCAGCCTGATCTGAGCTGAGGAACTGGCTCCTAACACAGATTTTAACTTTTCATCAGGAATAACCACCACTGTCTCCCCCTTTTTGGCAAATCCTAACTTATTTCTTATTTCCTCTTCTATAAACTCGGGTGATTGAATCCGTATGAGCTTTTTCTTCAAAGATTTATTTTTGATCTCCAATTGGTATACTTCATCTGCGGCTAGGGACAACCTTTCCCCTGATTTGGTGGCTTCAATAATCTGTTTAATCAAATTAAAGGCAATTATTAAAACCACTAAAATAATCAGACCATAAATTATCTTTTTAATCATATTTACCCCGCAGGACTACTTGACAAAGTTGTCCTTAGAGGAATTTATTCCTCACAGGATGACTTGACAAAGTCATCCTATAACATTAAAATACATGTTATGGTTTCTTTACGTGACGCACATCGTGAGTTTTTAAGTCATCTGAAAGACAAATCTCGTGCCTCAGCTACTATCTTAGCCTATGGCAAAGACATCGAGCAACTGGTCAGTTACCTACAAGACCAGGGTAAAACTGATCCGGCTACAGTTGAAACAATGGACCTCCAAGCCTTTATGCAAAAACTGGCCGACGAACATTATACCCCTAAATCAATCTCACGAAAAACCAACTCTACTAAGACCTTTTTTAAATTCTTAAAAACTTCAAATTTAATCACTAATGACCCGGCCGTAAGTTTGGAACACCCTAAATTTGAAAATAAACCACCCAGGATTTTAACTAAATTGGAATACAGGAGCTTGCGGGATGCGGCCAGGGCAGACACCAGGATGTTAGCTGTCATAGAACTGCTGCTTCAAACCGGTATCAGGATTGGTGAGCTGAGTAAGCTACGAGTGGAGGACGTGGATTTAGAAAACTTGACTGTTCATGTCCCCCCATTTGAGGATACCAGGGAAAGAACTATTCCTCTAAATAAAGCGGCTGCGGAAGCCATTAAAAACTATTTGCCCAAAAGGGCCAAAACCCCCAACCATGCTTTGTTTGTGACTAAAACCGGCCGCCCCTTACTGATTAGAAATATCAGGACCGCCATTGACAGATATTTTAAAGTGGCTGGTATCAAAGATGCCAAGTTAAATGATTTAAGGCATACCTGGGTAGCTTTTCAGCTGCAAGCCGGAGTCCCCATGACCATGGTGTCCAAACTAGCCGGCCACAAAAGGCTCTCCACTACCGAAAAATACCTTCAGTTCATTACTGGCCAAAACGGCGAAGCTAAAGTTAAATTAGAGGAACTCTAATATGCCAGAAAGGCTACAAGTCAACCCTGTTGAATCGGCAGTAATTTTGCTTAATGAAGTATTTCCTATGTCCCGTGGATGGGAAAAGCGTGGTCAGTACAGCGATAGAATTGCCAAAATGTTACATGGCTCAGGATGGAGAGATTGGTATCATCCCGAAAACCAACCCCTGACACCAGATCACTTCTTACAGGATCCACAAAAAAGCTCATTACTACTCGAGACTGTTGACCGAGTACTAGAAACTCTTACACCGAGAGAAGGATTAGCCCTAAGGAAGCGTTTTGGATTCCAAGATGGTCAACTTCATTCGCTGGAGGAGGTTGGGAAAGAGTTGTCGTCTGTAACGAGAGCACGAGCTAGGCAGATCATAGCTAAGAGTTTAAGAAAGCTCAGACACCCCAGCAGAGGTAAACATTTTACGGGGCTTCTACCGTCAGGATTCCTCCCGTACGAGTCTCGGTAGTGGGCGGACCTGGATTCGAACCAGGACTCGAGTGTGTATAAGACACTTGTGTTAACCGTTACACCATCCGCCCGATCTACGAAGCCAATTGTACCAGAATTTATCATTTTTTGCTTCCTAGAATTGCTTCATTCTGCATTGATGCAGAGACTTTTGCACTCTTTTGGTTACAAAAGGACATAAAAAGAATAATCGAGATTGCCGCGCTAATCGTTCGCAATGATAGAAAAAGGGCTCGAAATGACAGGGGTTTACAGTCGAGCTCTGGAGGCGATTTCTCCCTCCACCTGGACGACATCCCTACCAAACTTTAGCCGGGACAACTCCCCGATGGCCTGGCCAATTTGAGGATTTAACATGGCCTTCCATTTTTTCATATCTTTGGTAGTATCCAAGGAAAAAGGTACCACAGGTTCACCGTTCACTATAGTTTTAATATAGGCATGAGGGGATTCAATATTGACCAGGTCTGCTTCTGTAAATGTTGGTGAAAATTCATGCTGCAGGTAATTGGCATCAGTCACACCAACTCTAAAAGCAAGCACAGTACCGACATTACCAAATACGGCATTTTTTAAATCCTCTCCAATTTGGCCGATAAACTGGTTAGCCACAATTAAATTCAACCGGTACTTTCTGGCCTCAGATAAAATATCGGCAAAAGTATCTGTAGCAAAGTTTTGAAACTCATCTACATAAAGGTAAAAATCCCGACGCTGTTCCATCGGCATGTCGGAGCGCGACATGGCTGCAGCCAAAATCTTGGGAACCAGAATCAGCCCCAAGAAGTTAGAGTTTTCCTCCCCTATCCTACCTTTGGACAAATTCATAATTAAAATCTTCCCTTCATCCATGACTTTACGAAGATCAAAGGCGGATTTTGATTGACCAATGATATTTCTCATCATTCTATTGGTGACAAAACGACCGAATTTGGAAACCGTATAATCCAAAACTTCTGATTTATGGAAATCCGTAGTTTGAGCGATTTGATCGGTCCAATAACGTCTCACCACCGGATCAGCCACTCTTGGCAGAAGTTCCTTGACAAAATCAGCATCAGTCATGATTCGGACTACCTCCACAAAAGTAGCACCAGGGGAGCTCATGGCAGTCAACATGGCATTTCTGACCCCATGTTCAAAACGGGGGCCAATAATACCTGTTTTATTAGGATCAAACAGCTTATACATAAGGCCAATTATGGAAGAAACCACAAAGTGTTTTTGTTCCTCTGTGTATGCTTCAAGCATATTTAATCCAAAGGGGCGGGCCATATCCGAAGGATCAAAATAAATCACATCCTC
>MFCP01000003.1:8856-18175 GCA_001776635.1 Candidatus Daviesbacteria bacterium RIFCSPHIGHO2_01_FULL_40_11 | reverse complement strand
CATCTCCTCTGCCGCATCTCCGTGGGGATCAATAAAACAAAGTCCTTTACCGGCCATGACATCTTGCAGCATCAAAGTTTTTAGGAGCTCTGATTTACCTGTACCGGTTCGACCAATGATGTACATGTGCTTTCGCCTGTCGTCTTCCGAAAGATATGCCGGCCTATCAACGCCGCGAAATACAGACCTGCCCAAAAACAAACCTGTGGTAGGGATCTTTTCCGGAGCCGGAGCCCGCTTGGATGACAGCCAGCTGATATAGGGCGTTTCTATAGATTTATTCGGGAAATGGAAAATGGACGCCAGCTCATCAGGAGTTAAAACCGGCATCTTTGAGTATCTCGGCATATACCGATAAATAAAATCAGTCAAAAACCCTTTTTCGGAATAAATCTTGGCGCCGGTAAAGGAATTGTACGGACCGGAGAGTTGTTCGAAACTCGCCTTGATATTAGTTAGATGTGCCTTGGCAGACTCTTTTGAGCTGCTACTAGTGGCAATCCGAATACTTACATCAAAACCAGATTTGGAGAGTTTTCCTTCCGCTGCCTCCAGTTCCTTAGCATCCGGAGGGGGTTTGGGATTTTTTTCATCCCCCGGCTCTTTTTGTTTTTTTAACCATTCTTTACCTACATCCTTCCAATTACTGGCTGAGGGAGCAATCAGAAGCTGAATGGCCGCTCCCTCATTAGGTTGCATTTTAGCAAAAGCTGAGGTCAGAGAAGAAAGAGGATCTGTTGGTAGATCGCGGAAGGTTTTAATTGGGAAATAGTCGGCACTTTTAAGCTTCAGTTGGGCATAAGCCGTCTCCCCTGTTTCGGAAAAGATATTATATTCGGGGGCTTCTTTAATTTCAGCATCAGGGTAAGCGCCGTGGATTTGTTTTTCTATCAAATCCTGATGAGACTTATGGCAGGCTATAAAAAACCTGATACTCTCATGCAAAGCCACAATCTCAAAAGATAGGTGTGGTTGCGGTGTAAACATATTAAACAACCCTCCTGATTTTTTGAGTGAAGAAAGCGTGGCAAAAAGTTGTTCGGCAGCATCAATTTTGATCTCGTTGCCACGGGGTACCTTAATTTGCAAAAGTACAAATTGCAAGGAAAGTTTCTCCCGATCCCGATACTTAATCCAACCTACCAGGTATTTTTTAAAGAAAAAAAATAGACCTACCAGCACTAAAATTATAGCCAAAACTCCCACCACGACCACAATTAAACCGCTAAAATCCGTTGTCCCTGTTGCTTGTGTAACTTCCATAATATTTTTTTGGGCAATCCTACCAATCTTAATCTGTTACTTCGGTCATTCTACCGGATTACCCATCACGGAGATTGACTGTTTTTACCCTATTTTCTATGAAATAATTTCCCTAATCTCTCTCGCCACTTAGATGCACTTTTATATCCTGGAGCTGTTTCTCCATGAGCTAAGAGTCCTTCTCCGCCCGTGGCAGATGTCATGACATGCCCTCCTACTTTTCCCGCAAAATCTGTAACATTATCTGTAATATCCGCTATATCAATAATTGGTTCTGCGCCGACCCTTTCAGCACCAACTTTTTTAAGGGCTGCACTGTTTGGAATAGGTTTAGGGGCATCAGGAGTGGCATGCTCTTTTTGGAAATCAGGCTCCACTTGTTGAACACTCTCTGTCGCCTTCTTTATCAGTTCTTCTTCATGATTGGGCACAAACTCCACTTCGGTGGTTATTCCTTGAATTTCTTTGGGAGCAGGTCCTGCCATAACCGTATTATCTCACATTCTTACTATCTAACAAATATCACCTTGCCAATAATCTCAGATTTGCCAATCGGCCCAAAATTTCTACTATCAGTACTCTCTTTTTGATTGTCTCCCTCGACAAGAAGTTCACGATCGTGAACTTCTTGAATACGCTTGACCATTTCTTTCCCATGATGCCTAACTATGACAATATCCCCTTTTTTTGGTTTGGAGAAAATATAGGCCCAGTTAAAACATAGGATATCCTGGCCGGGCTTTAAGGTCGGTAGCATACTGTTACCATGTATAGTAAAGCGAGAAAAAGGAAAAAACTTCATTCTTAAAAGTAGCGAAGTCTGAGCCAGTCAAAAAATGTTGAGGATTTTGTGCTGACTGTCTTAATGACTCGAATTCATTGGTATCCACAAAATACTCACAAGTGAGCAAGTCCATACCGTGCGAGCGATTTTTTGCGGCCAGACGAGTTTTTCTCACTTCTTTGTCTGATTAAAAACTTCCGCAATTTTATCTACAGATTCGATTAATTCATTAGCTTTCGTCTCGTCTACTGCCCTTTTGTTCTCAGAACATAACTTGGTTGTTTTCCAAACTAAATCATGTAGATTGGGAAACTTTTCCAAATGCTCTGCCTTAAAATAATCTGTCCAAAGGATCAGAACTTCCCTTTTACAAATTTCGGCATGAGTCTCTTTGACGGAAACCATCCGGACAAAGCTGTTTCGATCATTAACTGTGGGGTTTTCTGTAGGCAGCTGGTTGATTTTTTGGACCATAGTTAAAACCGTCTTGGCAGCGAGTTGGGCTGCTGCGGGATCATAAATCCCACAAGGAATATCACAATGGGCCAAAACCGATCTCGTAGGCAGAAACTGAATGAGTAAATTCGCTAATCTTCTCATTATTACGCTCCGGCAAAATCAATAGCTACTTTTTCCCTCTTAACCTTGCCGATATTTTTACTGGCTTCTAAAATCTCTAACCCCAAAACCTCACCCTTTTTAGAAATATCTATTAAGATATCATCGGTCACTTTTTTGCTGTGATCGTAGCGGCCTGTTCTTAATTTAATATACATAGCGTCAATTTTTTTATCGTAAGTAATTTTCATACTTCCTCCTTTTCCAGCCAATATTGAGTAATAACAACCAAATTTTCTCCTTCTTTCACTGTCACAACTTCTAATATTTTATCACCAAACTGCCTTTGTAACAACTCGCGATTGCGAAAACTTTTAAATCTATTCTGTGGACTTCTAATAGTTTCCAAGATTAATTTCTTGGCAATTTCTCTCTCAAACTTTTGATTTTTGGCATGATCAGAAAATATAATCTTCACAAAATCAGCATATCACACCTTATTTCTGAGGACTCACTACGCCAACTACATACTTCCCAGGAATTATACCAGGAGCCTTTGTAATATTATTATGTAGTCTCCATTCTCCGTTTGGTACATCTAAAACAACTACTTTCATTTCTGGTGACGAAAAACGTGGATCGTCACTGCAATACTTAACTTCTTCAGGTTTTGACCATGCTCTTGCTGTAGACATGGCCATTCCATGTCGCTGATAGTCTAAACCGGTTTGGACAATCTCATTAGCATGTTTTGGAACAGTGATATGAACTAATCTTACAAAACCCTCTTCTAACGGAGGGAGTTCATCTACAGAAGAAGCGATTCTCCTCTCTTCTTGTTCTAAATGATTAAATCCACTCATATTCTCTAAATACAAAACGTCACAATCTACCCCCATTTCCCTCTGTAGGTAATTTAATCCCTTCCAGATATTCTTCAACATCCAGACTGGCTTTGCAGCCGGCCCCGGCAGCTGTCACGGCCTGCCGGTATTTATAATCTGCCACATCTCCTGCCACAAATACTCCGGGGATGCTGGTTTTAGTTTCATTCTCAACAACCACATAACCCTTTTTATCTAGCTCCAGTTGTCCTTTTAAAAAATCAGTATTTGGTTTGTGACCTATTGCAATAAAGAGACCATCAATTTCTAGCTGGCTAATCTCTCCTGTTTGAGTATTTTTTACCTTCACTCCTGTTACTTTATCCTGTCCCAAAACTTCTTCCACTGTAGAATCCCAGATAAAATTGACGTTTGACTTACTCTTTACCAATTCCTGCAAAGCAGCTTGTGCTCGCAATGCATCTCTCCTGTGTATCACTGTTACCTGTTTACATAGTTTAGATAAATAATTTGCTTCTCTCATGGCAGTATCTCCACCTCCTATAACTGCCACGGTTTTACCTTTAAAGAAGAATCCATCGCAAACCGCACAGGCAGATACACCCTTTCCCCGAAGTCTTTGTTCGGACTGCAAACCAAGCCACATCGCTGAAGCTCCTGTTGCAATAATCAAAGCTGCAGTTTTTAGGGTTTGTGTTTCAGTTTTGATCCCAAAAGGTTGTTTCTTTAGATCAACCGAAATAACGTCTTCGTTAATGAACCGGGTAGCAAACCGCTCTGACTGCTTCCGCATCTTTTCCATAAGCTGCGGCCCCTGAATGCCTGCTTCAAATCCGGGGTAATCATCAACATCCGTAGTCAACACTAATTGTCCTCCTGCTTCCCTGCCGGCAATAACCAGCGGATTTAAATTGCCGCGGGCCCCATAAATAGCAGCTGTTAAACCTGCCGGACCAGAACCTATGATGATTAGTTTTTCCACTTGAGAATCATTCATAAATACATATATTTTAACAATAAAGCAGCGAAGTCACTAGAGCGAGCGGTCTTTTGTGCAGTGACGAGCTGATTATGACTACCTTTCAGTCGGACCCGGATGTTGGACTCGGCGTCAAACTCGGAGTTGAGCGTGGCGTCGGACGCGGCGTAGGAGTCTCTTGCTTTGTTGACCCTGTTGCCTCCTTGCCCAAAGGTGTAGCTGATGGACTAGCTGTTAAAGTAGGTTCTGGTGTTGGTGTAACCTCCTGTACTTGCTCTTCTAGCTGAGGAGAAACAGGAGGTTGAACCCTGCTTCTAAGCCACACCAAATAACCCGCGATAACCACTAGCACCAGTATAGCCACAACCATTGAAACATTTCTGTTCATTTTTCTCACCTCCCCCGGGCAAGTGTTGCTATCTTAAACCCTTTTTGGTCGTAAAATCAATATGGAAGCAAAAAATCCTAGCGATGCTCCCAAAACCCCCCCTCCTAGTACATCAGATAACCAATGTTCGCCCAAATAAACCCTGGTTAAACCCATTAAAAAGGTTAGTAACAGAAGACCACAGAAAATAATAAACCTAAACAGGAAATTTTTTGAAAAAAAGATCGTTCCTTCGGCGGGCTTAAGGATTAACATAGAAGCAAAAACTGTCACAATAAACATGATCCTGGTCATATGCCCTGAAGGATAAGAAAAATCGGTATGGACATAAAAACTAGGTAAGTTTGTGGGTAAAACGCTTCTGTGGAGAAATACCGGTGGACCGGGGTGAAAAACCACCAGTTTTCCAAAAACTTCAACCACCGATGCCGGAATAATCATTAACCAACCCGATGTTGAGAGCCACTCCCGTCTAAGTAGTGCCAAAAACGCCAACACCAAGCAGAAACCTATTGTCACCTCAGCAGAGCCCAATAAACTAAAATAGGAAAAAATTCCATCAAAACGGCGGGAGATATGATCTTGCAATTTAACTGTTGTATCAAAGTCAATTTTTTGCCAGCGTTCTTTGGCAACAATATATGAAAAATAGGTAAAAAATAAAGCGAAGGCTATCGCCAGCAGGAATAATTTAGTTCTCACAAAGAACTATTGTACAGTAACAGAACCAAACAGGGAAGGATTTAGGTGGTCATGGTATTTATAAGTTCCGGCTTCAGGAAAGGTCAAGGATTTACTTTCACCCGGTTTAATAACACCCAGATTAAGCGGAGGATATTCTAGGTGAGTGGGATGAAGAGCTGAATTGACTGTATGATCAACCATGTCCTTACTCTGCCAAGTTACACTCTCGCCTGTTTTAATAGTTATACCTTGAGGCAAGAAACCGTTAGGTGTAATTTCGACAATATTTTCCTCTTGCGCAGTTGCTCCCTCAGAGGCTGAAGGAGCACTGGATTCGGTTGAAGTTGGAGTCAATACACTGGATGTCGAAGTGGGGGTTTGTTGCGAACGGATTAAAAACCACCCACCCAATACAACAACCGCAATGACAATTATTGTCAGCATTACATTACGCGACATACTTTATATAGCAAAACCACAAGTTTTCACGAATGTCTATCCCCTGAAATTCTACTGGTGGAATGATTATCAATTACTCTTGCCACCAGTTTAAATTTTGCCCCAACTAATCTAGCTGTTCTTTGGTGGTGGCTGATATTTGTATCTTTGCTAGTTGCTGCAATCACATCAGGTTTGATCCTAGCTATCAACTCATCGTACTCCGAATCGAACTTCATATAGGGTAGCATCACCACATAATCTACGGCTCGCAAGGCGAATAAAACCTGAGCTCGATCAATCTGTGTATGCACGGGACGATTGATACCTTTAAGTTCTTTTACCTTTTGGTCGCTTTCCAAAAGGACAACCAAGATATCCCCTGTTTTCTTTGCTTTTTCTAAAAAAATTACATGGCCGGGGTGTAAAATATCAAAACATCCACCGGCTAAAACAACTACCTTGCCTTGTTTTTTTAGATCTTTACTGAAAGCGGCGATTCTACCTACAGACAGTATTTCTGCCATATTAATAGAACTATTTTACACTTTTGTTTCTGAGAAAAAAATTGGAAGTTTACCTAGCCGCAAGCAGCCTCTCTCTTGCTAATTTGGCTTCTTCTTTTGCTCTCAGCAAAGAAGCGCTCTTGGCTTTTCTATCGGCAATTTCCTTTTCAACTTGTTTCTGACACGCAGAATCCGGACAAATAGTCATGGTATATGTCACCACAGAAGATCCCACTTTGCCTTCCCAACTCTTACCATCCACTCTTTCCTTACCACACTTAACACAGGGGTTACTCATAAAAAGTCACTGTATTATAACAGGATTAACCAATTAAAACAATGACCGTCTAAACGTATAAAAGCCAAGTTTGTTACAAATCAAAATCTATCAAGAGCACCACGGATTAAAAGGATAACACGACTTTAAGCCGTGCCAGTTGATACCTCAAAAAGGTTCAAGAAGCAATCGATGTCAGCACTGAATAATTATTCCACGATTAATTTACCAACCATACCCTGTTGGCGATGGAAACCATTGCCCACACTACAATAGTACTCAAAGGTGCCTTTTTTATTGGCCACAAACTCAACCGTATCAGTTTCTCCAGCCTGAATCTGTTTGGCCCGGGCGCTGAATTCATCAATCACCCAGTCATGCATTCCTTCCGTATTTTTGAAAGTGATCCTGACTCTGTCTCCCTCGTTGACTCTAATTTCCTTCAGAGAAAATTCAAACGGCTTACCTTCAACTTCAAAACTTTTGACTTCTCCTGCGGGAGCAGGGCTCTCGATAATCGGTTCACCTGCTGGCGGAATCTGTGTGACGCTCTGCTGGCCGCTCATAAGATAAAAAGCGCCGCCAATTAGTACAACTGCAGCCACAATAATCCATAAACCCCATTTATTCATCTTTCTCACCTCCTTCCGTAAAATATGCAGTCAGCATAAAACGAAAGGCACTTTGAGTTCAGTAATCCAAATAACATTTATTTTGGGTAATGTTTTTGAAGAAGAAGACTGTTTTTACTTAAGTTTTACCGGTTAAGAGCGAGTCAATAATATCATGTGGCAGGGCAGCTGCATTTAAAAGGGCTTTTCTGACAATTCCTGCGGCCTCGCTCCCAATTTCATCAGCAGCTTTTAGAGTTCCCAATACTGCACTTCTTGCGAGTTCCCCAGAGTCAGCACCAACAGCACCTGCTGCCTGAATTGCTCCCTCAACAGAAGATATTGCTACTTCGCCTACGTCTCCACCGACTTTGGAAGCGGTTTTGATAGCCTGTGATGCCGCTTCCCCTGCTGCCTCAGTCACACTGACTCCTGTCTCTTTTGCTCCCTCAACCACCCCCCTGACCAAGCCTACCGTTCCATCAGTTAAAGAAACTCCGGTCGAAGATATGGTTTCTAAACCTTCATTGGTAACCTGATCAATCGTCTGCAGTCCGGCGGTAGCCACATCCCCCACACCCTGAAGAAGTTTCACAACATTGTTCTTGGAAACTCCTTGGACAGTCCCTGCTACATCGCCTGCCCCGGATACTAAAGAAGAAAGGGCGTTTGTTAAATCATCAGTCAGATTAGACATCATTAAAAATGTAACACAAAATCCCAAGCTCTGTCAAGCAATTAGACAATAAACTTCTACTGATGTAAGATGCGAATATGAGTTTTCTATTTAGCATCCCGGGATTAATTTCCCTCTTTGTTGTCTTTGTACTCCTCCCCTCTATTAAACAGGTGAATCAGTATGAACGCGGAGTGCGTTTTCGTTTTGGGAAATTTAAAGATGAAATGATACCCGGCTGGCGAATTGTTTAGTGATCTCCTAGGAAAGTTAAATCAACTGGTGGTACCCGGTGGAATCTCCGGTTTTTGTCCAAACTTGGGGGGTCGGATTTTTAACTTCTTAATCTCAGCATCAAAGCGCTCATCCGGATCCGAAGGAATACGGCCATCTTTTAGATAAAGACAAAAGTTATCAATTACCCCCTCGCAACTTGTTCGTCCTTCCATGTCGATTTTTGGAAAGTTACATCCAGAAAATCTTCCCTTCAAGTCCCAAAATTGACAATCCTTATCTAAATTTTCTGCTGCTGGATAAAATCTCTCAGTCATTTTGCTCCTGTTTTCATTTGCTAATCTTTGAAACTGGCTTATTTTAACATATATGGCCCTACATTTCATTATCTTGTTATCTTGACAACTATTTTTAGTTATGCCTACTATGGTAATAGATGAAAAAATTAGCTGCCCTGTTAAACCAAGCCGGTGTGATCAATCCACTCCTGATCCTTTTGGCTATTGCTGGTGTCATCATCTTTATCTTAATTGCCCAAACAGCTCCTTTTACAGGAAAGCAAGAAACCCTTTATCCCAAACCCACTGCTGAGGCTGCCGGTAAAGGGCATCGTAAAACCCAGGGGACTCTCACGGTCTTACCGAACCCGGTAGCCGCCGGCGCCCAATTTACGATAAGCGGGACAGGTTTTTTCCCCAACGAACGGGTGGTTGTTAACATAACCGGGCAATGGGGTGATTTTTTAACCACTGATAGTAACGGCGCCTTCTCCTACACACGGTCGCTGCAACAACCATGGACCTATACGATTAATGCCTATCAGGAGAGAAACAACAAATCGGTCCTGATGGCCACCACGACTATCACCGTACAATAGGCATGGGAATTTTATCTTAAATCCTTTTTCATCTCTTCGAATTCTTTTTTATTGATTTCTCCTTGAGCATAACGCTCTTTAAGAACATCAAGAGGAGTTCTATTCCCCTTTTCCTGCCCTGACCTAACAAGGTAACGAGTCAAGGCAATAACGCCAAGAATTATAAGAACCCAGAATATAATCATAAATATCCAGCCAA
>MFCP01000003.1:0-8793 GCA_001776635.1 Candidatus Daviesbacteria bacterium RIFCSPHIGHO2_01_FULL_40_11 | reverse complement strand
CAACCACCATATCCCATCATTGGATTACCACCTCCTCCCGTCATCCACATCATTGGCATAAAACCCCAGCCATTTTGAGGAACTTGAGCATTAGGATCGCAGCCGCTTAGTCTTTTACCCATGACAATATGCATTTGTTCTTCGCCTTGCTCACCCATCATGCTTGCCATCATCTGGTTCATCAGGGCGTGTCTTTGAGTATTACCGATAGATTGACCCATAAAATACTCACCGAGCACTTCGAAGTTTCTATCTGTGAGATTTTTACATTCAAGCTGTTTTGCTTGTAGTTTTTCCCAGATTTCTTTTCCTTCCACTTCTTCGGAAGCTGTGTGATTATCAGTTGGAGGGATCGTTTGTGCTTGCACTGAGGTTTTCTCTATTGAAATAAAGACAAGATAGAAAATCACAATCAAAATGGTAAATCGTTTCATATTGGTTAAAAAACAAGTTTGCTCACCCAAACTGGAACTTTCGCTTCCTTAACCTCGTCATATTGAGGGGTATAAGGCTTAATGTCCAATATAGGGGTACCACTCACAATATCTAAACCCTTCACCTTGACCACATTTCCTTTTCTTCCAATTAATTCCACTGTTGATATAGCAATTCTATTTGGTCTTTGCGGGCAACGACAAGCAAAGATACCGACATATGGGATCTCTTCTCTCCCTTGCGGATGGTGCTTCAGATGACATTCTTTTTCCTTATCCATCCAGTAAACGATAATCACATGAGAATAATCCTCAATCCCATCCAAACCTTTTGCATATTTTTTATCAATGACAATTTCGGTAACAACATTCTTCCAGCCAGGTAGCATTGGTTTTAGGATCTGGTTTCTAGCTTTCCCAAGCGGCTTGATTTTAATAGTGCCGTCTTTATCTTGACCATCAAGAAACTGGCAGAAAATTGTTTTCATATTGTATCTTTTGTAGTCACCACTATTTTAGCACAAAAGTCGAAGAAATCTTGACGTCATAGGCTTTAGAAAGGGAAATTATGTCAAAGATTTTGGGAGGTTACTTAGTGCTTCCCTTTTCTTGGAGGTGGAGGCTGGCTGAACCAATCTATAAGTCCGTTATATAGCGACTGCGCTATTTGTTGTTGCCTTATTCCTGTACCATCGGTTAATTGTTGGCACTCTTGAGTGCTGGAAATAAAAACTGTTTCTTGGATAGTTGCCGGCATAGTAGTTTTTAATAAAAGTCCTGAGGCAAAGTTAGTAACTCCAAAATCTGTAAAGTCGGGGGTGGATTTAAGGCCTTCCCATAATGCATTATGCATAACTTGGGTAAATGCTTTATCTTTGCCCATTTTTCCATAAAGTCCCTGTGTTCCATCAGTAGAAGTATTAGTAGAACCATTAAGATGGACTGAAACAAGCACTTCTCCGTCTGTGCTGTTGGCATAGTTGTAGCGATCAGCATTAGAAAGAGTTTCATCACCAGTTCTAGTCATATAAACATTAACAGCTCCGTTGGCTATTAATAATTCCTTTAAGTCATTCGAAATATCTAGATTTACAATCTTTTCTGGTAGGTTTAAACAAGCAGTTGAACCAGAGTCATCTCCCCCATGTCCAGCATCAATAATGATTTTATGGTCAGTAACTGGAGAACCAGCAAGTGTAGTTTGAGGAAGGGAAAAAACAAAAGCAAAAAGAAATAATACGAATATACTTGTTCTTTTAAGCATATTTCCAGTTTATCACAAATTCTTTTGGTTAGATTAAGACAAGTTCAGCTCCTCGACCTGGATAATACACCCAATTTTGTACTTCGTCAAAATTGGCGAACAGACTTGTCCCGCCTTGCGGGACTACACAGTACAAATCGGTTTCAAGAATTTACAAAAAAGCCCCGAAAAATCGGGGTCTTTTTGTAAGCTCGGCCGACAGGACGATTTTAGATATATTATCAAAGCAACTTCTGGCGGTTCCAATCTGGAAAATGACCGCTTAGGCAAATTCTTCATGGTTGTTGCGCTCCTCCGCCGTATTGACCAACATACGGGGCGCAGGCTGAATCTTTAGGGTTTGACTTACAGTAAGATGTACAAGAAGCCTCATCCGTACATCCTCCAGGACCGCTAAATCCTCCATATTGACCGGCATATTTTGCACATTCACCATCCTTCGGATTGCTTTTACAATAGGACGTGCAGGAAGCTTCATCCGTACATCCTCCAGGACCTTTTTGCATACCACCGTACTGACCGGCAAATTGTTGGCACGCTGAATCCGATTGATTTTTAGTGCAGTAATCTTTACATGATGCTTCATCTTTACATCCGCCAGGGCCTGAGAACCCCCCATACTGGCCAGCATATTTTTGGCACTCCGGGTCATCTTTATGCTCTTTGCAAAAAGAGGTACAAGAGTCTTTGTCGCTACATCCGCCAGGGCCTTTAAAGGAAGAATCATACTGTTTACAAGTACTATCATCCGGGTGATCTTTGCAGTAAGCTGTGCATGAATCTATACTGCTGCAACCCCCCGGTCCGCTAAACTCTACCGGGATATTATGATCCTTGGCATATTGAAGACAGACATTCTGGTTTGATGTCTGATTACAAAAAGCGCTGCACTCCTCCTTTGACTTACAGCCACCCGGACCAGTACCCCCATTCTTTTTAATAGCTTCAGCATCGTCCTTAGACAGCAGTCCTGCAGAAACGGCAAAATCAGTGCATTCTACGCCGTGGGCGGGAATAGCGCAGTAGCTGTCGCATGCCTCCTTTGACTTACAACCACCCGGTGTTGCCCCTTGCGCAGCCAAGGCTATAAACTTGCCAGCCGTGTCTGCCTCTATCTCGCTCGGATAAAAACCAACCTTCTTGGCATAAACTGCGCATTCACTAAAGTGAGCAGTATCAGTACAATAATCATCGCATTCTGTGATGCCACGGCACTTTCCAGGGGTTTCTATTCCCTGTCTCAAGCCCTCGGCCACCTTACGTGTAGCACTCAACTCCTTTTCCGCCACTAACTTTTTCTTACCAACATAGTCAAGACATTCATTGGTATGGTTGCTACTATCACAGTAACTGTCACATTCTTCAAGTGTTCTGCAACCCCCCGGAGTTCCACCGGAGCCGATTGCTTTAGTGAATGCCCGCGATATTTCAATATTACTGGGTGAGAGCAGGTCGTATTTATCGGCAAAATCCATACATTGGGTAATGTTTTCATCCCGGTTACAAAAATTGCGGCAATCAGATCCTATCTGACAGTTACCAAGCTCTGAAATATTAAATGATAAAACATCCTCTTTGGTCAGCTGATGTGTATTAACAAACTTCATACAGGATGGAAGGTTACCGTCTTTCCGACAATATGCTCCACATTCAGCTATGCTTCCACAGTTATTCAACTCGGCCACAGGGAATGCAACACCATATTTTTGAGTAACTTCATTCTCGGATAAAGCTTGGGGTGCACCAAAGACTACCGATGATGTGTGAGCAAATACGAATAAAAATACCACTACACCCAGAAAGATTAAGGTTTTAAGTTTCATATTATTGAAATGGATTTTTATAGACTCCCTTAAAGGGATTTACTTTAGAAAAAGGGTTTGTTTCCGGAAGTCCGCTAACAGAATTTTGGGTCTGCTGATAAATCTGCCCGCCCAAAGAAGTGGTTGTATTTTTATTTAAGGGGTTAGGAATCTTACCGGAGGTGATTAGAAAATATCCTCCAACACCAATAATTAAGGCAATAACAATTATTATAGGCAGGACAGCAAATCCCTTATTGGGCATTGATTTAATTAAAACTTAAAAGTGGAAGCGATGTCAAATCAGCTCCCCCAACCTAGGATTACTATACCGGAAAATAGCTATGTTTCTATCCTTCAAACATTCCAAAACCTAAGCTATATTGGGGGAATGAAACAAAGGTGGGAAGAAATTAAGAAGTTACAGCCAAGTTTAACTGCAACAATTTAGTGCCTAGTTTAGGTAGATCTCTATACCTTTAGTGGGGAATTTCAAGCCAAACTACAGGTTCGTTTCCGGCATTCCATCCATCGTGTCCAGGAGGTACAACTCCTACCTCGCCTGGACCAAATACTTCTTCTTTTCCATCATCCATCTTGGCATGTAATTTGCCCGAAAGCACATAAACGAGATGATGTTTCTGACAGCTCTCACCTCCAACAACCGGCTTTAAGTGTTTTGACCATTGCCATCCAGGTTCTGCAGTGATTCGTTGAATTTTGAAACCATCAATTGTAACAATCTCAACCTTCAGCTTTTCAGGCGTCTGAGTTTCATCTGGTTGGTTTAGACTCTTTTTTACAACAGTTGCCATATTTTTCACCTCCTCACTTTAGATTAAGTTCTTTATACATCATGACGAAACTCTATTCAAGAGGAACTTAAGTTCACCAAATATTTGGCTCCGTATTCCTAGTTTTAATCGAACTTGACGATTTGATTGTAATATAAAGACTTTCTTCTAACAAGAAGTGGTCGTATAGAGTTAAACTCTATGGCCCTGAAAATATCCTAATTTATAAGTAAATAAATCGAACTTCTTGCTAATGTCCTGAAACTTCTTAATGTAACTGTCTAGCTCTTCTACCGTGAGTTGGTCGTATGCTTTTTCGGGCGGTAATTCTGATTTCTTCATGTTCGATACCATCATGTGAGTACCATGCGGATCATCCCAAAAATAAATCTGTGAATGAGCGATATGGTTACGTACCTCACTACATTTAACAATTTCCTCTTGTAGCTTGGTATAGTCAGCAAGTTCTTTATTATGCTTACTTTTGATTAATGATTTTAGAAAGTTAATTCTTCTCGAAAAGTCAAAACTTCTTGTTAAAGCGATTATCGGCTGAGTAGTGCTTTTATCGCTTTCTAAATCAAGAATTGCCTCAATAAATATCTGGATATGGTAGTCAAGATAATTTAACAGGGTTATCAGTGTCCCTACTCTAGAGGTATATTTCTTTATCTCAGCACTATCTGAATCTGAAAGTTTATAGTATCCCATATCAACTAAAGTTTAGCTTCTTATAACATTAATTCTAGCAAATACAGGCAGGAGTTTCCTAATTAAATTAGTAAACTCTCTTTATTTAGAAGCATTAAATCATCTCGTAGAAGCGCTTTAAATGCGCATAAAACGAGCGATCAGCTCAAAGCTAATGAAGGATATATGTTTAAGATATAGCATTGGTTCACCTCTTATTAAAATCGCTTAGAATCGATTTTAAACTCAGAAATCCAGTCTGTTAAACTGTGTGCCTTTAACAATGCCTCCAATATTCCTCACCATCGCCTCAGTATTCTCCTCTATTGTCTCTTTCGTATAAGTGCTAAATTGCTTAAACATCAAGGCAAACTCGTTACCTTTGAGTGGCGACTTCCCCATGCTTTCCGATTCAAAACAGTAGGTATCAACCTGCCTAGTTATCAAGGCTTGATTCATTGCTCGCTCGTCAATAAGGTTTCTGCTGCTTAAATTGACTATCACTACTCCTTTTTTTAACCACTTGATTCTTTCTTGATTCAACAGCTTCCTATTTTCCTCACTGTCAGGTAAATGGAAAGTTATCATATCCGCGCCACCAAACAGAGCACCTAATGTTTTCCTCTGTGTTCCTTCAATATGCATTGTTTTTTCATCGTAGATATAGACCGCTGCACCTAGTGCCTTTGCTAACTCCACTACTCTTCCCCCCACATGGTCAATGCCGATAACCCCTAAAATCCTGCCTCTAAAATTGTGTCCTAGTTCAGGATAGTACCTTCTCCTGTAAACCCTTCTATCATTAATTATAATTCGTCTTGCACTATCTAATAGCAAGGCAATCGTATGTTCTGCTTTGGATTCCGCATCGTAAAATGGTACATGGGAAACAATAATGTTTCTTCGCCTGCAGTAATCCAAGTCTAAGAAGCTGTAATCTGAACTGCCTAACACTAAATACTTGATATTGGGAAGCGAGTCTAATAGCTGTAATAGCCTATTTCGGGCTTTAGAAACACCACCAACCATATCAGGGCTAAATACCAATAATTCCGTATCTTTTGGGCATTTAACCAAAGAACTGCTACTGACACTCTCAATAAATGTAACTTTTCCTAAACTTGCCAATCTCCCAAGCTGAATATCTGTGAATTGGGACTTGGGATATAAAACCGCAATATTTTTAGATTTCATAGATTTCTCCTTTATTTAAGAACCAAAAACAAATACGTCTTGCTGAATTTTATTTATTTTCTTAATTTTCGAGGAACTATATTGAAGTACTTTTATTCTACTCTATCTGCCTGTATTTTAAAAGCCCTTCTTTAGAACCTGCCACCGTTAGGGTCGGGTTTACCGCAGTTATACCCCAGTTACGTTAAGCATATTAGTCGTGATAATTGAATAAATACTATAAAAAGTAAGTTAGGGGGTGATAAACATGAGTTGGACAAATGCACAACAAAAGTATGCAAAGAGTGCCTTAGGGCGAGCTGCAAGAAGCAAATACCAATCGTCAATTAAAGGAAAAGCTGCAAGAGCTGCCTATATGGCAAGACGAAGAGCTAAATTAGCAGGAAAGGAACAGGTAGAAGTAATTCCCCCAGTGGAAATAAAGGAAAAAACGAGTAAAATGGGAACGGAAGTCGTTAATAAAAAGTGATATTGTAAAGCAATCCTTTCTAGAGAAGAAGGTTAGTTTAAAAGCTAGCCTTCTTTTTTTGCTTAGTAGGACTTTTTAGGCAGATCAACATTTTCTGTTGCTTCTTCCTTTTTACGTTCATCTTCAGGTTCAGGTTTTTCAACTTCAGGTTGTTGTTCAGACTCAGGTGATGTTTCTATTGCTGGAGGGGTAATTTTAGAGACTTATTACATTAACTACTAAATAAATTTAGGATAAGTAGAAAGATTTATTTACTCGGTTTTACCGGTGAGGAGAGCATCAATAATATCATGAGGTAAAGCAGCAGCATTAAGTAGAGCTTTTCTGACAATTCCTCCAGCTTCTGATCCTATTTCATCTGCTGCCTTAAGGGTTCCCATTACTGCGCTTTTGGCAAGTTCTCCTGAGTCTGCACCAATATCACCTGCTGCTTTAATTGCTCCTTCAACAGATGATATAGCCACTTCTCCTACATCTCCACCAACTTTGGAAGCGGTTTTAACAGCCTGTGAGGCAGCTTCTCCTGCTGCTTCTGTGGCATTTACTCCGGTGTCTTTTGCTCCATCAACCACACCTCTTACCAAACCTGTAACTCCATCAGTTAAAGAAGCCCCTGTTGAAGAAATGGTTTCCAAACCTTCACTTACAACCTGATCAACTGTTTGAAGTCCTGTGGTAGCTACATTGCCTGCTCCAGAGACTAATTGGACAACATTATCCTTTGCCACCTTCTGAACTGTTGAGGCAACATCACCAGCACCGGAAACAATTGAAGAGAGAGATTTAGTTAAATCATCAGCAAGGTTTGACATTATTACTACACTATCACACCCGAAAAATTCTTGTCAATTATCAAAACTACAGTAAGTAATCAGGAAATCTTAGAGAATATATTGTAAAATAGCTTTTTATGAAACAAATTATTATAGCACTCCTGGTAATAGTAACCATCATTAGTCTTGTTGTGATTGCTTTTACTGTTAATCAGGTGGGACAGGAAGAACAAAGACTAAAATCTGATCTGCAATATCGCTCAACACTTCTTTCAGAAAACTTAAAAGAAACTATTGAACCTAACTTTGTTAATAAATCCAACAAGCAAATACAAAATTTGGTCGACAAGTTAAATGATAAGGAGAGGTTTGCAGGTATGGCTATTTATGATAAAAAAGGTAATGGCATAGCCACTTCTTCAGGGTTTATCGTTCAAACACCGGATGTTATAAAAATTGCGGAGGATGTAATGGATGCGGATAAAGCAAACGGAGATTTTGTGGATACAACAAGTGGGAATATGTATGTTTTGGCAATTCCCATTCATGATGATACCAGTATTGTAGGTGCATTAACAATTGCTCAAAAGGCAGGGTATATTAACGACCGCTTAAATGAAATATGGAGAAATAATCTTATCAGGCTGCTTATCCAGTCATCTTTATTGTCTTTGGCAACACTTCTTTTAATACGTTGGATTATCTTTGAGCCGATCAAGGGATTGGTTGAAACATTAAGGTTGGCAAGAGTGGGGGCAGCAGAGCAGTCTTCCAAGGGATTAACAAGCTCTTTCTTTTTCCGGCCTTTAGTTAAAGAAATCTCCAATATCAGAAGCAGCCTTCAGGAAGCCAGAATTTCTGCCAGCGAAGAAGCCAGGATGAGGTTAGAAAAACTGGATTCCCCATGGACAGCGGAAAGATTAAAAGAATTTGTCAAAGATATTTTAAAAGGAAGAACTATCTTTATGGTTTCCAACAGGGAGCCTTATATCCATACAAAAGATGGAGGAAAAATCACCTATTATTTTCCAGCAAGCGGCATGGTTACTGCTATTGAACCAGTAATGCAGGCTTGCGGCGGGATGTGGATCGCGAATGGAAGCGGTGATGCGGATAAATTAGTAGTTGATAGATTGGATAAAATCCAAGTCCCGCCGGATGAACCAAAATATACTTTAAAACGTGTTTGGTTAACTGAGGAAGAAGAAACAGGCTATTACTATGGCTTTTCCAATGAAGGCTTATGGCCACTCTGTCATATTGCCCATAACAGGCCCATTTTTAGGCAAGAAGACTGGGAAGAATATGTTAAGGTTAATCAAAAATTTGCTGATGCTGTTCTCGCTGAAATTAAAAACCAGGACAGGCCGATT
>MFCP01000002.1:13451-13629 GCA_001776635.1 Candidatus Daviesbacteria bacterium RIFCSPHIGHO2_01_FULL_40_11 | reverse complement strand
TTCCAAACTATCATCTTCCCTACCTCTTGCCATAAGCCTTTTAATAACTTCGCCGTCAGGCACTTGTAAATGGATAACTTTATCAACACTAGGGTCAAATAACTGCTTTTGAGCAAGACTCCGGGGATAACCATCTAAAATAAACCCATTCTTAACATCTTCTTTCTGCAACCTTCGT
>MFCP01000002.1:1383-13432 GCA_001776635.1 Candidatus Daviesbacteria bacterium RIFCSPHIGHO2_01_FULL_40_11 | reverse complement strand
CAGTATCATCAATTAATTTCCCTTGGTTCATAGTTTCTCGTATTTGTCTACCTTCCTCAGAATCTTCCTCGGCAAATTCTCTGAAAATATCTCCCGTAGAGATTTTCGGGAGATCTAAAAACTCTGCCAAGAGAGCGGCTTGAGTTGATTTCCCTGAACCTTGTGGCCCAATTAGCAATATTTTCATCTTCTGGCAAATACCTCATAACTTCTTTCAATTAATTTACTTTCAAATTGTTTAGCCGTATCCAGAATTACCGATACAACTATTAGAAGACCTGTTCCTCCTATAATTAAAGTTTGGATTCCTGTTACGGAAGATGCTATTGAAGGCAGTACCGCAATCGCGCCTAAAAATATGGCTCCTGCTAAAGTAATTCTCACCATAATATAATTTAAGAAAGAGGCACTCTGGCTACCCGGCCGTATCCCTGGAATAAATCCTCCGTATTTTTTTATTTCGTCTGCCACTTTTACGGGATTAAAAATTACAGCAGTATAGAAAAAAGTAAACCCTACCACCAGAGCGAAATAAATTAGATTATAAATTAGACTTCCCGGATTGAAATTTGTTGCCAAAATTCTGCCTAAAGAGGCAAGTTGTGGCTGCGGCAAACCCGCAAGGTAACTTCCTGCAAAGGATGGAACCAGAACTAAGGAAACCGCAAAAATTATCGGAATCACTCCAGCTTGATTAACTCTTAGAGGTAAATAAGTTTGGGCACCTGTTCCTCCCTCTCTCCCTCCAATGAATCTTCTGGCATATTGAACTGTAATTTGCCTTCTTCCTTCATTAATAAAAACTACTCCTGCTACTACCAAAATCGAAATCGTCGCAAAAATTAGAATATTTATCACTTGTGTTTGGTCTACAATGGAAACTGTCTGGGTTAAAACAACCGGCACCCGAGACACAATCCCTGCAAAAATTAAAAGAGATATCCCATTACCGATACCATATTCTGTAATCAGTTCCCCCATCCACATCAAAAAAATAGTTCCCGCCGTCATCCCAACAATAATCGCTGCAATTTGAATCGGATTGATTTGATTAATTATCCCTTGATTTTTTAGTAACACAAACATACCAATTGCTTGCAAGATAGCCAGCGGCACAGTTAAATATCTTGTATATTGATTAATCATCTGCCTTCCCATTTCACCCTCTTTAGATAAGGCTTCTAGTTTTGGACTGATCATTGTTAAAAGCTGAAATATTATTGAAGCATTGATGTAAGGGTTTAAGCCCAAGGAAATAACGGAAAAATTAGCGAGTGTCCCACCTGAGAAAATATCCAGAAGTCCCAAAAATTGATTGGAAGCAAAAAGTTGTTGAAGACCTGCCAGATCTACTCCTGACACAGGAATATGGGCGGTAATTCTAAAAATTATAACCAAAATTGTCGTGATAAAGATTTTTCTTCGCAGTTCCCTAATTTTAAAAGCATTAATGATTGGAGATAATATGTTAGACATGTTCTACCTTCCCGCCCGATTTCTCAATTCTTTTACGGGCAAAATTAGATATGGGAAGTTTAACAGTTAATGTCTTCTTAAGTTCCCCCGTACCTAAAATTTTAACACCTCTTTTTGCCTCTTTTTCCGAAATAATTTTTGCCTCCAAGAGCTTACTAATATCCACAACTTCTTTTGTCTTGAAAATATTTAACCTCGAAAGATTAATTAACGTATATCCTCTTGAGGATTTAGGATTACCTTTTCCCCTTTTAAGGGGTAATTTCTTGTATAAAGAGAGACTGCCGGTAAAAGTAGCAGGGATTTTACCCCTCGCCTTTTGCCCCTTCGTACCTCTTCCTCCGGTTTTACCTTTCCCGGATCCCAAACCACGGCCTAGTCGTTTTCTGGATCTTGTTTTAACTTTTAACAATTCATGTAGTTTCATACTATTCGCTTTAATTTCCCCAACGCCTCTAAAGTAGCATAAACATTAGAGGCTTGATTCTTAGTACCCAGGATTTTAGAAACAATATCATGTATACCTGCTGCTTCTACTACTACTCTAACTGCTCCTCCTGCAATCACTCCTGTCCCTACCGGAGCAGGCTTTAAAAGTACCTTGGCCGCCCCGCTTTTAACCAAAATCTGATGTGGTATGGTTCTCCCCTTCAGAGGAACTTCTATTAAATGCTTTTTTGCATAAGTGGTAGCTTTTCTAACCGCAGATTGCACCTCAGCCGCCTTACCCAAACCCACTCCTACTCTACCCTTTTTATCTCCCACAACCACCAAAACAGACAAGGACCTTTTATCTCCTCCTTTAGTTTTCTTTGATACACGGTTTACTTGAACCACTCTTTCAAAGTATTCTTCTAACTGTTGATCTGTGTTTTGCATCAAAATTCTAAACCTCCTTCTCGGGCACCTCTACCAAGTTCTGCCACCCTACCATTATATAAAAATCCTCCCCTATCAAACACCACTTTTTTAATTTTAAGTTTCAATGCTTTTGCTGCCAGTTTCTTTCCCGCCTCATAAGCTTTTGCTTTCTTTGAACCAGAATTTACGGTAAGATCATTCACTGCTGCCAAAGTTTTGCTTGCTTTGTCATCTATAATTTGCGCAAAAATGTGTTGATTTGATCTAAATACAGATAACCTGGGCCTGTTACTTGTACCGAAGATCTTCTTTCTTATTTTATAGTGTTTTTTTAATCTTAAGTTTTTTCTCATAATTTTATTTTGTCCCTACCGCACCGGCTACCCCAACCTTAGCACTCTTTCCTACTTTCTTTCGTATATACTCACCCTGATATCTTATGCCTTTACCTTTATACACATCAGGAATTCTTACTTTCTTTAGGTTAGCTGCTACTTGCCCAACTAATTGCTTATCTATTCCGGAAACTTTAATCTTTGTGTTGTCTGCTACCTCAAAAGTTATTCCCTCCGGGGCAATTAACTCTACTGGGTGGGAATAGCCAACGTTTAGTATCAACTTTTCTCCGGCAACTTGTGCCCTAAATCCAACACCAACTAATTCCAAATTCTTACTCCAAAGAGTATTTACTCCTGCTATCATATTGGCAATCAGGCTTCTGGTTAAACCGTGCAGTGCCTTTACTTTTTTCTGGTCATTTTTCCTTTTAACAATCACTTGATTTCCCTCGACTTCCACTTCAATCGCGGGATTAGTATCTATCTTCAAATTACCCTTCGGACCGGTAACACTCATCGTCTTGCCGGTTTTTAAAACCTCAACTCCTGTCGGTATTGTAATCGGAGCGCTCCCAATTCTGCTCATATATTTAAATATCCTCTCTTCTCTTGATTTAATTTTGAATTTTGCATTTTGAATTTGCGCGAGTGTTACCACACGAGCGCTAAAACCTCTCCTCCTACTTTTTTCTTGTGTGCTTCCTTATCAGTCAAAAGTCCCTTAGGTGTTGAAATAATAGCTATACCTAATCCACTCAAAACCTTAGGTAAATCCTTAACTCCTTTATAAACCCTAAGAGAAGGTTTCGAAACTCTTTTAACATCGGTTAGAGCCGGGATCCTAGAATTATATTTAAGCGTAACTATTATTTCTCTTTTGCTCTGTTTGACCTCGGAAAGATATCCTTCCTTCTGAAGTAGTCTTACAAGATTCCAAATCAGATTGGAAAACTTTAAAACTACCGAAACCTTACCAACCGAATAACCATTTTTTATTCTAATCAATGCATCTGCAACTGGATCGTTCATATTACCAACTCGCTTTCTTCACTCCAGGGAGCAACCCCAGATGTGCTAACTCTCTAAAACAAAGTCTACAAAGGCCAAATTTCCTAAGGTATGCTCTGGATCTACCACACCGCATACATCGGTTTCGTTGTTGTACATCGTATTTAAATTTCTTTTTAACAATATTACTTACTTTAGCCATAATCTTTAACTCCTAAATGGCATTCCTAGGCCCTCCAATAACTTTTTGCCAGCTTCTTTGGTCTTGGCAGTAGTGGTTATTGTGACAGCCAAGCCTCTTGTCTTGTCTACACTCTTGTAATCGACTTCCGGGAAAATAGTCTGTTCTTTCAAACCAATATTTAAATTTCCTTGGGCGTCGAAAGAATTTTGGGATATTCCTTTAAAGTCTCTAACCTTAGGTAAAACTATATTTATTAGCTTATCCAAGAAAGCGTACATTCTTGTCCCCCTTAAAGTCATCATCATCCCAATAGGTTGACCAATACTTACTTTAAAAGACGCTATAGATTTTTTGGCCTTCGTGATAACAGGACTTTGTCCTCCTAGCTCGGCAAAATAAACTTTTACCTTTTCTAAAACACTGCTGTTATCTTTCGCCTCACCCAAACCAATACTTATGACAATTTTCTCTATGCGAGGGACTGCCAATTTATTTTTTAAGTCTAGCTCTTCTTGTAATTTCTGTTGCACTTCGTTTAAGTATTTTTCCTTAAGCCTTTGCATTTGTTTTAATCTCCTTCCCGCATTTTTTACATATCCTAACTTTCTCATTTCCTTCTAATTTGAAACCAACTCTGGTCGGCTTGTTACAATTAGGGCAAATTAAAGCTACATTAGAAATATCAAGTGACTTGGGAATATCAATAATCCCACCATCTATAGTCCCTTGTTTTCTAACATGCCTCTTGTAAAGATTCACTCCGCCCACAAAAACCCTTTTTTCTTTACCCAAAACAAACTCCACTTTACCTTCTTTACCTCTATCTTTACCGAGCAATACTTTTACTTTATCCTCCTTTTTGATTCTCATAATATCCTCCTTACCAAACCTCCTGGGCTAAAGAAATAATTTTCGTATATCCGGCTTCTCTAACTTCTCTGGCAATCGGACCAAAGATACGCGTGGCCCGTAAGTTCCCGTCATTATCTACAATTACCCCTGCATTATCGTCAAATTTGATATATGAACCATCGTCACGCCTTACTTCTTTTTTGGTTCGCACAATCACCACTTTAACCAGCTCATGGTTTTTCACCTGTCCATTAGGATCTGCACCTTTAACAACCGCTACAACAAGTTGACCTAAGGTAGCCTTTCTCTTGCCTGAACCACCCAAAGGTTGAATCACCATCACTGCTTTTGCGCCGCTGTTATCTGCAACTGTTAATCGAGATCTATGTTGAACCATATTACTTTTTGGACAATTCTGTCTTTCCTTTCTTTCTTGATTTAGGCTTTTTTATAGAATTGTCCATCACTACCTCTTTCTTTTTGCCTTCAAAAGTTTTTTCCTCTGACTCACTGACATTCTGATCTGTCGACTCTTCCGGGCTTTCCGGCATTACCTCGGCAATAGCTTCTTCAGCTTCCGCTTTCAATTTCTCCTTGGTAATAGCTTCCAAATCCTTCCCCATCACTTTAAGGATCCTCCAGTGTTTATTTTTAGATATTGGTCTGACTTTAACAATCTCCACCATATCTCCCTCTTTAATTGGTATTTTAGTATCCACTAAATATTTCTTAGTTCTAATAAACGTCTTTTTATATAAAGGATGCTTAGCAACTCTCTCCACTAGAACAGTTGCAGTATCTTTCGTTTTTGTTGAAACAACTCTACCAATCATTCTATTTTGGACAAATTTGGTACGTATCCTAGACTGTTATTTGGCATATGCTGCCAAATTGTCCACTACGACCTAAATCTGTTTTCCTCCTTTCGTCTCGTTAGCTTCGATTTCATCAGTTTTTATGGTCTTTGTTTCCAATTCCTCAAGTAGTTCTTTCTGTCTTATCACAGTCAAAATTTGTGCCAGTTCTTTTTTCTTTTTCGAAATTGTTTTTAAATCTTTCAATTTCTTCATATTCTTATCTAAAATTAGATTTGCAATCTCCTCCCTTAAAGTACCGACCTTAATCTTAAGTTCTTTCAAATCCAGTCCTTTAATTTGTACAAACTCCTGCCTCTTCATGTTTTATCCAATCCCTTTCTCCACAAACTTAGTATCAATCGGCAATTTGTGAGCAGCTAACCTCAGTGCTTCTTCCGCTACTATCTTTGTGACAGCTCCCATTTCAAAAATTAAACTGCCAGGTTTTACCACTGCCACATATCCTTCAACATCACCTTTTCCGGAACCCATCCTGGATTCTGCTGGGTGTTTAGTGATCGGCTTATCAGGAAAAACCCTGATCCAAATACGTCCACCCCGTTGTGTAAAATGAGCCATCGCCCGTCTTGCTGCCTCAAGTTGTCTTGCAGTAATCCACCCGGCCTCCATAGCCTTTAGTCCAAAAGCTCCAAATGATAAGCTATTTCCCCGTGTGGCCACACCACCTCTTTTACCTTTAAACATTTTTCTGTGTTTAGTTCTTTTTGGTTGAAGTAATGCCATTATATTTCTACCTCCCCTTTGTTAATCCAAACCTTTACCCCAACATATCCGGACTTTGTTAGAGCCGGATAAGTAACAAAGTCAATGTCCGCGCGCAGTGTATGTAAAGGCATAGTGCCGGAGGCTTTCCATTCTCTTCTGGCAATTTCCGCCCCGCCAATTCTGCCGGATAAAACAATCCTCACTCCTTTTGCGCCTGCCCTCATCACCCTCTCAATCGCTTGATTCATCACCCTCTGTGCGGGAAGCCTACGGGCGAGCTGTTCGGCAACAGATTGGGCAACAAGATAGGCCGAAAGATCAACACTTTTTAGCTCCATCGGCGCAACTTCCAAGCTATTATCGTTTTTAATCTGCAGTTCCTTCATTAAAAATTTCTTAATTTCGGTTAAACCGCTACCGCCTCGTCCGATTAAAACTCCGGGACGGGAAACAAAAATTATTATCTTTAATTTATTAACAGCCCTCTCAATTTCCACAGCAGCCACACCTGCCGGTCGAAGCTTTTTCATTAAAAGATCACGAATTTTCAAGTCCTCGGAAACATATTGTTGATACTTTGCTCCACGAGCAAACCACCGAGACTTCCAAGTTGCCCCAATGCCCATCCTAAAACCTACCGGGTGAATCTTTTGTCCCATATTTTTATTTGGACGATTCTGTCCTACCCCTTTCTGTTGATTTACTCTTTACTGCGGAATCGCCCATCATGGACTCTTTCTTTTTTTCAAGTTTAACAGCAGTTTTGACATTTGACATTTGAGATTTGAGATTTAAATCGTCTGTCAAGACGATTTTAATATGGCTCATTCTTTTCTTATACGGCTTAACTCTTCCTCTGGTGCCGGCTCTGAAACGGCGCATTTTCATACTCTCGTTGATTTCAATTTTCTTGAAAAATACTTTCTCGCTATCCATACCCGCTTGTTTAGCATTAGCCAAAGCTGTTTGCAAAGCTTTTACCAAATCTTTAGCCGCCATTTTAGGTGTAAGCTGCAACACATTTAAAGCTTTTGTTGGCGGCAAACTTCTGACCATATCAGAAACCAACCGTAATTTGCGGGGTGGAGTGTGTATATATTTTTGTATAGTTTGTACTTCCATTAGGTTTTTGACGTAGATTTCTCGGTCACCTTTCCATGGCTTCTAAACAGTCTGGTTGGCGCAAACTCTCCTAACCGCTGACCTACCATTGACTCGCTTACAAACACTGTCACAAAATTTTTGCCCTGGTGGACTAAAAAGGTGTGCCCCACAAACTCCGGCGGAATCTGACTCCTTCTGGCCCAAGTCTTAATCGGGCTTTTGGCTCCACCGGCCTTTTGAGCCATTACTTTCTTCATTAACTTTTCATCAATAAAAGGACCTTTTTTTGTACTTCTGGACATTGCTACCTACCTCCTTCATTTGATGGACTCGTACTACCACAATGTCCACCACATATATTTTTATTGTTAATTGTAATTCTTAAATCTTGAATCATAAATCTTAAATCACTTTCTGCGCTTAATAATATATCTATTAGAATATTTCTTTCTATTCCTGGTTTTGCCAACAGCCGGCCTGCCGTATTTAGTCATTGGACGCTTCCGGCCAATTCCGGATCTTCCTTCTCCCCCACCGTGTGGGTGAGAATCAGGGTCTTGTGCGACACCTCTGACAGTTGGTTTAACACCCATATGGCGGGACCTTCCGGCCTTACCTAAAACTCTCTGTCTAATGTCTTCATTACCTAAAACACCTATTGTAGCCAAAGACTGCAAGGGAACCATCCTCACCTCACCTGAAGGCATTTTAAGTTGTGCAAAATCACCTTCCTTGGCCAGAAGCTGGAGTGCCATGCCGGCGCTGCGGCCTAACTGTCCCCCTTTACCCGGCGAGAGCTCCACATTATGAACTAAAGTTCCGACAGTGATATTTTTAAGCCTCATGGCATTACCCACCTTAGCCTCAATTTTTTCTCCAGAACCAACCTTATCTCCTATCCTCATCCCTTTGGGAGCTAAAATATATCTATATTCTCCATCTGCATATTTAACTGCCGCAATTTCTACATTTCTATTTGGATCATATTCCAAAGCTACTACCTCCCCCAAAACTCCGAATTTATCCCTTTTAAAATCAATCTCGCGGTAGTATCTTTTGTGTCTTCCTCCTTGACCACGGACAGTCAAGACTCCCTTAGATCTACCAGAGTGCTTTTTTAATAGTTTTTTTAAATTCTTTAATCTTAAATCTTTAAGATCTTTAGATCGCAAGCTTTGCTTATTCATAAATCTGTTATTTTCCGGTAATCACTTTCCGCTGCGTTGTAGGCGCTGCCCCAACCGCACTTCTTTCAACCTTGACTCTAGTCCTCCCCAAGATATCTTTTTTCTCTTTTAGTTTTACTGGTTCATTTTCAGCTGTGGTTACCGTAACTTCTTCTTTCGGAGTTTCAAAAATGGCAATCTTTTCTCCCTTTTTCACTTGAACCAACGCCTTTTTAAAACCGGGAAGATTGTAAACTTTTCTCACCCTTTTCTGCTGCCTAGTCTTACCTTTAACATTAACAACCTTAACTTCTAAAACTTTCACATTAAATCTTTTAGCAACCTCTTTAGCCACCATAGGCTTAGTTGCATCTTTTCCAATCTCAAAGGTATATAAGCCACTTTGGGCAAGTTTCATCGATTTTTCAGTAATAACAGGCCGTTTCAAAACTATCATTTTTGCTCCTGAACTTGTGGTTTACCTAATTTTTCAACTGCTTCTTTAGTTATAAGAAGTAACTCATGTTTTAATACTTCATAAGCATTAATAAGATTTACCGGTAATACATCTGTTCCCGGAATGTTTCTAACAGCCCTGACAACATTATCTTGTTTTTCTCCAGTAACAATTAAAGAACTTATGTTTTTGCCTTTGCCAACTACTTTATCCAAAAGCTTAACCATTTCCTTGGTCTTACCTGAGGCCTTTTCCAACCCTGATAAACCCATCAATTGTTTATCGGCCGTTTTGGCAGAAAAAGCAGACAGGAGCGCCGCTTTTCTCATTTTTTGCGGCAACTCTAATCTTACTTTACGGGGTTTAGGACCAAAAGTGATACCTCCACCCACAAAAATCGGTGCTCTAATTGCACCGTGTCTTGCTCTGCCTGTTCCTTTTTGTCTATAGATTTTTGCAGTCGAACCTTCAACCTCACCCCGGGTTTTGGTAGATCCGGTCAAGCTTTTCTGATTAGTCATATAAACTCTCATCGCTTGAGATAACAGCTTTTTATTTACCTTTTGACCAAAAATTTCCTTTGGCAAAGTTAGGGTCCCACTAACACGTCCTACCAGGGAATAGACTGGTACTGATAAACCGCTCGACCTTGGCGCAGCTTTTTTCTCAGCTACTTTCTTTACTGGCTTCACTGCTTTTCTAACTGTAGTATCTTTTTTAACCCTCGGCATCCTTTGGTTCCTCCTTAACTTCTTCTTTTTGTTCCACTTGTTCGCTTTGTTCTACTGGCGCTTTAGCTGCTTCTGCCTTATTCTCTCCAGATACTCCTTGCTCTTCTTCCTCTGATGGTTTTTCCTCCGGTGGAGGTGTATAACCCTTAATCCTTCCTAATTTTGTCACCATCACTAAACCTCCTACCACACCGGGGACAGCACCTTTGACTACCAGTAAATTATTTTCCTTATCTAAACCGACAACTTCCAGGTTTTTAACACTAACTCCTCTTGCACCCATATGGCCGGCCATTTTTTTACCCTTATAAACTCTTCCAGGGGTAGTACCAGAACCAATTGCACCTGGAGCCCGGAGCCTGTCTGATTGACCGTGAGTTTTTGGCCCACCATGAAATCCATGGCGTCTGACTCCACCTTGAAATCCCTTTCCTTTAGAGATCCCCTGAACCTTGACAGCATCCCCTATAGAAAAAACCTGGTTCGGTTTGATTTCTGTTCCAGGTTTTAATTCTTCTGACTGCCCGCTGTTGCCTGTTGCCTGTTGCCTGACTTCCTTAAACCAGCGGATCTTGCTATCAAGCCCGGCTTTTTTGGCATGACCAACTTGGGGCTTTCTAACGGACTTTTTGGTGCCATAACCCAATTGCAATGCATCATATCCGTCTTTGCCATCGGCGGTCTTAACTTGTGTTACTAAATTTGGCTGCATTTCCACCACAGTCGCCCCCACCCTTCTGCCTCGGGAGTCATATGTACTCGTCATATTTTTCTTGATACCTAAAAGCGTACTGATCATAATTACTATTGTTCGAACAAAGTGAGAACCTACCTTAAAAAACTATTATATTTTTATGGTAACTTCTCGCTAACCGCTCGAAGAATATTTCCTAACCTTTTAGCATTAAAAAGAGTGAGCTCCTTAAGGATGCTCACTCAGTATCTCGCTTAGACTCGCCGTATCGCTTCTCGACGCGCGATCTACTGAAAATTAATTAATTTTTAATTAACCTGACAAATAAATCATCAGCTAGAGAAATTTTAACATGACCTGAAGCTAAAAAGCAAGTATGGAGTAGGTCTAACGCTGTGAGGAATACAACTTACTTGGATCTGGAATTTCTGTCAATGCTGCCCTTAACTCTCTTTTTACAGTCCGCTCTGAGAAACCTATTTTTTCTCCAATTGCCTGTATTGTATGAGCTTGCCCAAATCTGTCAGGATGAAATTTTAGCCATAATATCTGCCTCTGGCGTGGAGTTAATGAATCGAGTGGATTCTTAGATCCTTCTCCAGTAAGAAGACCCTTCTCAACCATGAATTGAGGATCAGTCACACTAGTAGAAAGTTGGTCAATTAATGGATCATCTATAGAAAATAGAACAATTTTCTTTTCCATGACCCTCCTATTAGAGGCGAATACTATCACATTTTTACTTCAATATCAACTCCTGCCGGGATTTCAAGATGCATTAGGGAATCTATAGTTTTTGGAGTAGGTTCGATAATATCAATCATTCTTTTGTGAGTTTTTATCTCAAAAGCTTCTCTGGAATCTTTATCTGTGTGTGGGGATGTTAAAACTGTAATTCTTTCAGTTTTTGTGGGAAGGGGAATGGGGCCAACTATTTTGGCACCGGTCCGAAGGGCCGTATCCAAAAGGGATTCGCAGGTGTTATCCAACACCCGATGATCGTAACTTTTTAATTTGACACGTATTCTGCCCCTTGGCATTTTACTTTATTCCCCTTTCAATGTGCTAATAATTATATCTCAACTAAGGTGTTTTCGCACCTGGTTGTGGTTCTGGTGAAAATCCAATTACTCCAGCTTGCTCTAATGCTTCAGCATGTTTTTCACTACAAATTATGCGATATCTAACACCTAGTAAAACATTCTCGTCATTAACACCATGTATCACCAGTGGCTCAGACCCAATTTTAAAAGCTCCGGAATTTACGATTCCTTCGCCAAAACCGTGCCACCATCTATCAGGCTGCTGGTTAATCCACTTTTCAACAGCTTTATATTCTTCCGGAGTTAAATCTTTTTCTGGCATAATAGTTTTTGAGCAGTTTTAGAAGTGAATTTAGGCAATGATTTTTGTGATCGCTCCCGCTCCCACAGTTTTGCCGCCTTCGCGGACAGCAAACCTAAGCCCTTCTTCCATAGCAACCGGTGTAATAAGCTTACCTACAACCTTCACCGTATCTCCCGGCATAGCCATTTCCACGCCTTCCGGCAGTTGTACTTCACCGGTTACATCAGTGGTCCTGATATAAAATTGCG
>MFCP01000002.1:0-1372 GCA_001776635.1 Candidatus Daviesbacteria bacterium RIFCSPHIGHO2_01_FULL_40_11 | reverse complement strand
TTGAAGAATGGGGTATGTCTGCCGCCTTCTTCTTTGCTCAAAACATAAACTTGAGCTTCAAACTCAGAGTGAGGGGTGATGGAACCGGGTTTGGCTAAAATCTGACCACGTTCCACATCGTCTTTTTCAATGCCCCGAAGCAAAATTCCGGCATTGTCCCCTGCCTGGCCTTCATCCAACATTTTATGGAACATTTCAATTCCTGTTACCACGCTCTTTTTGGTCGGCCTGATCCCGACAATCTCAACTTCCTCGTTAACTTTCACCTTACCCCGCTCAATTCTTCCGGTCACCACTGTACCTCTGCCTTTAATCGAGAAAACGTCCTCAACTGCCATCAAAAACGGCTTGTCTACATCCCGTACAGGTGTTGGAATCCATTCATCAACTTTTGCCATTAACTCCTCCACCGATTTAATTGCCTCAGCATCACCTTCCAGAGCTTTTTTGGCAGAACCACGAATAATAGGAGACTGTGGGTCAAATTCATATTTTTTCAAAAGATCGCGTACTTCTTCTTCCACCAGATCCAAAAGTTCCGGATCATCAACCATATCGACCTTATTAAGATAAACTACAATTGCCGGAACCCCCACTTGTCGGGCCAAAAGCAGATGCTCTCTGGTTTGAGGCATGGGTCCATCCGGAGCGGAAACCACTAAAATGGCGCCATCTGTTTGGGCGGCGCCGGTAATCATATTTTTGATGTAGTCGGCATGACCAGGCATGTCGATATGGGCATAATGCCTTTTTTCGGTTTCGTATTCTTGATGAGATATATTAATAGTAATACCGCGGGCTTTTTCTTCCGGAGCATTGTCAATTTGATCAACGGATCTCGCTTCAGCCATACCTTTGCTGGCCAAAACTTTGGTGATTGCAGCAGTTAGAGTGGTTTTACCGTGGTCAACATGACCCATGGTTCCCACATTAACGTGCGGTTTGCTTCTATCAAATTTTTTCTGATCTGCCATATTAGTATTCTACCCGACCTGGGTAATAAAATCCAGCCCTTAAGCTGGAATATATAAAATATACAATAATCCCAATATAAATGCAATAGTTAATTTAAGAACTGTTGCGTGAAGAATTAAATCCCAAATTATGTAACATTCTCGTTGTTAACCTAGCCAGATGGAATCCTAAACCATGATTGCCTAAGTGTTCTCTTGCCGACTGTCTACCCACAAGCTGTCTTATGCCTTCCTCTATGGTTTTACGCTTGTGCACTACATCATCAAGTCCAAATATTATGGGAACATCAACCTCACGCATACGAGCCAACTGTGCAGCTGAGTCCAGAGCATACAAACCTTCTGCCAATTCTATCTCTTGAATCTCATCTACCGATAAACCCTGAGCCAGTCTTACT
>MFCP01000001.1 GCA_001776635.1 Candidatus Daviesbacteria bacterium RIFCSPHIGHO2_01_FULL_40_11 | reverse complement strand
CTAATAAGAAGAAGCTCTCTTTATCTGAATATGGAGTTAAGAAAGTTCAAAGCGAAGAGGTAATTCATTGTGAGAAAGAAGAAGATTTATATAAATTATTGGGGATGCAGACTCCCCCGCCGGAGACAAGAGAAGATACCGGCGAAATCGAGATTGCCTTGGAACACAAACTGCCGCATCTGGTTGAACTGAAAGATATCAGGGGTGATTTACATACACATTCAAATTATCCGATTACGCATCCTTCTCACGGCCCGGGAGCAGACAGTATTGAGAAAATAGTGGAAAAGGCACAAAGCTCAGGTTATGAGTTTATCGGAATTTCTGATCATCCTCCGGGTTTTAGTATGGTGAGCCAGGAAGATATTATCAAATGGGTACAAAAGAGGACAAAATTTATTCAGAATTTAAAATCGAAGACAAAAAGTATTCGAGTACTGAATAGTCTCGAAATAGACATTTTGGGAGATGGCACGCTGTCTGTACCTGATGCGGCCTTGGCGACACTTGATTATTGCATTGCCGGTATTCATTCCGGCCATAGAGGTTCAAAAGAAGAGATTACAAACAGGTTGATGTCGGCATTAAACAATCCTTACGTAGATATAATTTCTCATCCTACCAACAGGTTGCTTAACGAGCGGGAGTCATCAGAAGCAAATTGGGAAGAAATTTTTAAAATTGCAGCCAAAAATAATAAGATTTTGGAGATTAATGCCTATCCAAACAGGCTAGATTTGAGAGACGATCTAGTGAGAGTGGCTTTGAAGTTTGGTGTTAAGTTTACCATTGACACGGATGCGCACGAGATTTCTCAAATGGAAAATATGAGATTTGGGGTAGCTGTTGCTCGCAGAGGTTGGGTAGAAAGAGAAGATGTTGTTAATGCTTGGGACTGGACAGATTTTGCAAAATGGTTTAAGATAGATTAAATAGTGTAACCATGATAACCTACATTGCAGTTGGAGCGGTAGTTTTAATAGTTTTATGGCTTCTTGTCACATATAATTCACTGGTTACTTTGCGCAATCGCGTTCGTGAGGCCTGGTCACAGATTGATGTTCAGCTAAAGCGTAGGTCTTCCTTGATTCCTAATTTAATTGAGACTGTTAAAGGTTATGCAAAGCATGAAAAGGGTGTTTTGGAGGAAGTAACCAAGGCAAGAACCGCCTTAATGGGTGCTAAAAATCCTCATGAAGCTGCGGAGGCTGATAATATGCTAACCGGAGCTTTAAAATCCTTGTTTGCGGTGGCAGAAAATTATCCTCAGCTTCGAGCTTCGGAGAATTTTAAAGCCTTGCAGGATGAGATTTCAGATACAGAAACAAAGGTTGCAGCTTCCCGGCAATTTTATAACACCAATGTTTTGGATTTAAATAATAATTTAGAAACAGTTCCTTCAGCCTGGGTGGGGCAAATGTTTGGGTTTAAGAAAGAAGATTTCTTTAAAGCCACCGAAGAAGAGAAGAAAGACGTAGAAGTTAAATTTTAATCTCCATTGTGCTAAAATGAGCATATTATGGCACAAATAAATACTGCTTGGGATCATGTTTCCGGGAATATTTTTAAGACTTGGTTGATAATGTTCCTTTTCAGCCTATTCACTGTTGGGGTAATATATGTTCTGGCCCAGGGTTTTGGGTATGGACAAACCGGAGGACTGGGGATATTTGGGATGGTTCTTATTTTGGCCGGCATAATGAATTTTGTTTCATATTACTGGTCTGATAAAATTGTTTTGGGGATTTCTGGGGCCAAACGAATCGAGAAAAAAGACAATCCCGAAATATACCGACTGGTGGAAAATTTATGCATAGCAGCCGGTTTACCTTTACCGAAAATTTACATAATTGATGATACGGCCACTAACGCTTTTGCGACTGGCAGAAGTCCTAAACATGCTGCCATAGCTTTTACCAAGGGAATTTTACAAAAGCTAGATAAACAGGAGTTGGAAGGGGTGGCAGCCCATGAACTGTCCCATGTCGGGAATAGAGATACTTTACTTATGGGTGTAGTTTCGGTTTTGGTAGGCACGATTGCGCTACTGGCGGACTTTTTCTTACGGAGTATGTGGTATGGAGGGCGGGACGATCGGGATAGCCGGGGGAATACTATCTTTCTGGTGCTGGCAATAGTAGCAGCTATTTTGGCCCCAATTGTGGCCACTTTGATTCAGCTGGTAGTCTCAAGGCGTCGGGAGCTTTTGGCCGATGCTTCCGGAGTATTGTTAACCAGATATCCGGAAGGGTTGGCAAGTGCACTACTTAAGATATCCTCCGATAAAGAACCGCTGGAGGTTGCCAACAGGGGCACAGCGCATTTGTATATAGTAAATCCTCTAAAGGGTCAGGAAGCAAAGGCCTGGCTTTCCAACCTTTTTAATACTCACCCCTCAATAGAAGTGCGCGTTAAAGCTCTTCGCGAAATGGGAGGCTTGTCCGGCGAAGTCTCGACGAAGACGGAGAAAGTTTAAACGCAGTATAATCCTTCTATGAAGTTAACCAGAGATCAGGTCAAACATGTAGCTAGGTTAGCCGATTTGCCACTGACCGATGAGGAAGAAGAGAAATATTCCCAAACTATCTCCAAAATTTTGGACTATGTGGAACAGCTTAATCAAGTTGACACATCAGATGTAGAACCTACTTTTAATGTCACCGGACAGAATAATGTATTTCGTGAAGACACAACCGATGCATGTTTATCTCAAGAAGAAGTATTGTCAAACGCGCCAAAGAAAAAAAATGACATGTTTGAGACAAAAGGAGTGTTTGAAAAGGAATAAATATGGATATAACAAAATTAACGTTAACACAAACCTTAGAAGCTCTGAAAAGAAAAGATTTTTCGGAAAAAGAACTAAATGAGGCTTACATAAAGAAGATAGCAATAATTAACCCGAAAATAAATTCTTTTTTAGAAATCAAAAAGAATTCTCGAGGGATTCCTGCGGCAATTAAAGATGCTATTTTGACCAAAGGAATAAAGACTACAGCCGGGTCAAAAATATTGAGTAATTTTATTCCTCCATATAATGCTACCGTTATCAATAAACTTTTGGAGCAAGGTGTAAGTGTTATTGGAAAGACTAATTGTGATGAATTCACCATGGGATCATCCGGAGAAAATTCCGCATTTGGTACCACCAGAAATCCCTGGAATTTAAATAAGGTACCCGGTGGTTCATCCAGTGGTTCCGCTGCAGCTGTGGCAGCTGACCTTTGCGCTTTTGCATTGGGAACTGATACAGGTGGGTCAATCAGGCAGCCGGCTTCTTTGTGTGGAATGGTAGGGCTTAAGCCAAGTTACGGTAGGGTTTCCCGGTATGGAACAATTGCTATGGCTTCCTCTTTTGATCAGATCGGACCAATGACAAAATCGGTGGCTGATGCCAGGTTGGTTTTGGATTGGATAAGCGGAGGGGACGAATATGACTCGAATTGCAGAAAAGAAAAGTTTACATTTCAATCCCAGGTGTTGGAAGCTAAGATTAAGGGATTAAAAATAGGACTACCAAAGGAGTATTTTGGGGCAGGACTGGATAAGGGAGTAGAAAGAGTAGTTAAAGAGGCAATAAAGAAACTGGAAGAGCTGGGAGCAGAAATTATAGAGGTCAGTTTGCCAAATAGTGAATATGCTGTGGCAGCTTACTATATTTTAGTTCCTTCGGAAATATCCTCTAACTATGCTAGGTTTGATGGAATCAGATATGGAGGAACAAGAGATAATTTTGGTGAGGAAGTAAAACGGAGAATTATGTTAGGAACATATAGTTTATCGTCCGGTTACTATGATGATTATTATGCCAAGGCAGCCAGAGTGAGGACTTTAGTTAAGCAAGATTTTGAGAAAGCCTTTGAGAAAGTTGATGTGATCGTGGGTCCGGTCTCCCCCACCACAGCATGGAATTTGGGAGATAAAGTTGATAATCCGTTAAAGATGTATCTTTCCGATATCTATACAATATCTGCCAATTTGGCCGGGATTCCTGGACTATCTGTTCCTTGTGGGTTTTCTGAGGGACTTCCTGTAGGTCTGCAAATTTTAGGCAAACAATGGGATGAAGAAACTATTTTAAGAGCGGGTTTCGTATATGAACAAGCAACTGAGTGGCATAAGGAGAAGCCCAGTTTATGAGACTAGCTCGTCACAGTACAAAAAATCGTTCGCACTGTAGAGACTTGCTCACTTGTGTTTGTTTTGTGTCTGCCATTAGTTTCAAATCATTAAGAAAGATTACACAAAACCAACAACATTTTTTGTTCACTTATGACTTCGCTGTCTCTAGGAGGTTATATGTCTAATCAAAAATACGAACCAGTCATTGGTTTAGAGATGCATGTAGAGCTCAATACTAAATCCAAGATGTTCTGCAGATGTTCTGCAGATTATTTTGGCAGAGAGCCGAATACTCATACATGTCCTATTTGCTTAGGGCTCCCGGGCGCTTTGCCCTATATTAACAAAGTTGCCATTGAAGATTGTATAAAAATCGGTTTGGCCTTAAATTGTACCGTTTCCGAAAAATCACTTTTTGAAAGAAAAAATTATTTTTATCCGGATCTTCCTAAAGGTTACCAAATTTCCCAATACCGTTGGCCGCTTTGTGTGAATGGTTGGATTGAGGTAGATGATGGAGATGGAAACAAGAGAAAAATAAGGATAAATAGAGTTCATCAGGAGGAAGATACAGGGAAGTTAACCCACAGCGGAGGTGTGACATTAATAGACTTCAACAGAAGCGGAGTACCTTTGGTGGAAATTGTGACTGAGCCGGATTTTCATGATGTTGATACAGTTAGGAATTATGCCAAGAAGCTTCAGCGGCTTTTCCGTTATTTAGGGGTTTCTAATGCAGATATGGAGCGGGGAGATATGAGATTGGAAGCGAATGTTTCCGTTCGTCCGGTGGGCCAAAAAGAATTACCGGGTTACCGGGTAGAACTTAAAAATATTAACAGTTTTAGGTTTATGGTGGCGGCAATTGAATATGAAATTAAACGACAAATCAAAGAGCTAGAGGAGGGTTGGACCCTCAAGCAAGAAACCAGGGGTTGGGACGAGGACAAAAAGTCTACATATTTACAAAGAAGCAAAGAAGAGGCTCATGATTATCGTTATTTTCCCGAACCGGACTTGCCAGAAATTCGGATGAAATCAGATGAGATCGGAAAAATCAGAAAAAGTTTACCGGAATTGTCATGGGACAAACAAAATAGATTTATTGAGGAATATGGGGTGAAAAAAAGCGACGCAGAAATACTTACGGAATTAACAGAGCTGGCAGAGTTTTTTGAGGTAACAGTGGAGCATGGGAAGAAACATGGGGTTGATGCAAAAGCAGTAGCAAATTACATAGTTAACAAGAAACCCAATATAAGTGTTGTACTTCCAACACAGATCATTGAGGAATTAAAAGGGAAAAAAGTTGGGGTAATAGAAAATATGGGGGAATTAGGGGAGTTGGCGGATGAGGTAATTTCAGAAAATCCGGCGATGGTGGGAGTTTACAAGAAAGGTAAGGTAACAGTTATTCAAGTGCTCATTGGTGCAATAATGAGAAAAACCGGAGGAAAAGTTAATCCTAATAAAATCCGAGAAATTTTAAAAGAGAAGCTACGCTAACTTCCGTGCTATTTTGTGAAATTGCCACTTGAAATTTATATTCTTGGGGCTGGTAAAATAGCAGTTGTCATTAGATCCTTCGCTAACGCTCAGGACGACTCATGACAGAGGAAAGATTATATGAGTCGATTTGTTCATCTTCACGGTCACAGTGAATATTCTCTTCTTGATGGATTGTCAAAGATTCCTCAGCTTATTAAAACCGTAAAAGCACTCGGGATGGACGCGCTAGCTATAACAGATCACGGCGTTATGTATGGAGCAATAGAATTTTATAAAGCCTGCAGAGAAGCGGGGATAAAACCGATTGTAGGAGTTGAAATGTATGTAGCCAAAAGATCTTATAAAGATAAAGAGGGAAAGGTCGATAGCGAACCGTTTCATTTAACGGTTTTGGCAAAAAACTACGAAGGTTATCTTAATTTAATGAAGCTTACCTCCGTCGCGCACACCGAAGGATATTACTACCGACCAAGGGTGGACAAAACACTCCTCAAGGAGTTTCACGAAGGATTGATTGCCCTTTCGGGCTGTCCTTCCGGAGAGTTTGTCAGATCACTAAGTTCCAAAGACCCCAAAAAACCGGAGGAGGTCATAAAAAGTTACCTAGATATATTTGGTGAAGGTAATTTTTATCTGGAAGTGCAAAATCATCCATACCAGCAGTCACTGGACTTGGCCACAGACGAGATGATAAGAAAAGACCTACAAGAACTTTTGGATATTCAGAATCAGACATATGAAAATGTTAAAGAACTCTCTTTTAAACTTGGGGTGCCGATTGTGGCTACAAATGACTATCATTATGTGAACAAAGAAGATGCAGAAGCGCAAGATGCTCTACTCTGTATCCAAACTGGAAAGTTCCTGTCCGAAGTAGACAGGTTAAGAATGGTTGATACTCCTGACTACTTCTTAAAGTCACCAGAGGATATGGAGGAAAATTTCAAAGACCTTCCACAGGCTCTGGAGAATACTGCAAAAGTTGCAGATCTGGTAGATTTAGAAATTCCTTTGGGTGTGGCGCGGTTTCCTGTGTTTGAAACTCCTGAGGGAAAATCTTCAATGGAGTATTTGAGGGAAGTTACTTACAAACGGGCAGAAGAAAAATTGAAAATGACAGGTAAAATCAAGGAACGTTTGGAGTATGAGTTGGGGGTAATTGAGAAAAAGAAATATGCGGATTACTTTTTGGTGGTGGCGGATTTTATGGACTGGGCGCACCAGCGGGGGATAATTACCAATACCAGGGGTTCTGCGGCAGCATCAATGGTTTTATATTGTCTGGGAGTAACCAATTTAAATCCCTTGGATTACCTGCTACCGTTTGAGCGATTCTTAACAGTACATAGACCGTCATTACCTGATATAGATGTGGATATTGCAGATGATAGGCGTGATGAGGTGATAGATTATGTGATGAAAAAGTATGGAGAAGGAAGAGTTGCCCATATAGTTACTTTTGGAACAATGATGGGAAGAGCTGCCATAAGAGATGTTGGTAGGGTTTTGGGGTTGTCTTATGGAGAGGTTGACAGAATCGCAAAGTTGATTCCGCCTCCCCATCAGGGATTTCATAAGCCCTTGGGAGAGACAATCAAAGATGTACCGGAACTAACCGATCTTTATAAAACTAATCCTCAAATAAAAAAATTATTGGATCTGGCCGTTAAAATCGAAGGAACTGTTCGCCACGCTTCGGTTCATGCTGCGGGGTTGGTGATTGCTCCTGAAGAGATAACTAATTTTACTCCTCTTCAAAAAGAATCTAAGGGAGAAAAGTTAGTTTCCCAGTACGACATGTTTTCTTTGGTTGATGAGTATGGTGGAATTGGTTTAGTTAAGATGGATCTTTTGGGGATTAGGAATCTCTCTATTTTGGGTAAGGCGGTGGAATTTGTTATAGAGAATAGGGGGATTAGTGTCGATTTAAATAAAATTCCACTTGACAACAAGAAAGCATTTGAGCTTTTGGCAAAAGGAGAAACAATGGGGATATTTCAGCTCGAGGGATCGGGAATGACCAGATACGTGACGGAGCTGAGGCCTACCAGTGTTTTAGATATCCAAGCCATGGTGGCGCTGTACCGGCCTGGTCCCATGAGCGTAATACCTGAATATATTGCCCGGAAACACGACCCTCGAAAGGTGAAGTTTTTTGACCCTCGCATGAAACAATATACAGAAGCATCATTAGGGCTTTTGGTCTATCAAGACGATGTGATTTTAACTGCCGTTAATATTGCCGGATACACTTGGGAGGAGGCGGATAAATTTAGAAAGGCCATGGGTAAGAAAAACCCGGTAGAAATGGCCAAGCAAAAGGGTAAGTTTATAGAAGGTTGTGTTACAAGAGGAATGAGAAGGCAAAGGGCAGAAGAATTATTTTCCCTGATAGCCCCTTTTGCAGCTTATGGATTTGGTAAGGCGCATGCTGCCTCTTATGCCATGATTGCTTATCAAACAGCCTACATGAAGGCAATCTTTCCGGTTGAGTTTATGGCAGCACTCTTAACAGCCGAATCAGAAGACAGTGATAAAATTGCCTCAGCCATTGAAGAATGTAAAAGGTTGGAGATAGTGGTACTGCCGCCGGATATCAATAAATCCGGAATTGGTTTTTCTTTGGAAAAACTTAAGGAGTTAACCCAGGCGGATTTGGAACGGAGTTTATCGGTGGGTGAAAGCGAAGTCAAGCAGGGAATCAGATTCGGGTTATCTGCTATTAAAAATGTGGGAATTTCTGCTATTGAATCCATACTTGTTGCCAGGGAAGATGGCGAGTTTGTATCTTTATCAGACCTTTGCTCACGGGTAGATAACCGTTTAGTTAACAGAAAAACTTTGGAAAGTTTAATAAAAGCCGGAGCGTTGGATCATTTGGGTTCTCGGGCGGCTCAGCTTTTAATTCTGGATGTTTGTCTTGAGCAATCTCATCAGCAGAGTAGAAATAAATTAAGCGGTCAGGTTTCCTTATTTGATAGCGAAGAGGATAAAGGCGATTTGGTTATAAAATTACCTCAAGTTTCAGAATTGCCTTTGGAACAGTTACTGATTTTCGAGAAAGAACTATTGGGTTTTTATTTGCATGAGCCACCATACCTTTCCTCGCTGCAGCTTTTGTCGAAGTTTGTTTCAGTTAAACTCTCTGATTTGGGAGATGAACATATTGGGAAAACTTTGAAATTAGGAGGGGTGATAACTGCTGTTAAGAGAGTGATGACCAAGAAATCGGCAAAAGAGATGGCTTTTATTAAGATATCAGACGGTATTTCCAGCGTGGAAGTGGTGGTATTCCCCAAAACTTATGAAACCAGCAAAGAGTTTTTGATGACAGACGAGGTAGTTTTTATCCTGGGACGAGCGGAAAAAAGGGAAGAAGAGCTTTCTTTAATTGTTGAAAAGATTAGCATATTTGATCCGAATACCGCTGCAGAGAATACTAAAGATACTACTGAAGTTTTTTTGGAGAGTACCCCAACGGTGGAAATAATGATTCCTAAGGGTTCAGATGTATCGGTACTACAAAATATAAATAGGATCTTAAGGGAGTTTCCGGGGCCGGTTCCGGTAGCCTTGCTTTTGCATAGCGGCGGGGAGTTAAAGAAAATGAATTTGCCATTTTCCATAAACCCCGATTCCGGTTTGGAGGAAAGGATTAAGGAGATTCTGGGTGATGGGGCTTTTAAGTTAAGCTAAATTATGTTAATATTCCTCTCATGATTTCTACAAAAGTTGGCGAACAAAATATACATATTGGGGATATTGTCAAGATCCACAGTAAAGTAGTGGAAGGGACGAAAAGCCGTATCCAGGTATATGAGGGGATTTTGATTAGACTGCGGGGTAGGGGAGAAAACAAGACTTTTACTGTCCGTAAGATAGGTGTGGGAGGGATTGGAGTTGAACGGACTTGGCCACTAAATTCCAATTCTATTGTCAAGATTGAAGTCAAGAAAAAAGCAGGGAAGGTTAGGAGAAGTAAACTTTATTATTTAAGGGATTTGACTGGTAAAAGTGCTGTCAGAGTATAAAAGGTGATTACGCCTACTCTGGATATTGAAAAAACTCTCTGGAAATCTGGTTGCTCCTATATCTGTGGTCTTGATGAAGTAGGGAGAGGTTCGTTTGCCGGGCCTGTTGTTGTGGGAGCAGTAATTTTTCCTTCACCCCGTCACAGACGGGGCATGAATTTTCAACCGATAGACGGTTTGGCAGATTCAAAATTTTTAAAGCCAAGGCAAAGGGAGAGGTTGGTCGGGGTCATTAAAGAGCAGGCCATGGTCTGGTCTATAGCAGAAATAGGTGTTGCTGTTATAAATAAGGTAGGGATTGGTAAAGCCACCCAGATGGCGTTTAGAAAGGCCATCAAATCCTTGGAAAAATCCCCTGACTTTATCCTTATAGACGCTTTTTACGTTAAACATATAAACAGAAAAAGACAAAAAGCTGTTAAGGACGGAGATAAAATATGCGCCTCCATTTCCGCTGCCTCAATTATTGCTAAAGTGTATAGGGATAAATTGATGAGAAAGTTACATAAGAAATATCCCAAATATGGTTTTGCCAAGAATAAGGGATATGGGACAAAGTTTCATCAGGAGGCAATCAGGGAATACGGACTCTCGAGGATTCATAGGAGATCATTTGATTTGCAGAAATTCCTCTAATCTGTCATTCTGAATTTGATGACAAACTTACAAACCGGTAATTACGGTGAGGATTTGGCTTGCAAGTTCTTGAAAAAGCAAGGCTATAAAATTCTGGAAAGAAATTACCGAATAAGAGGCGGGGAAATAGATATCGTGGCAAAGGATGGTGGCGCTTTGGTTTTTGTGGAAGTTAAAACACGTTGGTCCCATGATTTCGGTTTACCCAAAGAATCTATGACAACCTGGAAAATAAGAGCATTACTGAAAACTGCCCGGTTCTATGTTCAAAAAATTAAGTGGGGAGAGAGGGAATACCGGTTGGATTTCGTGTCAGTGGATTTTGCTGATTCAAAAGAAACTCCGAGGGTGGAGTTAATTAGGAATATTACTTCTTAGTGTGGTTTCCTTCTACCGCAAAAGGAATTTCTTCCCAATCGTGTACCTGCCGGATTTTTTTATTTATGGACCAGACTGTTTCTAAAAGCTTAGGCTCAACTCCTAGGTTTTTGGCCCGTCCAATCAGAGCCACTATATCTTTCGGGAAACATTTCCCTCCGAAACCTCTCGCAGTTGTCACATCCATATGACTCCCGCCGATTCTTTTGTCTGCCGCAACCATAGACTTAACCTCTTCATATTTGATGCCTAAGGTTTGACAGATATCAAACATTTCATTAGCAAACATTACTTTGGTAGATAAAAAGGCATTGGCCATGTATTTAACCATCTCGGCGGTAGTGGTATCTGTTTGAAAAATCTTTTGCGAAGGGAATCTTTGTCTAAAAAGGGCGATTACTCTTCTTGAAATCAGGTCGTTATTTGCCCCAACTACGGTACGATCGGCGCTAACAAAATCTTGTAAATAATTGGCCTCGGTCAAAAATTCCGGATTAAAGGCAAAATTAGTTTTAGGATATTTTTGCTCAAACTTTTTAGTGGTACCGGGAACAATAGTTGATTTAATAATGATAATTTTATCGGTATTATTTGTTAACGGTGCAATCTGGGCGATGGTATCTTCAATTATTGAAAGATCAATTCCCGATTCGTCTTCTTTCATCGGGGTAGGAAGGCAGATAAAAATAAATTCACTCTCCTCGACGACCCTTTTTAGCGGAGTGCTTTCCTTGAACTTATCGTAGTATTTAATGTTGTATTTGCTTTGGATTTCCGGTTGAGAAAAGCCGTAAGCTAATGCTTGACCGACAATCCCAAATCCTATTATGCCTATATCAGCCGGGCTAATCCAATCAGCTGAAGGATTGCCAGATGAGTTTGCCATTTACTTAACGAGTATATGGTAAAGCCTATGTTTTGTCAAAAGGCAAACAACAAGTTATACTTAAAGGCCTATGCAGGTGATTAAAAAAGTAGCTTTGGCAGTATTTAAAAATGAGATAGACTCGCGCGGTGAACGCACTAAAAAATTACTGCAAGTTAGGACTAAAAAGCAGAAAGAGGTGTTTTATACTTTAGGAGGGAAACTGGAAGAAGGGGAATCGGATTTAGATTGTCTAAAAAGGGAGGTTATGGAAGAAATTGGGTGTGATATAGATGAATCTTCAATAAAATTTTTGGCAACTTTTCAGGATGTGGCGCATGGTAAAGACGGAGCCTTGGTAAACATTAGGATGTACGAAGGAGAGCTGAAGGGTAATCCAAGACCCACCTCTGAGGTGGTAGAAATCGGCTGGTTTGATACCAAATCGGATAAGAAACAACTTTCACTTATTGCCCAAAGGACAATTTTCCCCTGGCTAAAGGAGCATGGGTATATTAACTAGCCATTGACAGGCACAAAAACTTACAATAATATACTATACATGATTGAAGCTCTTGATCGTCAGACTAAACGCGAACTTGCACGCGGCTTTGCAATTTTAGAGCAGACAGAAAGACAAGACGAATATTGCCCTCTTTCAGCTGCGGGTTTGCCTTTATGGGATGGTGAAGGTGTAGCAGAGCGGCAAGCTCTTCGAAGGCTGGGATATACATTTGTTCATAAGTCGACTCAAGAAATAAGAGAACGAGTTAATAAATTTATACGTTTTGGGATAGTTACTCAGCAGGTTCCTTCGGGAGATGGGATTACTAAAAGAAAGCACAGTCATAATAGAACTTGGGGTCCGAGATATGGAAATTTTAGTCCAAGATCTGTATTGGGTATAACCCCTTTAGATTGGCGTGCAGAGGAGTATTTAACCGATTGGGAGAGTAAAGAGGAAATATTTAAAGATAATGAAGAAGCTTCTTTAGCAGACCAGGAACCATATTGGACAACTGTTGTTGTCCGACTTAATATTTGATAAGAGGCCACACGAGAGAGGTTCCTACAAATTTCTTACCTTTTTTGCATTTTTCTCTTAAATCCTTAAGCTATTATTCGCATAAAGAATCTATTGATATGGCCATAATATTTTTGTTGGTAATAAGTTTAATAATTATTGACGTTTTTTTAGACTTGAGATCGTATAAAAGATTTAAGAAGGGTCGGTAAGTGAGTAAGTTAGCTACAAGCATGCAGTATTGAAGTACCCCAAATGTTTAATTTTTGAAACCCAGCTTGAGTAGAAAGCCCAATTCAAGTATAATTTTAAGATCAGCCGCGTTCGTCTAGTGGCCTAGGACATCGGGCTTTCATCCCGAAAATCACGGGTTCGACTCCCGTACGCGGTACTTATTAATATAGATTAAACTGTTAGGAAAGGCTAATCTATGGTTCAAAGTTTAGATTACCTGCTTCAAAATCTTTAATATCTGCGTTGAATTTATATACAGGTATATTTTTTAGCTTTTTTATCTGATCATCATTTAATATCGCAACAAATTGCCCACCAACAACTTCATCGCTACATTTTTGCCATTTTGAAATAAATTCATCTATATTCATTTTAGATTCAGGTTTATCCAATTCAGAATCGGTTAAGATTATATTGTTTCCCTCTATACCTATTACTATTCTGAAATGTCCAATTAACTGATCATCTTTGAATCTCTGGCATACTATAATGGGTACATCAATTCTTAAAAACTCTTCCAGAAGTCTAAGTACTTTTTTTGTATCATCCCATACGGCTTGGCCAAATATATAATGAAGACCATTACTTTTGGCATCATAAGCTAGTTTGGCTGTAGGAATAAATTCTTCATTTGGATTTAATTTTCTAGTCTCCTTCAACCTTACCCATATTTTATCTTCGCTTTGGTGTTTTAAGCCATGATACCAATAAATCATGCACAAAGCAGCAGCCCCACATGTCGTTTCAGCAGATTGTTTTATATGAGGAACTTTTAATAAACTCATAAGTAAATTATAGTTTGTTCTAATCCCTAGTGGTAGTTATAAACTAAGGCTGGCCTGAAGCTAGATTCAAGCAATAATTTCCACACCCTAAGCGAACCCAGAA